>DAOUKA010000420.1:0-18956 GCA_034421915.1 Anaerolineae bacterium
ATCAAGCAGATGGCTCGGATCGATATAGGGTATCCCCAGTTCTTCCATTAATCGCAGCGCAGTTTGATAGTGCGCCCCAGGAGAGCTCATATCATTCCGATGTGGAATCAGCAAAACCAGCAAGGCCGTGTCCTGCGCTGCGGCCGCCCCGCGCAGGGCAAGCAGGTATTTCGCGCGTGACATCAACATCTATCTGTATGTCAAATGGCGTCTCTTCGACGATGCTTTGCTCCACCATGTCAATTATTCTCAGCATCAGTGTTCCCAAACGGGTGACGCCGATCAGCCGCTCGATTTCATGGGCAGGCGGCTCAACACCATATGTGTAATAAGAGAACGAGTGAGAGTCTAACTCAATCGCCTCCCCCGCTATTCTGACTACGCTATTCTGATTTGGCCGTATAAAAATTTCCCTGCCCTGAAATTCGAGGAGCTCGATGTCCATCGGAAACATATTGTCCCAAAAATCATTCACATAGAAGCCGAGAATCGCCAAGTGCGGCCGAAGGACAGGCGCATAAGCCTGAAATGATGCCAAAGCCTGATTCGTCCCCGTAGCCGGCATCCCCATATTCCAGATGATGCTCCGCGGGAAGCTGGACTCGATGGTCTCGACATACGACTTTCCGATCTCGGCTGCATGACCAAAGGCAAATGAATCCCCCAGCATCAGAATCCGAGTGCGCTCATCAAAGTCAGCCCCAGCCACAAAGTCCTGCGCATCATGGAAGCCTTGTCGGTTTATCATACACTCCCGCCCGGTAAGCTCTCCCTGCTCGCAGGCGGCGACCACAGCCTCATACACATAGCGACAGCCAGATTCATCACAAGTCCACCAGGGCAGCGCATCAAGAGGCTCTTGCGGAATATCAGGCGGGAAGTAGGTGGATATGCCCGCAGCGGACAAAATCAACTCCAGCGCAATCAGTGTTATCACGCTGATGACCCATCCTGCCAGCAGATGCTTTCGCATATATTCCAGCGCCCGCCGCCGCACACCAGCCCGCCGCAAGCCAAAAGCCATCACCGACAGCAGCAGACCGGCGGCAATCAGCAGCAGCTGCGGCAAACTCAAGCCAGGGCTGGTACCAGGAAGATAATCCAGCCCAATGCCAAGCAGAGCCATCAGGATGCCCAGCGCGGCAAGCAGCGTAAAGACCGCATTCAATGCGACTGACCGCCATGATGAATCATTTTGCATACCCGTATTCTTTCCTTTCAAGGGGATGGGTTGTTCAAAAAGTATATCAGCCCGGCAAGCAGCGCAACGCTGGTTAGCCAAATGCCGATGAACCAAACAATCAATCTGGTCCCAAGCCTCTCAAGGTCAACCCGCAGGGCTGCAAGGTCAGCCTTCGTTGCCAGATGTTCATATTGCGCTTCCAACACGGCGACGCGGGTTTCAATGCCTTTTGTCTCGACTGCCATTGCGTTCCTCCCAAGCCGTTCAGAGGATACCATAATCGACAGCTGACTGCTATAATGACTGTGGATACAGGCTGACAGGGAAGGAATGATGGACATCCGCGTGCCGGTTCCGGCTGTAGTCCGACATCATATAGAAACGGATGACAAGCTATGGGCGCATCTCGTCTCGCTTTTCATCAGCCCGCCGATTGTCTGGGGCGTCTGGGTCTTTTTGATTGCCCTGTCCGTGACCCCCTCCCGCCCTGCGGCGCTCATATACGCCGCCATCTTTACGCTGATGGTTTGCATCCTGCCCATTTTATTTGTCGCCGCGATGGTCAGGCTGGGGAGAATTGGCGATCTTCACATGCGCGAAAGCCGCGAACGTTACATCCCCTATTCGATAGCCATCATCGCCGGCATTCTCACCGAAATGGTCTTCCTGCGATTCGGCGCTCATCCCATACTGGTCATTCTTACCTTGGTAAGCATCGTCGAGTTGACCCTGATGCTGCTGGCGACCTTCTTCAACCACATCAGCCTGCATGCCATGGCGGCCAGCAGCATGATTTCGGCGGCGGCGATTCTGTTTGGATTCAGCCAAAGCCTGATTTTCATGCCGATGATTTTGGTGGTGGTTCTGGCGCGGCTGGTTCTCAAACGGCATACAGCCGTGCAGATTATGGCGGGCATCCTCATCGGCACCCTGACGCCCTTTGCCGTGATTGCCGCCCTGGCGCTCGTTATCTAGCGTTCAAGGCGTCCATACGCGGGCTGTGCCATCCCATGACCAAGACAAAATTCGGCTCGCATCCTGATTCCAGACCGCCCCGCGAACCAGATTCCTGTGGCGAAAACGCTGCGGCGGCCCTCCCGCTTCCCACAGGTAAAGATAAATATGCGACCAGGACAGCACCCGCGACTCGTCCCGATCCCAGCTTGCGCCCACAACCCAGTCCTCGTGCCGCAAGATCTGCTGCGACTGCCCTTCGGCGCTCGACCGTATATGCACCGTATCGTCAGCCGCCCAGGACATATAACGCGATTCATCGCTCGACCAGATGGCGCGCTGAACGAAACTGCGGTGCCGCGCTTGGCTCACGGCACGGCGGCTGACGCTGATGCCATCGGTCTCATACACAAACACGCTGCCATCGGTGTACCATGCCAGCGCCCGCGTATCATCCCGATTCCATGCCATCCCCAGCATCATCCCGCGATGCGGCAGCGACCAAGTGGCGGCCACTTCCCCCGACTCAAGCTCCCAGACAACCACGCGCCCGTCTTCCGACCAGGCCCGCACCTGCGATTCATCCGCGCTCCAGCCAGCGCCCTTGATAACCCCCGAACGGGCAAGGTTCAGGCGAGTTGCGCCATCCGCCAGCGACAGCACCGCCCCCTTGCCCGCCGCCGTAAAGACAAAAACCTGCGTCTCAGCGGCATTCACATCCAGCGCCAGCGGCCTGCCCTCCAGCTGCCAGCTTTGCAGCGTCTCGCCATCAGCCGCTGAGCTATACAAAACCCGGCCGCTCTCGTCAGATGAAAGAATCGCCGCGCCATCGGACTTCCAGCGGGCATGGGTGAGCGGCTCATCCTGATGATGGATGGACAGTAATAATTCGCCATTTTCCACCGACCAAACCCGCGCCAGCCCATCCTCGGCTGCCGTCAGGATTCGCTTTTCATTCGGACTCCAGGATGCCCTCACCACCCCGGCATCGTGCGCCAAAATCAAATCAGCCTCTTGCGCCGACAAGGGGATGGGGATGATGAAAAGGAGTGCCAGCAGCGCGAGAGCCAATCCAGTCATGGAGCGCACCTTCTTTATCTGTCAGTCGGGTTCGTCATTTTAGTTTAGCACAAAATCCTGAAAACGGATGGCGCAGACGGCAATCGCACAAGTTCCGTTGACATTCATTTCACCGCAAAGGCGCGCAGGACACGAAGAAAAGCGATGCTCCAGAATTATTCTCCGCGCCCTCTGTGTCCTCTGTGGTGAATCTTGTTTTAATGCGGCTGCTTTGCGCTTGCAGAGCGGTTCTCCACAGGGTATTATCCTGTTACTGACCCGTTTCTCTCAAAGGCAAACGAGATGACCCGACCCAATATCCTGTTGATGATTGCTGATGACCATCGCTTTTCCGCCATCAATCGTCTGGGCATGGAAAAGGTGGCGACGCCGACCTTTGACCAGATGATGGCAGACGGCACGACCTTCACCCAGGCGCACATCATGGGCTCGACATCCGGCGCGGTGTGCATGCCCAGCCGCGGGATGCTGATGAGCGGCCGCAACCTCTTCGCCACGCCCGACCCGCTGCCAAAGGACATACCGCTCTTGCCCGAACTGCTGTGGCAGCATGGCTATACGACCTTCAGCACTGGCAAATGGCACAACCGCCGCGACAGTTTCGCCCGCTGCTTCAGCGCGAGCGGCAGGACATTTTTTGGCGGCATGTCCGACCAGTACGCTGTGCCGGTTCACGACTTCGACCCTGCTGGCGTCTATGACCCGCAGTCGGCCTACATCGCCGACGGCTTCTCGACCACCCTGTTCACCGATGACATCATCGACTTCCTCAACGCGCATCAGCCTGACGATGACCCTTTCTTCGCCTATGTCGCCTTTACCTCGCCGCATGATCCGCGCACCCCGCCCGCGCCCTATGACAGCATGTACCAGCCGGACGAGATTGAACTGCCGCCGAACTTCATGGCCGAGCATCCCTTTGAGCTTGGCGTCCGCGACATCCGCGACGAAGTGCTGGCGGATTATCCGCGCACAGAGACCGCGATTCGGGGGCACATTGCCGATTATTATGGCATGATTTCGCACATGGATGCCGAAATCGGGCGCATCTTGGCGACCTTGGACGACAAGAACCTGAGCGATAATACCCTTGTCATTTATACCTCCGACCACGGACTGGGGGTCGGTCAGCATGGTCTGATGGGCAAGCAGAATCTTTATGACCACAGTATGCGCATCCCTCTTATCATGCGCGGGCCTGGCATTCCGGTCGGACAGCAAGCCGATGCGCTGGTTTATCTCTTTGACCTGTTCCCGACGCTTTGCGAACGGGCTGGAATCCCCCTGCCCGAATCCAACGAGGGACACAGCCTCAATGCCCTGCTAAGCGGACTGACGACCCGGCACCGCCGCTCCATTTTCTCGGCATACCAAGGCGTCTTCGGGCATCCACAGGGTCGCCCCTGTCAGCGCAGCGTCAAAGACGGGCGTTACAAGCTCATCCAGTCCGTCCTGCACGGCAAGGCCATTTGGCAGCTGTTCGACCTGCAAGAGGACCCGTCTGAAATCGTCAACCTTGTCGCGGAGCCAAGCTGCGGCGATGTCGTCCAGCGCTTGCGTCAAGATTTGCACGGCTGGCAGCATCTCGTCCATGATCCGATACGGGAAGCTGTATGAGCGCCCGACACTGCGTCTACCGCCAAACGGATCCGCACCTGCTGGCAGCCTTTGATGTGACCGAAAGGACAAACTGGAGAGCCATAATGAGCAAAAACATTCGAGTGAATGGACAGCGTTTGTGGGACAGCATCATGGAGATGGCAAAAATCGGTGCGACCGAAAACGGCGGCAGCCATCGCCTGACCTTGAGCGACGAGGACAAAGCGGGGCGCGATTTGTTTGCCGCCTGGTGCGCCGCAGCCAATCTGACGATGACGGTCGATAATATGGGCGATATGTTTGCCCGCCGCGCCGGGTTCGACAACGACCAGGCGCCAGTCGCCATGGGCAGCCACCTGGATACCCAGCCCTACGGCGGAAAATTCGATGGCGTCTTTGGTGTCCTGGCGGGTCTGGAAGTCATCCGCACCTTGGACGACCACCACATCACGACGCTGGCGCCGCTGGAAGTCGTCAACTGGACAAACGAAGAGGGCGCTCGTTTTGCCCCTTCCATGCTGGCATCGGGCGTTTATGGCGGCGTATTCGAACTGGATTGGGCGCATGCGCGCCAGGCGGTTGATACTGGCGCTGCCTTGGTGGAGGAATTGAAGCGCATCGGCTATTATGGCGATTCGCCAGTGCGCGGACATGCTTTCAAAGCCTTCTTTGAATGTCATATCGAGCAGGGCCCCATCCTCGATGATGGCGGCATCTCGGTTGGCGTGGTCAATGCGGCGCAGGGATTTCGCTGGTACGATGTTTCGCTGACGGGTTTCGCCTCGCACACGGGTTCGACGCCTATGCTCGGCCGGCGCAATGCCCTGCTTGGCATGGCGAAAATTGTCCAGGCTGTGGATGAAATCGCGCATCATCATGCCCCGCTGGCGCGCGGCACCGTCGGCGGGCAGGTTGAGGTATCTCCTGGGTCGCGCAATATCATTCCCGGCCAAGTCAACTTCACCGTGGATATGCGTCATCCCTCAGCAGACACCCTCGCCGCGATGGATGCGGCTTTGCGTGCCGTCTGCCAGGAGGTCGCCGCCGAGGTGGGCTTGAGCCTGTCCCTGGAACAGATTTCTTACACCCCGCCGCTTGCCTTTGATGAAAGCTGCATTGCCGCGGTCAAAAAAGCCTGCGAGATGCTGGGCGCATCGCACCAGTACATCACCTCTGGCGCCGGGCATGATGCCTGCTATGTCGCCAATATCGCGCCGACCACCATGCTGTTTGCGCCCTGCAAGGATGGCATCAGCCACCACGAATCGGAGAGCGCCACCGCCGCCGATCTCGAGGCAGTTTGCAATGTCTTGCTCCATGCCGTTCTGGATGTTGCCGGCATGGCCGAATGAAGGAACGGGGGATGAACTGGCGTCTGATTGGAATCCTGCTCGGTACGCTGCTGGCGGTCATCTTTGGCTTGAACCTGATTGAAGAATCGCCGAGCGGAACCGCCCTCAGCGCCTACACGCAGCTTGAAGCCGCTCCCGAAGCCATCGAGGGTTATGCCCGCGCGATTGACCCTTGGGATTGGCAATTCCCGCGCGACCATGGCCCGCATCCCGATTTTCAGACCGAATGGTGGTATTACACCGGCAATCTGGCCGCCGCCGATGGCCGCCGCTTCGGCTATCAATTCACGATTTTCCGCCGCGCGATTTCTCCCGTCCAGCCGATTTCCGATTCCGAATTCCGCACCAGCGACATTTATATGGCGCATTTCACCATCAGCGACATCGCCAAGCAAGCCTTCTATCACGATGTGCGCTTTAGCCGCGGCGGCGCTGGATTGGCGGGGGCTGCTGTTGAGCCGAGCTATCGCGTTTGGCTCGAGGATTGGCAGGTCGCCGCCGAAAATGCTGATGCGACCCGCCAGCGCATCAGCGCCGATGCCGACAGCTTCGCCCTGAACGTCCAACTGAAACAGGTCAAGCCACCGGCGCTGCAAGGCGACCAGGGGCTAAGCCCCAAAAGCGATGACATCGGCAATGCCAGCTATTATTACAGCCTGACCCGCCTGATAACCGAAGGAAGCATTCGCATCGGGAACGAGACCTTTGCCCTTGGCGGAAACAGCTGGATGGATCACGAGTTCAGCACCAGCGCATTAGGCGCGGATGCCCAGGGATGGGATTGGTTTGGCTTGATTTTTGACAACCATACCGAAGCGATGCTGGGTCAGATTCGCCTTGGCGATGGCGGGCTGCAACCTGCCTTTGGCGGGCTGCTGGTCGATCCCGATGGCAGCACGCGCTACCTGAGTTCGAGTGATTTCGTCATCCAAACCACCGCGACCTGGATCAGCCCCCATACCGATGCCGAATATCCGGCTGGCTGGGAAGTCGACATCCTGGGCGACGATGGCTTCAGCTTCAGCGTCACCCCCTTGCAGGCTGACCAAGAATTGCACGGCACTGGCATTGAGTATTGGGAAGGCGCGGTGAGCATCACTGGGGATGTCAGCGGCTACGGCTATGCCGAACTGACCGGTTATGTCGGTTCGATGCAGAATCGCTTTTGACCTGACACTTGGTCTATGTAGCGGAGTTTTGGCGAACTATCTATTTAACTCGGTACACGAAAGTGAGTCAATTGGTTGTAAATGGGGTCTCCATCTAAAGGCATGCTCTCTTGGTTCAAGTTATTAATTTGTTGCGGATTTCTGTATCCCCAAGTCCTTGAACCACCATTACTTGTTGCACCTAATTCCAAGCGATGCTCTTCATACTTTGCAGGGTATACAGAGGCAACCACAAGCTCGATAAACTGACGTGGCGATGGAACACCGCTCATAATAAACCGAGCATCCGCAAAATTACTCAAGTGCATATGACAATCATGGTGAATGATGCCGCGTTCCTTTGCATTGGGGTCATAATCAATCCGCATCCAACCAACCGGTGGATCCCGGAAAGAACTGTGAACGCCCTCTTCTGTGTCAGTCATCTCTGCATCACCAAGTGGAGTTACACCATATTCTGCTAAGAGGAATTCTTCGGCAATGGATTCTTGCTCCGAGTATGCTCTATAGAATGCTAAGTTCGCACCGTCAATTTGCTTCGTTCTTTGGTCAAATCGGTAGTAGAGTTGGATCAGAGATCCATCATCCGAAATTTGGAAAGTATACTGATGATTCTCAGCCATATTAAGCACGTCAGATTCTCTAACAATAGTTTTGCGAATTCCAGCGATCCTATTGCCCCACGATACCTCATAATCGTTACGCGCATAACTGGGATTAATTAGAAATCCATTCCAATCATCATAGGATGCTATAATCGACTGATACACATCGCTAATTCTCACTACGTTGTCCCAAAACAACCTTCAAACGTTCTCGTAACTCAGGGCTTAAGGCTTCAAGTAGTTCAAGATCATTTAAGATTTCCCTTACCCTCTTATTAGCTCGTTCACGCTTGCTCCGTCGTTTTCGAGTAACTGCATCCAGGGTGCGTATCTTCTCCATATCCGGAAAAGTAAAGTGAAATTTGGGTATATCATCCAGAATAGCGTTAATTTCATCTTTTGCTTTTCTCATGTTTCCCCCCATGCCGGTGATGCGCACCCATGCTTTGGAACGGCTTATGGCCGTAAAAGCACGATTACGGTTCTCAATTGCCTCAACGTAATTATAAAGTTCTTCAAATCCAACAACATATACAATGTAAGCTTCATTGCCTTTAGCTCGGAATACGCTGGAGATAGTAATTCGTCCCTCTTCTGCATATGAATCAGCGTCATGGATAACCCCTGGAATTGTAGAAGCAACATCATGCTGAACCAACTTCTTCTGTATTTCTGTTGCAAACTTTTTGTTACTCAAAGCATCGAGAATAATAACAACTATTTGCTCGGGTTTCACGCCTTCTTCATTGACATCCTTTCCGATGGAACACGCAACCCAATCAAATTCTTCATCTCGGGTTTGGAAATCTTTTACTGTTATTATTTCCTGATGACCTTTATATATTTCAGCAATTCGATTCGGGCTATTCTCTTCGGGATGGTTAAGCGTTACCCTATCACCAGTTTGCCATTCCGCATCCCCCTCTACTTCGTATCCAATTGCTGACCAAGAATCTTTAGATTCAAGCATCTGCACACAACCACTAGGGTTGTACAATCCTAATCCAATAGCATGTGCGAGCATCAAGACTTCTTGTGGACAACGATAAGACTTATTTAAGATAAAATCTTTTTGAATGTTTCCAGGGTAATCTTGACCATCAAAAACAACAAGCGGATTGCCCTCGAAATCGCTACCAAAAAGGTCTTCAGGTCGCGGCATTTCGAGAGAGGATCTTGCAATACTTTGCAATTCATCATATGCCCAATAGATACAATGTGGTTCTCTGGACAATTTGTACAGGATTTGAAAAAATTCTCGCGGGAAATCTTGTGCCTCATCTACAATGACATAATCGTAATCTGCCTCAATCTTTAATGTAAGTGCATGTTCACAACATGCTTGAAATGGCAGAGCAGGGTTTTTATTTTTAGCAGATGAAAAGCTCAAACGCCCAGTTTCATTTTTGCCACAAATATCAGAATATACACCCGCTCTATTCCAACTGCCCCAAGCATGACGAACATGAATCTTGTTCCAATCAGGTTCCGTATTTGCTCTATGGACACGATAAAACTCCTCGATTAATCGCCTTGTTTGATTGTATAAACTTCGGGTATTGAAGGTAAATAAAATTTTCCTGTTGGGATAATGGCGATGTATATTAGCTACTTTCATAGCCAGAAGAACCGTTTTGCCAGTTCCGGCTAATCCTCGTATTCTTTGAGGTCCCGGCGGAATTTGTATCGCCACTTTTTCCTGTTCAAGATCTAGTGTTTTGATTTGGCGATCCAATATACGTATAGCTGAACTTAGTGTTTTTGGCTGATCTTGATCTAATGGTGAGAACAATTCCCTTAGAGGAGTAGCGGTTTGGATAACCGCGCGAAAAGATAACCATTCATGATTACTTAAATCAGGATCTAATGGAGATATGATGCTATCGATTTCATCATCTCGCCATATGGTATCAAAAACTTGATCGAAATTTCCAAACTTCGTATTAAACTCAGATTCTGAAATAAGAGGAAGTGCCAAAACTCCCTTTGGATTCAAACGCCTGCGCAATACTCGATCGAGCTTAACTAAGCTGTCTAACGCAACCACAAAATCATCCAGCTCCAATAACGGTGATTCTAATTTCTTGTTGTTGACAACCCAATAATCCTCTTGAACGGATTCGATTTCATCAATCTGGTAAGGTAAACAACGAATTGCAATCGGTTCATTTGAGGTAGTAAAGAGTGTTAAATCAGCCATTACTCCTCTCATCGTGCCGAGTACGGGATGTTTATAATAACAGACACCCTCTTTGTCATTAAATTTTTCTTTTATTCGTTTCCAGAGCGATTTTGTCACGTCGTCACTATCGAAGTCGGGTAGCGATGATATAAACTCCAACATAATCTAAAGCTCCTGGTTATTTAGTGCAGGTAAGAGTATTATATGTTAAATTAGCATATTTTGGTAATCCTTTCATCTATAGTGAAACATAATTACTTACTTCTAATTGTCTCGATGCAGAATCGCTTTTGACCCCATGACAGAAATGGCCGCGCCGCCTGGTGGGTCGGAAGCAAGCTGATTCGCGCTTATCTCAAGCAGCGCGGTCAAGCCGTCACTTTGCACAGCTTCATTCCTCTGATAACATCCTCGCGTCATCCACGAAAGGACGGGTTATGACACGCGCATTAATCACCGGCGGCGCAGGCTTCATCGGCAGCCACCTGTCGGAGCAGCTGCTCAAGAGCGGCTACCGGGTCACGATTATTGACAACCTGTCGACTGGTCGCTTGCAAAACATCGAACATCTCGCCAGCAGCCCCAGCTTCAGCTATGCGATTGAGGACATTCGCAACATCCATGTCATCGACCGCCTTGTCAGCGAATGTGACATTATTTTTCATCTGGCGGCGGCGGTCGGCGTCAGAAATATCATTGACCAACCCATCAATACCATCGAGGTCAATATCGGCGGCACCGAAACCATCCTCAAAACAGCCAGCCGCTATCGGCGGCGGGTGATGATTGCATCCACCTCCGAAGTGTATGGCAAAGGCATCAGCTTTCCTTTCAAAGAGGATGATGACACCGTCTCCGGGCCTACCGTCCGCAGTCGCTGGAGTTATGCCGCCTCCAAGGCGGTCGATGAGTTTTTGGCATTCGCCTATCATGCCGAAATCGGTTTGCCCGTCACCCTGTTTCGCTTATTCAATACGGTGGGGCCGCGTCAGATCGGGCAATATGGCATGGTGGTGCCGCGCTTTGTTCGGTGGGCGCTTGCCAACGAGACCCTCCAAGTCTATGGGGATGGTCAGCAGCAGCGCTGCTTTGGCAATGTTCACGATGTCGTTCAGGCGATTCAAGGTCTGGCAGAAAGCGATGCGACTGTGGGCGAACTTTATAATATCGGCAGCAGCGAGGAAATCAGCATCATGCAGCTGGCGGAACGCATCCGTGACCGCGCCGACAGCGCCTCCGCCATCAAGCTGATTCCCTACGACCAGGCTTATCAGCAGGCGGGGTTTGAAGATTTTCGCCGCCGCGTGCCCAACATTGACAAAATCAGGGCGGCAATCGGCTGGCAGCCAACCACTTCACTGAACGATACCATTGACCAGATTATCCGCTATTATCAGGACGAGATGTTCGGAGCATCATCAGGAAAAAGCAGGTCATGCACATCGCCCTGAATGGCTGGTTCTGGGATCAGAAGACAACCGGCAGCGGACAATACCTGCGCCATCTGGTCACGCACCTCAAAAAAGCCGCCAATGACCTTGAGCTATCGCTCATCCTGCCCCCCCATATTCAGCAGCCAGATGATGTAGCGGCTGGCGTCCGCATCATCGAGACTGGCGCCCGCCGACAATCCGGCAACTTCGCCAAAGTCTTTTTTGAACAGCGCACCTTCCCGCATATCGCCAAAAAACTGAAGGCGGATATTGCCCATGTACCCTACTGGGGAACGCCCCTGTCCTGCCCGATCAAACTGGTGACCTCGATACTGGATGTGATTCCGCTGCAATTTCCAATCTATAATCAGGGCCCGCTCGCCAATTTTTATACCTCACTGGTCAGCACCGCCGCCCGCGGCAGCAGCCACATCATCACCATCAGCGAAACCGCCAAACTCGATATCGAAGAACAGCTTAACATCCCCGAAGAGCAAATCACGGTGACCTATCTGGCGGCCGACGAACGCTTTCATCCGCGTTTGGGCAGCGAGCGCGATGAAGGCATCCGCAAAAAATATGACCTGCCACAGCAATTCGTCCTTTATCTGGGCGGATTCGACTGGCGCAAGCAGGTCAATACCCTGTTATTGGCGTATACTTATGTTGGCGAAGCAGATGGAGACGCCTTTCCGCTGGTCATCGCCGGGCGCGAACCCGACTGGGACGGCAGGCTGTTCCCCAATCTGCGCGAATACAGCCGACAGCTTCATATCGAAAATTATGTGCGCTGGATTGGCTTTGTCGAGGAGGAAGACAAGCCATCCTTGTACCGACTGGCAGATGTATTTGTCTTCCCCAGCATTTACGAGGGCTTCGGCCTGATGGCGCTGGAAGCGATGGCGTCAGGCACGCCGGTCGTCACCTCCAATGCCATCGTCTTTGAGGAAGTGCTGGAAGCGGCTGCCTACAGTGTGGAAAATGCCCGCGAGATGGCCGGCGCCATCATTGCCCTGCTGATTCAGCAGCCCCTGCGCGATGCCATGATTAATCAAGGGCTGGCGCTGGCAAGCAATTATTCTTGGCGCAAAACCGCCCAGGAAACCCTAGCCGTCTATAAACAAGTGCTGGCAGGCTAAGCGGGATTCGCAGACATGTCAAAAGACCAAGGGGATGTGTCGATGACGCAAAATCAGGCTGACCGCCGCGAAATGACCTTGAAGCAGAAATTATCTCTGCCAGAAGAAGCGCCCCCGCCGTGGAGCATCACCATCGCCGCGGTAACCGCCCTCGTCCTCTTCATCAATCTGATAGGGGTAGGACCCGCCATCTCATCACTGCTGCTGGGCAGCAGCCAGCCAAGCCCCTTCCTGCTGATGCTCGGCTGGACTTTTGGGCTGGCATTGACCCTCGTCTATGTCCTCATCAATCGGCGCAGCAGCCCGGCAAGCTGGCAGGCGCTCCGTCTGAACCGCGGCTGGCTGCCCTGGCAGATTGTGCTTCTGCTGGGGGTCGCCATCGCCCTCGGCGTCGATGTGACCATCAGCCTGGCGAGCGGTCAATTCCTGCCGATTCCGGAGATTTTTGATTTTCAGTCACAGGGGCTTGCTGGAACGATTGCAGCGGCGCTGCTGCTGGTGCTGATGCAGCCCGCCGCCGAAAGTCTGGTTTTTCAGGCGGTTATCTTGCCCTCGCTGCGCTCGACAGTCGGTCCCTGGGGGGGCGTCGCCATCACCAGCGCCCTGTCCGCGCTGCTGCACTATCTGGTCTTTTTCGCGCCTTATCAGGCGCATTATGACGTCCTTTGGTACGGGCTTGCCTATCCTTGGCTGACAGGCCTTGCCTTTTGCCTGCTGAAAGTGTACACAGGTTCCAGCCGCGCGGTGATTATCGGGCGGGGCGGCGCCGGGCTGATTTTCCTGCTGACCGCGCTGGCGCTGGTCGGAGGGTAACCGCGCAGGCAGCCATTGCAGACGCCCCTGTCCTGTGTTACAAAAGGGCGAAAAGTCAGTCAGAGGAGACACATACATGACCAAGGCTTATCCATTTACCCGCGGCGACATTCAATGCGCTGTCTTGCACGAAGGGTCAAGCAGCGCAAACAGCGAATGGCTGGCGGGACGTTATCCGAGCGTTGCACAGGCAGACATCAGCGCGGCGCTGGGCGGCGGCGAAGCGGAAGACAGCCTGAATGTGCTGTATCTTCAAAGCGGAGGCAGCCATATTCTGGTGGATGTCGGTTTTGGCGAGCAGGCGCGCCCAGCCAGGGGCCAGGTCGAAGCGGCGCTGGCACAGATTGGCCTGTCAGCCGCCGACATCCATATCGTCTACCTGACGCATTTTCACGGCGACCACATCGCCGGGCTGTTGGATGCTCATGGCGAGCCAGTCTTCACCCGTGCGCGTTATATGACCATGCAGGCGGAATGGGACGAGTGGATGGGATCCGCGGGACGCTGGAGAACTTCCGACGATGCGCACTATCAAAAGCAGTTGGAAAGCATGACATCCCTGCAAGACAGGTTTGCCTTTGTCAACGAAGGCGACGAAATCGCTGATGGGGTCACGGTGGTGAATCTGGCAGGTCACACGATGGGGCATTCCGGCCTGCTAGTGGAATCGCGGGGAGAACGTCTCATCCATGTTGTCGACCTCCTTCATCAGGCCTTCCAGTTCCAGCACACTGACTGGCACTTCGTCTTTGATTCGGATGGCGAACTGGCAGCCCAGACCCGCAAGCGCACCCTGCGGCGCTGCGCCGATGAAGATCTGCTGACCCTGTTCTATCATCTGAAGTTTCCCGGCTTGGGGCGGGTCAGCCAAGATGGCGCGGCCTTCCAGTGGCATCCGCTTTCGGGATAGCGAAGCCCGCTTTTCTCAGTCTGGCGAATCAGCGAACCAGCTTTCAGGAATCATAACTGTTCCTTCCTGCCCGGTCACAGCGGCAAACCAGCGCGACATATTGGCGACCCGCTCGGCAAGGCTTGCGCCCATCGAAAGCGGACGTCCGCGCGCATCAAACAGGAGGCCCGCTGTGCCGCCGCGCAGCCGCAGCCGCAGTCGGCGCTTGCCGCCAATCCTGAATCCGCGCCCGGTTTGTATCCGAACCTCAACCTCTGCCTCTGGCGATGCGGGAGCATAATGCCAAACCTCTCCCGCCTCGACATCGCGGTCAATTCTGCTGCCAGCTTCCATTAACTGGAGCTTCATCGCCCTTGAGCCAGCCGCCGCCTGCCCTGATGCGCTCACCACCGTCCCCAAATGCTCGATGACATCGCTTGCAAGCAGCTGCACCACCGCCACCGGTTCCGTTAAAGCCAAGGCGCCCAGCGCCGCCAGGGCGCCGCGCTGATCTGCCTTGACCTGCACGACGCCGACGGGTTGCAGGGCATCCGCCAGCAGCAACATATCGAGCGCCCGGTACGCGCTGCCGGTCAGGGTCGCCCCCGCCATCACAATCAGGTCAACCTCCTGCTTGCCGTCCGCCTCCGCCAGCGCAGAACGAAGGCCCGCCCGCAGCAGCGCATATTCGATATATCTTTCCCGTATGCCCAACGGCAGAGCCTCCAGACGCAAGCCCTTGCCGCGGGCATACTTGGCTAGCTCGCCAGGCTTCGGATAAAAGGGCAGCCACTCGGCGGCCGCATCCTCGCCCACCCGTTCCAGCAAAGCAGCCGCGCTGTGTCCCATGCCAATATCGTTGTAAATGAGGGTCTTCACCTGACCGCCGACCGACATCGACAGCAGGGTTCGGGCGCTGCCGACATCCATCGAGATGACATCGCCGCCGATAGTCCGCGCAAAAAAGGCGGTCATCTTCTCGAAGCCATGCACAGTCGGCAAAATGCCAGAATCGCTCATGGCAGCGACATGGTGAAAGCTAAAGCCGCGCCGTTTTTTGTAGTCGCTGTAAATCTGCGCGAGCGCAAGCTGTGCTGGCGCCAAAGCCTCCCCGGCTGCGGTCGGGCGGATATTGGGCGCAGCTATGACCTCTGCCAGTTGACCAAGCAGCTGCCGCGCATGGTCAGCCAGATCGCGGTTGCCGGCATATAAAATCGTTGGGCGGTTTGCCACGGGCATCAAGGCGACCGCCTGTTTAACCAGGGACAGCCATGCCAGCATAGGCGTCCGCGCCCCGCCATCTGTTCCGCCGCTTATAAAAATCAAATCCGGAAGGCTGCTGGCCATCTCATGGATGCGTTCTTCGTCGTCCCGTCCATCCTCCAGATGAATCGCAGCGACAGGCTGCATATAGAACGAGGATATAGCCCGCAAGGCAGGCGCAATGCTGATGTTTGGCAGCAGGCCAACCAGCACCACCCGCAGCGAGTCGCCGGCGCTGGTGGTGGTGATGCAATAATCCACGCCGTAGCGGTCGGACTGTTCAGGCTTCACCAGCCGTCCCAGTTCATCGAAGAACTGGCGTCCCGTCGCCACAGCCATATCATCCAGGATATGCCCCAGCCCGACAAACACATCATCGTTCGGGAAGTCAATCGTCGTCCGGCCGCGCCCCTGCGCCACCAGACAATAGACCCCATCGACCACATCAAAGAGCAGCGCCCGCGTGTTCACGCTGCCAAAGTCGATTGCCAGAATAGAACCCCGATGTGATTTGGGCATACCCTAGCCTCCCAACTGGAACAGGAAAGCGACCCGCTCGGTCAAAATCGTCAGGCTGGTCAGCATCGCGGTCGCATAAATCGCGCCCAGAGCCGTCACGACAAATATCTTGCCGACAAAACGCAGGCTGCGGCCAAAGGACAGCCCCTCGCTTTCGCCATCGCTGTTTTCCTTGACCTGATACTGAAAATAGTACAGGGTTGTTATCGTTCCGAGGAAGGTGATGATGGTGTTCATAAGCGCGGCGGGGTCGTCCGTGACACGGTTCGGGAGGGCTGCGGTCGTATGCAGGAGCGGGAACAACGTACCCGTCAGCGCACCGACAACCGCCGTCGCCGCACTGACGACAATCACCACCGCGAAGATGCTGTTGGTCAGCCATGCCAGTCGGGCGACGGGTTTCAAAAGCAGCAGCAGCCCGAATAGCAGCGCCGTGAAGAAGATAAGGATGTCAGCCTGATTGCCCAGTGAAGTCCAACGGGTGGCCGGATTTTGAATGTCTTGCAGATACGGCAAAATCACGCCTTCATAAGTTACAATGGTGGTGAAGGCGGCCGCCATGCCGACAAAGATATACACCGCGAGGCGGTACAAATGCCGCACCAGTGGCAAGTCCCCCAAAACATAACTGAAGACCATCAAGGTCAGCACAAAGCTGATAAGGGCAATCATTCCTTCGGTCATCAAGGCGGCTCCGTCGCTAAGGTTTGGCTTGGGTTCGGCCTCGCAGCGCTGCCCGCAAACCCAAATAAACATTGCCCGATAAAATTATCAGCACCGCCGCCAAGGTTCCCAGGCTGACGGCATCCAGCCGCGGCACCTCCTGCCGGCGGTCACGCAGCAGCACATAATCCGCTCGGTTCGGCGCGGTTTCTGGCACAGCGGCAGCCGTGAACTGACCCGCCACTGTCGGCTGCGGCACGACTGTCGGCTGCGGCACGACTGTCGGCTGGGCTGTAGACGTCGGCGGCGGCGTGGCAGTCGGCTGGGCTGTGGCAGTCGGCTGTGATGTAGCGGGCGGCTGGGCTGTGGAAGTCGGCTGAGGCGTGGCGGTCGGCGGCAGTATAGCCGTTGGCGGCGGCGTTGCCCGCGCCCGCGCCTGTGCCATCTCGCCATAGGTATAGGCATCGCGGATGCCAACCAGCAAGCCGGCTATGCCGGCGGCCGAATGGACATAAGGTTCGGCAAGGGGCTGCGCGGCGTAACCGGTGGCAGCTACCAGAACCGTACTCGTTGCGGGCGCGACTTGCTCCGCCCAATTCCGAATGTCCTCGGCGCGTTCGGCAATCAGCAGCATCAAGGCCATCTCATCCAGCGATGTCAAATCAAGCTGGGTCGGCTCGCCATGAACGGATGCGCTCGCCATACTGCCAAAGTTTTGGCTCAGGTCACGCAGGCCAAGCGCCCCGCCCGTCAAATAGCGCAGCAGATAATAATCCCGGTTGGCCTCCAAATCCAATCCAGCAGACTGTACCGAAAGCCGAATGTCCTCGATGACATTTTGCGCGTGGACAACCGCGATGGGATTGCTGCTGACAATAATCGGCTTGACGCCTTTGGAAAAAAGCTGCCGCAAGAGGAGGTCAGCCAGCACATCCAACTCACCCGCCGCCGTGGGGCCATATTCATAACCCACCAGCACCCAATCGCCCACAGTCAGGCTGTCCATCAAGCTGAAGACGCGATTGGCAGTTGGATTGTCACCGTCAAATGTCTGCGGCGGCAAATCGCCCAGGCCAAAATCCGCGGAGACAAAGGGCAGCGCCACCGCCAGAAAAATAATCAGGGCAGCCAGCAGGCGCGGCAAAGCCAGCTGCGACAGCCATTCCCGCCGCCGCGGCGTTTCCGCCACAGTTTCCCCGTCTGTCTCCAGCTGCCCGCCAACGATTTCCGTCAGGAGTTCAAGCTGTCGTTTTTGCGCTTTGGACAAGGCAGCCGCGCTGATGACCCCACCTGGCCGCTGGGCGATTTCGGGGCTGACCAGCACATCGTCAACATCGTACAGAGCTTGCGGCGCTGTTGGGGAATCCGTTTCAGGCTCGGAGGCGGACAAGGCTTTTGAGCGCAATGCCTGCAAGCGTTCGTCCAGTTCCTCAAGCGGTCGGTCCTGCTGCTGTCGGATAATCGCCGCCGACAGGCTCTCGCCGCTTGACCGCGCCACCGGCGGCCGCTCCGAGGTCAGCCGGGCAGGTTCAGCGCTGTCATCTTCACGGCTACGTTCAAGGAAGTCATCATCGTCATCCAGCCAGCGAAAATCGTTGCTCATAACGCTATCCCCGATAAGAACGGTCTTGACCCAGGATCACCCGCACCCCGGCGACCAGCGTTGCCAGCGCGATGCCCAGCAGCATCCCCCGCGCCCCCGCGCTCACTGGCACGGTCATCAGCCAGTCGCTCCATGGACGCAGCGGCGCCAGATTCGCCAGTGGCAATGTACCCAGCAGCACAAGCAGCATGACCGCGATAAACAAAAACCCCCAGCCATTCGCCCGTTTCCGCAGCACAGTCGCCCCGCCATAGACCAGCGACAGGCACAGCAGCGCCGCCAGCGAGGATTCAATCGGCACTTGCACCGCCGCCAGCAAAGAGGCATCGCCCTGACGGTTGACATGCCAATAGATGGTGAGGGCAAAGCTCAAGAGCAGGGCGAGGCTGTGCCATCCCCTGTTCAAGAGACGTCTCGAATGCACATAGAGCAGGTTGAACATGCCGATAATGATAGTGATGGCAATGGTGATGGTCACCAGACGGACAAATATCGAGGCGGGCAGCGCCA
>DAOUKA010000421.1:0-4964 GCA_034421915.1 Anaerolineae bacterium
ATCACCGCGATTCTGTCGCAGATATGCTCAACCACAGATAAATCGTGCGAAATAAAGATCAAGGTCAGCCCAAGGTCATCTTTCAGATTTTGCAGCAGGTTAAGCACCTGTGCCTGTACCGATACATCCAATGCCGAGACTGGCTCGTCGGCGACGATTAAGCGTGGATTGAGCGCCAGTGTCCGGGCAACGCCAATCCGCTGCCGCTGCCCGCCAGAAAACTCATGGGGATAACGCCCCATATAAGCAGGCTTCAAGCCAACTGCTTCCATTAATTCAGCCACTCGCGCAGTAACCTCGCCCCTCGAAGCTGCGCCGTGAATAACAATCGGTTCAGCGATCAGGTCTTTGACAGTCAGGCGCGGATTGAGGGAACTGAAGGGGTCCTGAAAAATCATACGCATTTCCTTGCGCAGGTCTTTCATCTCCTTGCGATTGAGCTTGGCGACATCCACCCAATCCCCATCTTCTTTGTGGAAGAGAATTTCGCCATCGGTCGGGTCATAAAGGCGCAGCAGCGTCCGTCCGACTGTGGTCTTGCCACAGCCGCTTTCGCCAACCAGCCCCATCACTTCCTGTTCCCGCAGTTCAAAAGATACCCCATCAACCGCTTTAATCGTGCCAACCTGCCGTTGCAGCATTCCCTGACGCAAGGGAAAGTGCATCTTGAGATTCTTGACTTTTAAGATGAAGCCGTCTTGATCCTTCGGGAGGGTATGTGCCTGTGCCATCCGTCAATCACTCCCGTTTATAGATTGGAATAAGGGTCGGCGGCGTCCCGCAAGCCATCCCCCAAGAAGTTGAGTCCAAGCACCGCTACCACAATAAAAATCACCGGTGTCAGGATCCAGGTATTTTGACCCAGGGTTTCCAGGCTTTGGGCGCTCTTCATCAAAAAGCCCCAGCTGGTCAGCGGCTCTTGAATTCCGATGCCTAGGAAGCTGAGGAAGGCTTCTGCCAGAATAATATCGGGAATCATCAAGGTCAGAATCACAATGACATGGCTAAGCACATTGGGATAGAGATGGCGGAAGATAATGCGAGCATCGCCTGCCCCCTGCTCCTTTGCCGCCAGGATGAAGTCCGTCTCGCGCAGGGACAGCACTTTGCCCCGCACTTCCCGCGCCAAAACAGCCCAGCGCAAGAAAGGGAAGATAAAAGCCATCACCAGAAAAATCTGACTCGATGACCAGGTTTTGGGGATCACCGCCGCCAATGCCATCCACAGCGGCAACTCTGGGAAGGACATCACCACCTCGACAAATCGCTGGATTACATTGTCGATGGCGCCGCCATAATAGCCAGAAATCACACCTACTGATGAGCCGACAACAATCGCAATCATCGCTGCCATAATGCTAAGCGATAAGGATATCCGCCCCGCTAGCGCAATCCGCCCCCACAAATCACGACCAAAGCGGTCGGTCCCCAGCAGATGAATCCGAACCTCATCGCTTTCAATACCAAACAGATGCAAATCGGTTTCGATCAGACCAAATAACTTATATTCCCAGCTGCGGACAAAAAACTGTATTTCATAGCGATTCTCGGTATCAATTTGCGGGCGTGCCTGATAGGTTATCGGGTCAATCGCCAATTCCTGTTTATAGACAAAAGGGCGCAAATGAAATCGGCCATCAGCATCAAAAAAACGAACTTCTGTCGGCGGGATATAAGAGTCGCCAAGCGTTGCCGTATAAAAATCATAAGGCGAGAAAAATTCCGGAAACATCGCCAGCACGATCAGCATGACAACCATCAGCCCACCAACGATAGCGGCTTTGCTGCGGCTAAAGCGCTGCCAGACCAGTTGAGAATACGAATCACTGCTTTCTTCAGTTTCTTCTTCAATCCGTTGCTCGTTTTCATTGATTTCTTGCATGATTCATACCTTCACGTTTAGCTGTAGGCGATGCGCGGGTCAAGTAGACCCAGCGCAATATCGGCGATAAAGTTGCCCACAAGCAATAACATGCCATAGAGCATCATAATGCTGCCTGAAAGAAAGATGTCTTCCTTGAGCAGTGCCTCGGCAAACATGGGTGCAATCGTTGGGATGCCAAGAATAATAGCGGCTTCCAGTTCGCCTTGCAGCATATAGGGCAGTACCGTGCCTTGATAGGCAATAACGGGATGCAAGGCATTGGGTACGGCATGGCGGTTCATCGTTGTCCGTTCCTGCAAGCCTTTGGAGCGGGCTGTGGTGACATACTGCTGATTGAGGACATCGAGCAGGTTGCCGCGCATCACGCGCATATTGCGGGCGACGCCGCCAAGGCCGGCGATGAGAATCACCGGCCAAACATGCTTGATTAAATCAATGGCTTTGTCCACCGACCAAGGCGCATAGCGGTATTCGGGCGAATGGAGCGCACTGACATGCTCCTGCCCCAGCTGAAATGCCAGAATGTACATGATAATCAAGGCCAATGAAAAACGCGGTATCGACGTGGCAATAAAGGCGAAGGTGGCGGCGGCATTATCCGCCAGGCTGTATTGCCGATTGGCAACATAAATGCCCAGCGCGATGCCCAGCAATGAAGAAATGGCATGAGCCGACAGCGCAATCGCAATCGTGCGTGGCAGGCGCTGGGCAATTAACCCGGCAACATCGACACGCTGCGAGGACGACCAGCCAAAATCACCGCGCAGTATAATCCCGCCCATCCAGTTAAAATACTGTATCAGCAGCGGCTCGTTCAAGCCGTATTTTTCGCGCAGTTGGTTAGCAGCCTCTTCGGCTTCCTCTTGCGACTGCCCGCCAAGTGCGATCAATTCCTGTTTATAGACTTCGGTGAAATCACCAGGCGGCAGTTGAATAATGATAAATGCAACAACTGTAATAACAAATAAAATCAGGATAGATGATATTAGACGCTGTACGATAAATCGAATCATAAGCTGTTGGCTCTCGTCATTGAAACAGTCAGCAGTGCAACTGAAGTATATTATAGCAAAGTAGATGCGAACAGCAAACAGGGACGGCGATTGGAGCCGCCCCTGTACCTATCACTGCAAGCGGGAACGAGCCAAGCCCTTCCCCGCCCTGCTATTGTGTGAACAAACTACTCACCATAAACTGGCAATTCTCCTGACTTGACTTGCGGCAGCTGCTGGTCTGGACTGACCCAAACGGCTTCAGGAATAACATTGCCCCAGGTCCATTGATAGAAGAATGGCGGTGCGCCAACCGGAATGTTGTTGAAACGTTCCGCCAAGCCCAATCCATAACGGCCAACAACGCCGCCAACTCTGTACACGTTCTCGGTGACGAGTTGGTTGTAACGGAACATCAATTCCCTGCGCTTGTCGAAGTCCGGCTCCAGGCAGAATTGGTTGACGATCTCAATCAATTCTGCCTCAAAGTCCAGCAGGTCGCGCGAGCCGCCATCCGAACGATGAAAATCGGGGGTGATATCGGTAACAGGTCCCAAATCCTTGCAACGCGTGAAGGAAGTAGTGTACTCCTGCCCGATGCGATTAACACGCATTTCCCAGGTGCCTGTGGTGATAGCCTCAGTCGCAGCGGGTCCCTGAAGCGGGCGCAGATTGACCTGAACGCCGACCTCTTGCATCAAAAGGACAAAAGCCTCACCGATTTGACCGGTAGCTTCGGCCGCGACGCTGGTATTGAGAACAACCACCAGGTTTTCACCTGCCAGCGGGCCATCTGTCCAGTTCAGAACGCCATCGCCATCGGTATCTTCAAAGCCAAGCTCTGCCAGCAGTGTACGGGCAGAATCCGGCGAGTAAGGATAATAAACCACGCTGTCAATGTCGTAGTAAGGCGAACCTGGCGTGATGCCACCAGCGAAGGCACGCATGAAAGGCCCACGAATGATTGCTTGACCGATGCCATCGCCATCAACTGCATGTTGAACCGCACGGCGGAAACGCAGGTCGCGGAACAAATTGCGCAGAGCCTGGTCGCGCTCGTCCTGCACGCCAAGCGACGATGACAGGTTGAAATCGATGTTGAAGGCCAAGGTTTCCGGACCCCATTCGATGCGGAAGTGAGCATCATCTTCCTGCGAGCGGGTGATGGCTTCCACATAGGTGCTCGGATTTTCGAGGTTGGTGTGGTCAATCGACCCCGCCAAGGTCCCCAGTGTTCGACCAATGCCGCTCGGCCCTTTTTCAAAGGTCACTTCGTCGAGATAGGGCAGCTGGTTGCCCTCACTGTCAACTTTCCAGTAATAGGGGTTGCGGCGAAGCACCATGAACTCGTCAATTTGGTAATCCACAGGAACCCAGGGTCCCATGGTCGGCACTGGCAAGTCATCCTGCACCTGGAAGGTCGTGAAGGTGTCATAGTCGGACTCTTCGTTGAATGCCGGGTGCATGGGCGCATAGACATGCTCGGCACAGATGTTGAAGTCAAGGAAGTCCATATCGAACAGGCGCTGCACCGGATAGGCAACTGGGAATGTCCACATGATAGTGTCATCATCCACCGCTTCCAGGGTGATCGGCTCGTCGTCGATTACCCAGGTGGAACTGGTTGTCCAGGAACTGACGTTATCATCCTGGATGACATATTCCCAGGTGAACATGATGTCATGGACACCGAAGGGTGCGCCATCCGACCATTTTGCGCCGCGAATGATGTTCATGGTCAGCTGCATGCCATCTTCGCTCCATGTCCAATCTGTTGCCAGATTGGGCAGCGGCTCCAGATTGTCACTGCGCAGGAACATCGGGCCGGATTTAGTGAGGGATTCACCATAGATATAGTTGATGCCGAACCAGCCCTGTGTTTGACGGGCGCACAGATTCCAACCTTCCGTTGGCACAGCCGAGAAGTCGCGCCACTGGCCGCCATAAACACCGATGCCGGTTGACATGCCAGATTCCAGAATGACCTGCGGATTCTCGGGCAGACGTTCTTCCACCGGCGGCAATTCACCAGCCTCAACCAGTGCCGTCACCCATTCAGGCTCACTGTAAGAATCCAGCGCTTGATA
>DAOUKA010000422.1:0-2583 GCA_034421915.1 Anaerolineae bacterium
TGAAGCGGCGCGGTGAATGGCCTACATTTGTCGGGTAGACCCAGACATAATCGAAAACCTCGTAGGCCGCATCGTCTAAGAATTTAACTCTCAAGTAAGCGTTCTGACGGGGGTAATTGATGAAAAACAGGTTGCCATCGTCACGGAGCACGCGCATACATTCTCTTGCCAGTTCCACATACCAATTAATATATTCTTCCCAGCGCTGCGTGTATTTCCTGCCAGCATAATTGATGCCCACGCCATAATCGGGGTCACCATAGATCATATTCAAACAGGCATCAGGCAAGGCCTGCAGAGTTTCCATCACATCGCCCAGTATGACAGCATCTCGATATGGTTCGGGCAGCGCGCTCATAATGGCTCTCTCCTCTCTAACACATATTCGCGCTTGCGTATCAATTCAATGGAAGCCATGTCGCGCTCTCTAAAGCGATACAGGTGCATTCGCAAGATGCTCACATCGGCTTCCCTTTGCCTTTGCACATAACAGCATCGAATCCTGTCTATATCTAATGTACCATCCTGTCGATAATTGTCAAAATATAGGAAGGGGTGGAAAAGCTGATAGACTGCAAAATCATCAGGAAAGCCGTTCTTGGCTTCGACAATTGTGACATCCCCGTTCCTTACCAAGACCAGATCCATCTCCATCTGTATCTTGGTTGCAGAGACAGAGATCGAACCAATTCTGTATTTTGCGTTAAACTTGGTACGGCGCGCGAGATACAGAACAAGTTCAGCTTTTCTGTCTCTGTACAAGAAATCGTGCAAAATAAGCTGATTGTGGGCGACTGAAAGGATGTTGGCTTCGCTGCTGTCAAAGTCGTTCAATATGCTTGGCACATATTCCCAAACCTGCGACTCGCCTTCGTCGATTGGCTCCAAACGATGATAGGCAAGCGATTGGTTTGGCACGAATTGATGACGCCCCCCGCCCAGATGGATGATGAAATGCCCCTGCCCCTGTTGCATCACATCGGGGTACAGTGTCGATTTGTCGACTTTCGTCACATCAAAATGATTTTTGAAACCTACTTCCTCACATATCTTTCGGACGAGGTCATTGTCAAAGACAAAATCGCCGCGGCGTTGACAATGCCTGAAAATCTTCGCCAAGACCTCTTGCTTTTTACCCATTTTGATGCGCCTTTCTCATCGCGCCGCATCGGGAGTGCATGGGAGTCGAACCCACCATCGCCTGCTCTGCGCAGCCGACCACCAGTTTTGAAGACTGGGGCATCCACCGGGACACATCCACTCCCCTTGCCATCCGATTATAACCCCAGACTGACTTGCGGTCTATGTTGGGCAGGCCTTTGCGGGTATCATAACGCTAAAGAATGCTGCGAAAGGAAAGCAGGATGCCCGCTTATTTGATAGTCCGCGCCAAGGTGACGGATAGGGAGCAGTATCAGAAATATATGCAGCTGACGCCCGCGATTCTGGAAAAATACGGCGGCGAATTCATCATCCGCGGCGGCGAGAAGGTCGTCCTTGAAGGCCCCGAAGTGACCGAGCGGGTGGTGATGGTCAAGTTCGATAGCATCGAGGCTGCCAAGCGGATGTATCACTCGGCTGAATATCAAGCGGCCATCAAAGTGCGCCAAGGGGCGGCGGAAGCCTCTTTTATGGTGGTGGAAGGGCTGGCGTAGCTCAAGTGAATTCGGAGTTTAGAATAAGTAGGAATGAGGGTGAGGGCAGGCTGATATGGAACGTCTGGTTCTGTTTGATATTGATGGCACGCTTTTAATCAGCCGGGGTATTGGACGCGAGGCGAAACGCCGCGCCATGCAAGAGCGCTTTGGCACTGTGGGCGACCTCGATAATCATGCCTTTGGCGGCAAAACCGACTGGCGCATTTTGGCGGATTTGCTGGCGCCCTGCGGCAAGTCGCTGGAGGACATCGGGCGCGAAATGGATGTTTATGAGCGGACGATGGCGCGGCACATGCGCGAAATCCGCCATCATTATCAGGCCGATGCCCTCCCTCACGCGATGGAATTGGTGCGGACCCTGCGCCACCGCGCCGATACCACCATTGGCCTGGTGACGGGCAATACATCCAAGACCGCCGCCATCAAACTGGAGATGGCCGGCTATGACCCGGACTGGTTTGCCATCGGCGCGTTTGGCAATGAAGCCGCCCAGCGCGAGCAGCTGACGCGCCTGGCGCTGGAGCGGGCGCAGGCGCGCGTGGGGCGGGTCTTTGGCGAGCAAAATGTTATCGTCATTGGCGATACCCTAGCGGATATTCAGGCTGCCCGCGCCATCAAGGCGGTCGCGGTTGCCGTTTGCACCGGCTATGTCCACCGCGACCAACTCATCGGCGGCGAGCCGGATTTCCTGCTGGCGGATTTGAGCGGCTTTGTCGATTTGGTCATGGCATAAATCGGCACGGGCAGGGTGTCTATGTCCCCGATAAACAGATTGAAACACGGGTCTTATGCAGATTCGCACCCCCAAGAAATATCAGGGCATCCAGCGGCGCAGCATCATTAGCTGTCGGCGGCTGATGTTTTATGCGGTGATGCTGCTCTTGATTGCCGCCGGGGTGGGCATCTATCACCATCAGCAGGTCTT
>DAOUKA010000423.1:0-10597 GCA_034421915.1 Anaerolineae bacterium
ATTAATCACGCTGGGCAAGCTGCTGGAAGCCCGCGCCAAAGGCCGCACCAGCCAAGCCATCAAAACCTTGATTGGGCTGAAGCCCAAAACGGCAGCGCTCCTGCGGGATGGTGAGGAAATCTCGATAGCGATTGACGATGTGCTGCCCGGCGACCTGCTGGCGGTCAAGCCCGGTGAAAAGATCCCGGTTGATGCGGTGGTCAATGAGGGGCGCTCGTTCTTGGATGAATCCATGCTGACCGGCGAGAGTATGCCAGTCAGCAAAAGCGCCGGGGATGAGGTCATTGCCGGCACCATCAACCAGCAGGGACGTCTGATTATCGAGGCGCAGCGCGTCGGCAGGGATACGGTTTTGGCGCAGATTATTCGTCTGGTGGAACAGGCACAGGCGACCAAAGCCCCCATTCAAAGCGCGGCTGACCGCGCCGCCGCTTATTTTGTGCCGCTGGTGATTCTGCTGGCTGCTCTGACCTTGGTCGGCTGGCTCGCATTGGGCGGCGCCAGCTTCCCGCAGGCCGTCCTGAATATGATTGCCGTCCTGGTCATTGCCTGTCCCTGTGCTTTGGGCTTGGCGACGCCGACCGCCATCATGGTTGGCAGCGGACGCGGCGCCGAAGTCGGCATCCTGTTCCGCGACAGTGAATCGCTGGAGAAAACCGGCGCGCTAACGACCATTCTGCTGGACAAGACCGGCACGATTACCCAAGGCGAGCCGCTGCTGCGGGATGTGGTGGCGGCCGAGGGAGTGGATGCCAGACAGGTTCTGCGATTCAGCGCCTCTGCCGAAGCCGCCAGTGAGCATCCACTGGCTGATGCCGTGCTGAAAAAGGCAAAATCGGAGGGCATTCCCTTGCAGCCGCTCGAATCGTTTGAGGCGCTGCCTGGGCGCGGCATTCGGGCGACGATTGAGGGCAAGGCTGTTCTGGTGGGCAGCCCGCAATTGATGACCGAGCACGGCATCGAAACCGCCCGCCTCGCCGCCGATATTTCGCGCTTGCAGGGCGCCGCCCGCACTGTTGTTCTGGTCGCCTGGGATCAGCGGCTGCAAGGCGTGCTGGGGATTGGGGACAGGTTGAAGCCGTCTTCCCAGGGCGCGGTTGCGGCCTTGAAAGCGCAAGGTTTGCAGGTGGGTTTGATTACTGGCGACAATCAGCAGACGGCCGCGGCGATTGCCCGTGATGTTGGCATTGCCCGCGTCTTTGCCGATGTCTTGCCGGCGGATAAGGCGCAGGCGGTGGGGGCTTTGCAGGGCGACGGCGAGCGGGTGGCGATGGTCGGCGACGGGATTAATGATGCGCCCGCGCTGGCACAGGCCGATGTCGGCTTTGCGATTGGCACCGGGACGGATGTCGCTATCGAAGCCAGCGATGTCACCCTCATCAGCGGCGACTTGGGAGCGGTCGTGACGGCGATTGCCTTGAGCAAGGCGACCATGCGGACGATTTATCAAAATCTGTTCTGGGCATTTATCTACAACATTGTCCTCATACCCGTGGCGATGCTGGGACTGTTAATCCCTATGTTTGCGGCGGCGGCGATGGCCTTTTCGTCGGTCTTTGTGGTTAGCAATTCGCTGAGGCTGCGGAAGGCGAGGCTTGATTGACTAAAGTAGTTCACGCGCCTTGATAAATTTAAGATGAATTGAGGAAATCTTATGTCAGAGAACAGCGAAAGCACCATCACCACCGCGCATATCGAAGCGGCGGAGCAGCTTCTGGGGCTGAGCTTCACGGCGGGGGAACGCGAGCAGATGCTGGCGACCCTGAAGCGGCGGCTGGCGCAGTACGACACGATTCGTTCGGCGGCGCTGGATAATGCCGTGCCGATGTCGCTGGTGTTTAACGTCAAAGCGCAAGAGTCTCATTCGGCGGCCGTCCCGCGCAGCTATCCGATGAGCTCCCAGCCGTCAGTGCAGCGCCCGCACGATCTGGAGGAGGTGGCATTTTATCCGCTCACAAGGCTGGCGGAATTGCTGCGCAGCCGCCAGGTGACATCGCTCGAATTGACCGAGATGTATTTGGGGCGTCTCAAGCGCTATGACGGGGCGCTGAACTGTGTGGCTGCCCTGACCGAAGAACTGGCTTATGAACAGGCGAAACGCGCCGACAGCGAGATTGGGCGCGGGCTGTATCGGGGGCCTTTGCATGGCATTCCCTGGGGCGCCAAGGACTTGCTGGCGACCAAGGGCTACAAGACGGCCTGGGGCGCCATGCCCTTCAAAGACCAGCGAATTGACCTGGATGCGACCATCGTACAGCGGCTGGAAGCCGCTGGCGCCGTGCTGATTGCCAAGCTGACCCTGGGGGCGCTGGCAAATGGCGATGTCTGGTATGGCGGCACCACCAAAAATCCCTGGGACATCACCGAGGGCAGCAGCGGCTCGTCAGCCGGTTCGGGCGCGGCAACGGCGGCCGGTCTGGTCGGCTTCTCGATTGGGACCGAGACCATGGGGTCTATCGTCTCCCCGGCGACGCGCTGCGGTGTTTCTGGCCTGCGCCCAACTTTCGGCCGGGTCAGCCGCTATGGGGCGATGGCTTTAAGCTGGAGCATGGACAAAATAGGTCCGATGTGCCGCAGCGTCGAAGACTGCGCCCTGGTTTTCAGCGCCATCTATGGTCCCGATGGGCGCGATCTGAGCCTAAGCCCGCATCCCTTTGTCTGGGATCCCGCCGCTGACCCGCGCTCACTCCGAGTTGCCTATGTCGCCAGCGCCTTTGAGGCCGCCGCCGCGGGCGATTCGGATGCGCCTTTGTCGGCGGGGGAAGCGCGAAAACGCGCCAACCAAGTCAACAGTTCGCAGGTTCTGGAGGTGATGCGCGGGCAGGGCTTTAGGCTGATGCCTATTGAACTGCCGCCGACGGATATGGATTCGCTGTATTTGATTTTGGTTGCCGAGGCGGCCGCCGCATTCGATGACATCACGCGGGCGGGTCATATTGATGCCATGCGGCGGCAGGATGATGATGCCTGG
This sequence comes from Anaerolineae bacterium, assembly GCA_034421915.1. Taxonomy (GTDB): domain Bacteria; phylum Chloroflexota; class Anaerolineae; order Aggregatilineales; family Phototrophicaceae; genus UBA6055. Next base: position 2,972 of record DAOUKA010000423.1, read on the forward strand.
CCGAATACCTTCCGCGCGGCGCGTTTCATCCCGGCGGTCGAGTATATCAATGCCAATCGAATTCGGATGCGGCTGATTCAGGATATGGCGCGGCTGATGGCTGATATTGACGTGTTTGTCGTGCCAAGCTATGGTGGCAATGCCTTGCAGATTACAAATTTCACCGGACACCCCACAGTGGTTGTGCCGAACGGCTTCACTGACAAAGGGACGCCAACCAGCATCTCGTTCATCGGCGGGCTTTATCAAGAGGCGGAAACGCTGTCGGTCGCCAAAGCCTATCAGGATGCGACCGACTGGCACAGACAATATCCGCCGCTGTGAGCGGGGCAATTTTATTGCAGCAGAGCTTCGACTTCATGTCGAACCCGTTCATCATCTTCGCGGTGATAAAGGTCGGTCAGCAGTTTGCTGCTGTCGAGTTCCATCGTCTGCCAGAGCGCCCAGGCGGCATGACCGCGCACCAGCGGGCTGTCATCATAAAGCAGCTGTATCAGATAGGGGATAGCCTGTTCATTTTTCCAGTTGCCGGCGGCGATGCAGGCGTTGCGCACCATCTGTTCGCGCTTGATGCGCTCGATGGGTGTGCGGCGGAACATCTGCCGAAATGCGGCCGCGGTGAACATGAGAATATGGGTGAGTTTTGGCGCGGCGCGGTTGAGGTCAAAGGGCAGGAAGGCCACTTCGTCCGTTTCGGGGGCAAAGCGCTGGAAGGGGCAGACATCCTGGCAGACATCACAGCCGAAAATCCAGTTGCCAAAATCGGAGCGCAAATCACGGTCGATCCAGCCCTTGTTTTCAATCGTGTGATAGCTGATGCAGCGCCGCGCATCCAGCACGAAAGGCGCGGGAAAGGCATCGGTCGGGCAGGCAGCCAGGCATCGGGTGCAGCGGCCGCACATGCTTTCGCGGTGAGGGACGTCATAATCATCGAATTCGAGCGAACTTAGAATCTCGCCAATGAAAAAATAACTCCCCCGCCGCGGCTGGATGAGCATGGTGTTTTTGCCGATAAATCCCATACCGGCCTGCTGGGCATGACTGCGTTCCAGAATGGCGCCGGTATCGACATAAACTTGATGATGCGGCTTGCGGTCGAACTGTTCCGCCAGCCAATTTGCGAACAGTTCCAAGCGGACTTGCAGCACTCTGTGATAATCCAGCCCCCAGGCATAAGCCGCGATTCTGCCGCGCGAGGGGTCGTTCAGGGTGGCTTCATCAGTAAAATGCGTATAATAATCCAGCCCGACCAGAATCAGCGATTTTGCCGCGGGCATAATCTGCCGCAGGTCTTGGCGGCGCTGCACGCGGTCGCTGCGAGCCATATAAGCCATCTCGCCCTGCATCCCTTTTTGAATCCAGCGCAGGTAAGCCGCCAGGGTGGGGGAGGGCGCCGCGGGGGTTACACCGCAAAGATTGAAGCCAAGCTCCATGGCTTTGCGCTTAATGTCGGCTGCGGCTACAGGCATGATAATGACAACCTGACTTGGGGTGTCATCATCCTAAGCTGTGGCTGGCGGATAGTCGATGGCTTTGAGTGTGGCTACAATCATCTCCCACGATGTCGGCTCGTCGAATTCGACCCGAATCATGCGCGTTTCGACCTCACCCTCAACCTTGACAAGGCCGGGCAGTTCCGCCAGTTCGCTTTTGATGGCCTGAACACAGCCAGCACAGCCGATATTGGGTACTTCAAAAGTTTTTGCCGTCATCAGAAAATCTCCTGTACATCAACCATTGCTGAAAATAAAGGTAAGGCTACATAAATGCCTGGATGCCGGTTTGGGCGCGGCCTAATATCAGGGCGTGAATATCGCTGGTGCCTTCATAAGTATTGACCGCTTCCAGATTCATCATGTGCCGAATGACGTGGAATTCGTCGGAGATGCCGTTGCCGCCGTGCATATCACGGGACATACGGGCAATATCCAGCGCTTTGGCACAAGAATTCCGTTTGACCAGGGAAATCATTTCGGGCGCCGCTTTGCCTGCATCCATCAGGCGGCCGACGCGCAGAGCGCCCTGCAAGCCGAGCGCGATGTCGGTCATCATATTCGCCAGTTTGAATTGGATAAGCTGCGCCGCCGCCAGCGGCCGACCAAACTGCGCCCGCTCCAGCGTATATTGACGGGCGGCATGCCAGCAGAACTCGGCCGCGCCCAGGCTGCCCCAGGCAATCCCGTAACGCGCCCGATTCAAGCAGCCGAAGGGGCCTTTCAAGCCGCTGGCATCAGGAAGCAGGCCGGCTTCTGGCACGAATACCTCGTCCATCACGATTTCGCCGGTGATGCTGGCGCGCAGGCTGAACTTGCCCTCGATTTTCGGCGCGGACAAGCCCGCCATCCCTTTTTCCAGTATGAAACCGCGTATGACGCCGTCGCGGCTGTCGGGGTCGCCATAGGCTTTTGCCCAGACGATAAACACATCGGCAATGGGCGAATTGGTGATCCACATCTTGCTGCCATGCAGCTTCCAGCCGCCCTCGACCCGCGTCGCCCGCGTCTCCATGCCAGCGGGGTCACTGCCATGATTGGGTTCGGTCAAGCCGAAGCAGCCGACCCATTCGCCGCTGGCGAGTCGGGGCAGATACTTCTGCCGCTGTTCTGCCGTGCCGTAGGCATAAATCGGGTACATGACCAGGGAACTCTGCACGCTCATGGCGCTGCGATAGCTGCTGTCAACCCGCTCAACCTCGCGCGCAATCAAGCCATAGCAGACATAATTCAAGCCGGCCGCGCCATATTCTTCAGGCAGGGTCACGCCCAGCATGCCCAACTGTCCCATTTCATCAAAGATATCGCGGTCGAAGGTCTCGTGGCGGTTGCCTGCCAGCACGCGCGGCATCAATTTGCCCTGACAATACTCACGGGCGGCATCGCGCACCATGCGCTCTTCATCATCCAGCTGCTCTTCCAGCAAAAAGGGGTCGTCCCATCGAAATTGCGCTGCCATACCCGCCTCATTCCAGCTTCCGGATTGAAAATCCTGTCTATCATACCGAGTCTGTCGGGCAAAGTGAACGCAGAATCGGGCTGCCGAAAATCAAATGCAAATCCAACAGCGCTTTCATTCATTCTACGCTATTCTTGAGCCTGTTGCAGCATTGTCAAAGCTGGAAAAGTCACTATAATAGAACAGATGTCCCCAAACCAAAGCAGATGATGGATATGACCCAGGATAAAATTATTGTACGCGGCGCACGCGAACACAACCTCAAGAATATCGATGTCGAAATCCCGCGCAATCAACTGGTGGTCATCACCGGGCTGTCGGGTTCTGGCAAGTCGTCGCTTGCCTTTGATACGATTTTTGCCGAGGGGCAGCGGCGTTATGTGGAGAGCCTGAGCGCCTATGCCCGTCAGTTTCTTGGCTTGATGGAAAAACCGGATGTCGATCAGATTGAAGGTCTAAGCCCGGCGGTGTCGATTGATCAGAAAAGCGTCAGCCACAACCCGCGCTCGACGGTTGGCACGGTCACCGAGATATATGATTATCTGCGTCTGCTTTATGCCCGTGTGGGCGTGCCGCATTGCCCGATTTGCGGTGAACAGGTAGCGGCGCAAAGTGCGCAGCAGATTGTTGATCAGGTGCAGAAGATGCCCGCCGCCAGCCGCATTCATATACTTGCCCCGGTGATTCAGCGCAAGAAAGGCAATCATACCAAAGTCCTGGACGATATTGGCAAACAGGGTTTTGCGCGGGTGCGGGTGGATGGCGCGGTGCGCGACCTGGATGAAAAAATTGAGCTAGACCGTTATGTCATCCATGATATTGAAATCATTATCGACCGCCTGATGATCCGCCATTATGACGAAGGCGAGTTCGAAGATGCCGATGCCTTTGAATCCCGCCTGGCGGATGCGGTTGAGACGGCGCTTGAATTGGGCGATGGCCGCATGATTGTGCAGGATGTGACCGACCGCGGGCATTCTTTTGACCATTTATTCAGCGAAGACCTTGCCTGTCCTCATGGACATGGCAGCGTGCCAGAACCCGAGCCGCGCCTCTTCAGTTTCAATACACCCAGCGGCGCCTGCCCGTCTTGTCAGGGATTGGGCTACAGCCTGGAGATTGACCCTGATATGGTGATACCCGACAAGGAGAAAAGCATTGCCGAAGGCGCGATTCAGGCCAATGGCTGGAATGTCGACGACAAGGCGGGCTGGTCGTGGAATGTCTTCCGCAGCTTGGCGAGAACCTTCAATTTTTCTCTCAATGCGCCTTGGAAAATGCTGGACGAGAAACAGCGCGAGCTTGTCTTGTATGGCACGAAAGGCAGGAAATTTGATGTTAAATACATCCATAACAGCGGCCGTGAGCGCACTTATACGACCCGCTATGAAGGGGTGATTCCGAATCTGGAGCGCCGTTATGAACAGACCCAATCGGATTATATCCGCGGTCGGATTCAGGAATATATGCGCGAGATTCCCTGCCGCGCCTGTGACGGGCGGCGCCTGCGGGCGGAGGCGCTGTCGGTCACGATTCATGGCGAGACCATCCACGAGATTACACATTTGCCCATTGATGAGCTCAAGCGCTGGGTGGAGGCTTTGCATGGCGACAAGGGCATTTTGACGGGACGCGAGCAGCAGATTGCTTGGCAAATCCTGCGCGAACTGGAGTCGCGGGTGGGCTTTTTGAGCAATGTCGGGCTGAATTATCTGTCGCTTTCGCGCAGTGCGGCCACATTGAGCGGCGGCGAATCCCAGCGCATTCGCCTGGCGACGCAGGTTGGCAGTCAGTTGACGGGGGTGCTGTATGTCCTGGATGAGCCCTCTATCGGCTTGCATCAGCGAGATAACAAGCGCCTGATTCGGACGCTCACGGGGTTGCGCGATATGGGCAATACTGTGCTGGTTGTCGAACATGACGAGGATACAATGCGCTCATCGGATTGGCTGATTGACTTGGGGCCGGGCGCCGGTGAACATGGCGGTCGGGTGATTGCCGCCGGGACACCGCAGCAGGTTCAGATGGTGGAAGGCAGCCTGACGGGCGACTATCTTGCCGGGCGCTTTCAGATTCCCTTGCCCGACCAGCGGCGGCCGGGCTCTGGCGAATATCTAAGCATTCAAGGCGCGCGCGCCAACAATCTCAAAAGCATTGATGTCGATTTTCCCCTGCGTCAGCTTATCTGTGTGACTGGCGTCAGTGGCAGTGGCAAATCCTCGCTGGTGGTGGAAACGTTGTATCGCCGATTGGCGCAACTCATCAACCGCAGCCGCGAACGCGCCGGCGAACACGATGATATTAGCGGCGTCGAAAAAATTGACAAAATCATCAATATCGACCAGAGTCCCATCGGTCGCACGCCCCGCAGCAATCCCGGCACCTATACCAAAATGTTCGATGACATCCGCCATCTCTTTGCCGAATTGCCAGAGAGCAAGATTCGGGGGTATAAAGCCGGCCGCTTCAGCTTTAATGTCAAGGGGGGGCGCTGCGAGAATTGTGAGGGACAGGGGCTCATCAAAATCGAGATGCAGTTCCTGCCGAATGTTTATGTGCAGTGCGAAGTCTGCCGCGGCGCCCGTTACAACCGCGAGACCTTGCAGGTGCATTACAAGGGCAAGTCCATTTCAGATGTCCTGAATCTGACGGTCAGCGAAGGGCTGGCTTTCTTCGAGAATATCCCCAAAATTCGCCGCAAGCTGACGACGCTGGATGCCGTTGGTTTGGGGTATATTCGCATCGGTCAGCCAGCGACCACATTAAGCGGGGGCGAGGCGCAGCGCATCAAACTCAGCCGCGAGCTATCGAAACGGGCGACGGGACAGACCTTGTACATTTTAGACGAACCCTCGACTGGCTTGCATGCCGTTGATGTTGCCAAGCTCATCAATGTGCTGCAAGAACTTGCGGAGGCCGGCAATACGATTGTTGTCATCGAGCACAATCTGGACATCATCAAAATTGCCGATTACATCATTGATTTGGGGCCTGAAGGCGGGGATGGCGGCGGTGAGATTATCGCGCAGGGTACGCCCGAAGAGGTGGCTGCTGTGGAGCGGAGTTATACCGGTTTTTATCTCCGGCCTTATTTGAGGCAGCCCCAACCGGTGTGACCAGATTGCAAACAAACATACCGCCAGAGCCGCGATGCCGCCCGACGCTGCAAGGCATATTTAGGCATCATGCACAATTTCAGATGGATTGCATCGGATATATCATACTGCTCTAATGTTTCTCATATAAAATGGGCGTATGCTATAAGCAACTGAACGATTGTTCATCTTAAAGGAGTGTTCCGATGATACTCGCACCGCCTTTACAAATTGGTGAATATCCGGGACCTTATCAGACTGCGCTGGCTCAATACGACCATGCGATCCCTTATGTCGATATTCGCGAGGATCTGCTCGAATTCATGCGCTATCCGCGGCGGGAGTTCAAGGTGAACTTTCCTGTGCGGCGCGATGATGGGCGCATCGAGATGTTCACGGGTTACCGCGTGCATTACAACGATGCTTTGGGCCCAACCAAAGGCGGAATCCGTTACAGTTCGGAGCTTACGATTGACCAGGTGCGCGCCTTGGCGATGTGGATGACCTGGAAGTGCGCCTTGATGAACTTGCCTTATGGGGGCGCCAAAGGCGGTGTGGTTGTCAATCCGCTCCAATTAAGCCTTGGTGAACTGGAACGACTGACGCGCCGCTATGCCTCGGAATTGGTGCCGCTGATGAGTCCGCAGTCCGACATTCCCGCGCCGGATGTGGGGACAAATGCCCAGGTCATGGCCTGGATGATGGACACGTACAGCATGACCAAGGGCTATCCCGTCCCCGCGAGTGTGACTGGCAAACCCAGGCACATTGGCGGCAGCGAAGGACGAACCGAAGCCAGCGGCCGCGGTGTCATCATTTGTATGGAGGCTGCGCTGGAGCGGCAGGGCATCACCGACCCGACTGATATTCGGATTGTGATTCAGGGCTTCGGGAATTTGGGGACGAATGCGGCGCTTTATGCCCATCAGTTGGGCTATCAAGTCATTGCCGTCAGCGATGTCAGCGGCGGCCTGCTGAATGCGAAGGGGCTGGATATTCCGGATTTGATTGATTATTCCAGCGCCAATGGCCATGCCATCAAAGGTTATCCCCTTGCCGATTGGGTATCCAACAGCGAGCTTCTTTCGCTGGATTGCGATGTCTTGATTCCGGCGGCTGTGGAGGGGCAGATTACGCGCCAGAATGCCGATGACATCCGCAGTTGGCTGATTGTGGAAGGCGCGAATGGACCCACAACGCGCGAAGCTGATCTGATTCTCCGTGACCGCGGCATTTGGATTGTTCCCGATATTCTGGCGAACGCTGGCGGCGTCATTGTCTCCTACTTTGAGTGGGTGCAGGACTTGCAGGCATTCTTCTGGAACGAGGAACGGGTCTTTGACCAACTGGAGCGCATTCTCAAGCGCGCCTATGACGAAACCCTTGCCACCGCCGAGGCGCATCATATTGATATGCGCACCGCGGCACAGGTTCGGGCCATCAGGCGGGTTGCTGATACACTCATCACGCGCGGTTTGTATCCATAAATTGGAGCAATCGCACCAAAGTTAAGAGTCGTTAAATTTTTTCACCACAAAGGCGCGAAGGACACAAAGATTTTTAATCTTTTCTCTGTGCC
>DAOUKA010000424.1:0-10655 GCA_034421915.1 Anaerolineae bacterium
GGGGGGGGGGCAGACCCTAGACCCAGCCCCCAATAAATGCCACACCGAATGGGATTTCTGCAATGCCGGGACGGAAGCCGAGAACGCCTACCACTGGCGGCTGGGATGGTGCGTCGCGGCGGTCGAGAGTGGCGCGGCCTCGGTCTCGGTGAGCGCCTGTATGGGTCAGGAAGAAGGGACGGTCTCTTATCCGCGCTCGTTATCATCATCATCCGCTTCGTCGGTTTCGTCCATGCCAGAAGGCGCACAGCCCAACAAGTGCTACACGGAATGGGATTTCTGCAATGCCGGCAGTGAAGCCGAGAATGCCTATTTCTGGCGGCTGGGCTGGTACAGCGAGGCTTCTGAACGCGGCGAGGTGTCGGTATCGCTGCAGGAGTTTATGGGCGGACAAGCGCCAGCAGCCCCAATCATAAGAAGAACAAAAGCAGCCCCGCGGCCTGAGGTGTCGCCGGATTTGCCTTGGGGAAGGGCGTACTGCTTGCTAACCTATCCAAGAAACGTCGACGAAAACGGAAATTATGCATGTGGATGGGATGCGACTTTACCGCCAGGGATGGTTTGCAAAGGGCGTTCCAACGCGCCGCCATGGGACTGTACGGGGGGATATGTCCTCGCTGTTTATGTGACGCAGACCAGAATTGCTGAAACTGCTACTGCTGCTGGCGGCTGAGCCTTGGAGAAAGAAGCATAGCATAGTGACAGGGGGCGCTTGTCATAACCGGCGCCCCTTTTTTGCGGCCGAATATAGCCAGAAAAGGGACTCTAGCCTATAATCATGCTGTTAGTTATGAAGGAGAATATGGAGGACTCATGCGATTTTTGACTCTGCTCTTGCTGACAGCCTGCTGGCTGGTGACCACAGCCGGCGCACAAGAAAGCGATTTGGCGCTGAATTGGGAGCCGACAGCCCATACCGTGAGCGCATCCGTCGAGTTAAGCGGAACTGCCAATATCCCCGACCAGCAGTTTTTCTTTGTTGAGGCGGCGCCCTTTGTGACCAGCGCCGACGCCAAGGTGCAATGGAGGCCGGTCACGCTGCCGCAGTCGGTGCCGGTAGTGGATGGCGCGCTGGGCATTTGGGATACTACGCTTTTCCCCGATGGTTTCTATCAGCTTCGGCTTCATGCCGTCAACAGCAGCCGCGAGAGTTTCTATTATTTTGTGATGCCGATTGCCATTGACAACCCCGTTTTCATTGCCCCAGCGGCTGATGCGGGCAGTGTGAAAGAAGGCATGATCCCCTCGCCGCCGGTGGACAACCGGCTGCCGATTCCGGTGGGCGGGCATGTTCTGCATTTTGAGGAGGCGGCGCAAAGCGCGATGAAATCGGCCGGGATGACCTGGGTCAAATGGCAGATCCCTTATGACGAAGGCGGTGACCTGACCGTTGCCCGCCACCGCATCAACGTGTCGCATGAGGCCGGTTTCCTCGTCCTGCTGAGCGTCACCGGCGACAAAGATGCCCTGGGGCAAGGCGGCGACCCTTATCTCGATGGTTATGCGGCCTTTCTGGGCGAGGTTGCCGCGCTGGGGGCGGATGCGATTGAGGTCTGGAATGAGATGAACCTCTATCACGAGTGGCCTGTCGGACAAATCGACCCGAATATGTATGCCCGTATGCTGGAAAAGGCCTACCGCGCCATCAAAACTGCCAATCCCGATACCATGGTCATTACGGGCGCATTGGCGCCGACCGGCGCCGAGGGCGCTTTTGGCCTGGCGAGAGTCTGGAACGATGACCGCTATTATGCCGGCATGGCCCGGGCGGGCGTGGCTGATTTTGCCGATTGCATTGGCGTGCATTACAACGAAGGCATCCTGCCGCCAAGCGCACAGGGGGGCGACCCGCGCGCCGACGACTATCCGACGCGCTATCTGCCGCTGATGCTGAAGCGGGTTGAATTTCCTTTCCGCAATATCGATATTCCCATGTGCATGACCGAAATGGGCTATCTTTCGCCCGAAGGCTATGGGCCGCTGTCGCAGGCCTTTAGCTGGGCGGCTTATACCTCGGTGGAGGAACATGCCCAATGGCTGGCGCAGGCCATCGAAATCTCGGCCAATTTCAGGGATATGCCACTGGAGTTGATTATCATTTGGAATGTTGATTTTGATAATTATGGCAATGACCCGCAGGCCGGTTATGCCATCATCCGTCCCGACGGCAGCTGTCCCGCCTGCGACACGATTGCGGCCTTGCAAAGATAAAACCGCCTGCAAATGAGACGATTTCTGCGGTCTCTCATTCTCGGTTTGCTTATCGGCGCGGTCTGCGGCCTGTATTTCGGCTGGCTGCACTTTCCAGCCGAATATCTCGATAGCGAGATGGCGCGGCTGGAGCAGGGCTATCGGGATGATTATCTGCTGATGATTGCGGCCGGTTATGCCTTTGACGGCGATGCTGGCGGCGCGGCCGAACGACTGAGCCGATTGGGCGTCGACGATGCGGGCGAATATGTGCAGGTCGTTACCGAGCGCGTGATTATGGCCTCATCGCAGAGCCTGAGCGATATTCACCTGCTTGTCAGTCTGGCGGAGGGCTTGGGGCGGCTGTCGCCTGTGATGCAGCCCTTTATCGGCTTGGGGGGGGATGCGTGATGGGGCGGGATGCGCCTCCCGCCAGCCCGCCAGAGGGCCGCCGCGACCCGCCGGCCGCGGTTTCCCATTGGGGCTTTGCGCTTGGCATCGTGCTGGGGATTTTGCTGGGGCTTGGCTGTACGTGGCTGTTGGGACCGCTTCAGGAGTTCAATACCGAGCCGCATCAGCTGCGGCCTGATGAGCGCCATCATTATCTGGCTGCGATTGCGCTTGAATATATGCACCGCGGCGACCTTGCCCGCGCTGTCGGCAAACTGACGGAACTGCGCCTCCCGCTCGACCCGATTCAAGCGATGGCGGATGCGGCCTGTGAGCTTGGCAGCAGCGATTATATCGAGAGCAGCAGCCGAATTACCGCCGTCCGCGCGATGATTACGTTTTATCAGATGCAGGGGCGCCGCGGCTGCGCCGAGCGGCTGCTGCCCGGGCTGGCGCTCTCCAGCGCACTCATCCCCGAAGATGCCCGTCCTGCCAGCCAGTTTGCCTTGCCGCCGCCCAGCAAGACACCGCCGCCCAATGCTTTGTCGGGGATACCGGCGGTTGGTCTTGTGCCTGTCGTGCCAGCGCCGCGCCAGTTTGAGGGCCGCCTTGCCGACAGCTTTTGCGATGCGGCGCTGCCGGGCCTGATTGAGGTTTCGGTGGTGGACTTCCTGGGGGCGGGCATCCCTGGCGAGCGGATTCGCGTGCGCTGGGGAGGCGGAGAGAGCGTCTTTGTCAGTGGGCTCAAGGTCGAACGGGGCGATGCTTATGCGGATTTTCAGATGGAAAGGGGGATTCGCTATACGATTGATATGCCGGGCGCAGCCGAGTCGCTTGAGGTCAGCCTGAGCGCCGAACCCTGCTCCGCCGGCGATGGCGGCGAATCGCTTCAATCTTACCGCGCCGTCTTCCGCCAAGTCGGCTGAGGCCGCAACCTTTTATCGTTTGATGCGTAGTGAGAATTAGGCAGCAAAGCAGACAAGCGAAAGAGCAGACGATAAAGTTATGAAAGCATCAGAGATTGAAAAGGGCATATTTTTTGTCGGACTGGGCATCCTGTTCCTGACGGGCTGGTGGTGGCCGGGCATTCTGCTGGTGATTGCCGCCGCCATTCTGGGGCGCACCGTGGCGAATGGCCAACCCTGGCAGAGCGCGACGGGCGCCCTCTGGCTGATTGGCATCGCGGTTATTTTTGGCATCCCTGGGTTTATCGGGGGCATCTCCGGGGCATTCTGGGATTTGTTTCCGCTGATTTTGGTTGGCATTGGCTTGTTTATGCTGTTTGGGCGGGGCTGTTGGCCGCGCGCTGGCGGGCAGCACGACAAGCGCAAGCACAAATCCAAGAACGATGAAGACGGGGACATCCATCACGTTTAGCGGCGGCGCGGGCAAATCTTGACAAAAGGGGCGCTTTGGCTATACTTGACGGCAGGCGCGCGGCGATTTGGCGGGATGGTGGAATGGCAGACACGGGTGCCTTAAAAGCACCTGCCCAAAAGGGTGTGAGGGTTCGAGTCCCTCTCCCGTCACTCTAATCGGCGGCTTCCGTCAGCGGCGAATGCTGCCGATGCCAGAGGCTGGCATAAAGGCCGCCCCTGGCGATGAGCTCATCGTGCGTCCCCTGTTCGCCAATCCCGTTCTCCGTCAAGACCAGGATGCGGTCGGCCTTGCGGATGGTTGACAGGCGGTGGGCGATAACCAGCGTGGTGCGGCTGTTCATCAGACGTTCCAGGGATTTCTGAACCGCGCCTTCGCTTTCGCTATCGAGTGCGCTGGTTGCCTCGTCGAGGATGATGATGGGCGGATTTTTCAGGAACACCCGCGCGATGCTCAAGCGCTGTCTCTGGCCGCCAGACAGCTTGATGCCGCGCTGTCCAATATCGGTCTGGTATCCCTGTGGCAGTTTCATAATGAAGTCATGCGCGTTCGCCTTTTTGGCCGCTGCCTGAATCTCGGCTGGGGTGGCGTCGGGTTTGCCATAGCGGATGTTGTCGGCAACGGATGCGGCAAACAGGTAGACATCCTGGTCGACCACACCGATGCTGCGCCGCAGTGAATGCAGGTCAATCGCCCGAATGTCGATGCCGTCAAGCCGAATTTGTCCGCCGCTGACCTCATAAAAGCGGGGGATTAGGGCGCTGAGGGTGGTTTTGCCGATGCCTGACACGCCCACCAGCGCCAGATACTCGCCCACTTGGATGTCCAGCGACAGGTTTTTGAGGATGCAGGCATCATCGCCGCGGTATTTGAAGCTGACATGGCGGAGTTCAAGCCGGCCGGCTGCCTGCTCGAGCACGATTCCGCCGCTGGCGCTTTGGATGTCCGGCTTCAGTTCCATCATATCCATAAAGCGATGAAAGCCGGTGATGCCTTCCTGATACAAGCGGGAGAAGTTCACCAGACGCTGGATGGGCTCGATAAGCACGCCCGCATACAGCAAAAAGGTAATCAAGTCCGACAAATCCAGTGAATGGCGGATTATGCCGATGCCGCCGGCGATGATGACCAGAATGGTGATCAGTTGGGTAAAGGCAACCATGCCGCCGGAGAAGAAGGCCGAGCTTTTATAATCATGCCGCCGACTTTCGATGAAGCGGGCATTTTCGCGTTCGAACTTGGCCTGCTCGATGTCTTCATTGGCGAAGGCCTGCACGACGCGGATGCCCGCCAGCGTATCCTCGACTTGGGCGTTAATGTCGCCGATGCGCTCCTTGCTTTCGCGCAGGGCGATATTCATCTTGCGATTGAAATGCAGTCCCCAGATGGTCATCAGTGGAAGCGAGAGCAGTAAAATCAGGCTTAGCTCGGCATTGATGCCGAGTGTAATCAGGATGACGCCGCCCAGCTTCAGGATGCCGATGGCGAGGTCTTCGGGTCCGTGGTGATAAAATTCGGACAGCCAGAACAAATCGTGGGTGATGCGCGACATAAGCTGCCCGGTTTTCTGCTCATCAAAGAAGCTGAAGGACAGCTTTTGATAATGGGCGAACAGCTCGCGGCGCATATCGCTTTCCATCATCGCGCCCATCATGTGTCCCTGATAATCGACGAACAGGTTGCACAGGGTATGCACCATCACCAAAGCCAGCATCACCGCGGCGATGAGGGCGATATCCGCCAGCAGGCCGGGGTAATCGCTGGGCAGCAGGTTCTTGGTGAGGTGTCGGATGCACAGGGGGAGTATCAGGGTGATGGCGGACATCATAAAGGCGCAGACCATATCAACAAGCAGCCAAGCCAGATAAGGCCTGTAATATGACAGAAATTTCTTGCTTCGGGCATTCACCAATCGACTCCTCCGAGCGGCTCACGGTCAAGGGATTATAACGGGTCATAGCAGACCAGTACACGTTTCATCATAAAAGCATAAAAAAATTCGCCTTCGCGGGCAACTTTGTGTTATAAACAAGCGCAGGAAAGGGGGATCAACGATGCTGATGCGACTTTTTTTGTGGCTGGCGGCTCTCGTGATTCTGGCCGCCTGTGATGTGCTTGCCGATTTCAGTCAGGCGACTGTCGCTGCATCCGCCGGCGAAAAGGCGCGGGTCGCCCGCGTGATTGATGGCGATACGATAGATGTTCTGCTCGATGGCCGGCGGGTTCGGGTTCGTTATATTGGGATGAACACGCCCGAACGGGATGAGCCTTGCCACCGCGAGGCGACGCAGGCAAACTATGATTGGGTGGCGGGCAAGGAGGTGCGTCTGCTGCGGGACACCAGCGAAACAGACCGCTATGGTCGGCTGCTGCGCTATGTCTATGCCGATGGCGTCTTTGTCAACCGCGCCCTGGTCGAAGCGGGTTATGCCGAGGCGGTCGTCTATCAGCCCGACGATGCCTTTTATGATGATTTTCGCCTGTTGGAGCGGGCGGCGGCGCAGGCAGCGCGCGGCTGTCATCCAACGGGCATCTTCGACGATGGTTCACCCACGCGCTAGGCGGCCGGCAAGGCAAGCTGGAAAGCAAAGAGACGATGGCAGTGAAAAAACTGGTTTATTATCCGCAGGATGAGGCGCGGCTGCGGCAGCTGTCGAAACCGATACACCGCCTCAAGGACAAAAAACTCAAGCGGCTGATTCAAGATATGAAAGACACGCTCGAATCACAGCATGGCGCCGCCATTGCCGCGCCGCAAATCGGCTCGCTCAAGCGCGTCGTGGTGGCGAAGTTCGGGCAGAACGATGATGACGACGAGCAGGCTATGCTGACCCTGATTAACCCGCAAGTCATCGCCGCCGGCGAACTGGAGGCCGGCTTTGACGGCTGCCTGAGCATCCCCGATATTTATACCTGGGATACGCCCCGCCCCTCATGGATTCGATTTCGGGCGGTGGGTGAGGACGGCGCAGCCATCGACAGGCGGGTGGAAGGCATGGATGCGCGGGTGATTCACCATGAAATCGACCATTTGGATGGCATCCTGTTCTTGGACCGCCTGCGGGACCCCAAGGAACTCTATACACCGATAGCGGGGGATGATGGCAAAACAAAAATGATGCGGCTGGCTGATTTGCCCGACAGGCTGTGAAATCCCGCTAGCCTTTGATGCCGGTCGCGGCGATGCTTTCGATAAAGGCGCGCTGCAAGGCGAGATAAAAAAGCAAGACCGGAATGGTCACGACGGAGAGATAAGCCATAATCTCGCCCCAGGCGGTGTCCAGCTGGAAGAAATACTGCAAGCCGACCATAATGGGGCGCAGTTCTTCCGAACGAATGACCATCAGCGGCCACAGGTAGGCATTCCACATAGCCAGAAACTTCAGAATCGCCACCGTCGCCAGAATGGGGCCGGCGATGGGCATAATGATTCGGCTGTAAATCTGCCACACGCCGGCGCCATCGATGCGGGCGGCTTCGCTCAGTTCTTCGGGCAGATCGCGGAAATACTGATAGAACAGGAAGATGCCCAGCGAATCGGCCATGAAGGGGATAATCTGCACGTGGTAAGAATTGAGCCAGCCAATCTCGATGCCGGCGGGCCCCAGCCAGGGCAGGCCGTTGACGATGAGCAGCATGGGAATGGCAACGACTTCGAAGGGGACGATGAAGGTGGCGATAATGAGCGTCAGGACGAGGGCTTTGCCGCGCCAGCGGAGAAAGGCAAAGGAGAAGGCGGCCATCGAATTAAGCACAACGCTCGCCAGCACGGTGACGGCGGTGGTGAATATCGAATTGAAGGCGAACTGCACCATCGGCACGCGCTCGAAAGCATCGGCATAATTATTGAGCGAGATGTCGCCGGTGGGCAGAAAGGCCCGCAGGGAGCCAGAATCGCGCAGAAGCTGCATATCGGGCTTGAGCGAGGACACGACCATAAACAGAATGGGAAAGATGAAAATGGCCGATATGAGCACCAAGAGCAGGTAGCGCAGGGCGATGAGCAGGCTTTTGCGGGTTTCGAAGGACATGGCGGCCATGACAATCAATCCCTTTCGCGCGTCAGATAACGCTGTATCATAGCGATGATGAAGACAATCACGAAAAGAACGACGGATATAGCCGAGCCTTCGGCTATGTCTTGTTTGTCATAGCCGCGCTGCACCGCCTGATAGACGACGCTTTGGGTGGCATCGAGGGGGCCGCCGCGGGTCATCACATCAACCTGCACAAACAGGCCCATCGCCTGAATGGTAATCACAATCAAAACCAGGACGGCCGTATTCCGCAGACCGGGCCAGGTGACATAGCGGAATTTTTGCCAAGCGCCGGCGCCATCAAGGCTGGCCGCTTCGTAGAGGCTGGCGGGAATGGTCTGCAGGCCGGCCAGCCAGATGACCATGTGGAAGCCGACAGCCTGCCAAGCGGACATGGCAATCAGCGCGGGCATGGCGGTATAGGGGCTGCCCAGCCAATCCACCGGCGCGAAGCTCCCCAGGCTGATGATGCCCAGCATGGTATTGAGCAGGCCGTTGTGGCCGTCATAGATAAAGCGCCACAGAATCGATACCACGACCATCGACACGACCACGGGCGCGAAGTAAATGGCGCGGAAGACGTTAATATAGGGCAGCGCCTGGTTCAGCAGCAAAGCCAGCAGCAGTGCCAGCCCGCCTTGCAGGGGCGCGATGACGGCGGCGAAGATAAGCGTATTGATGAGTGCGCGGATAAAGACGAGGTCGGCTGCCAGAATGATGGTGCGGCTATCGCCCGACTGCCACGAGGTGAGTTCGCGCAGGCCGTCCAGTTCAGGATAATCAGGGTTCCGGCGCGTGAAGTTCCGCAGGCGCGGGTATTCGATATGGCCGTCTTCACCGCGCAGCAGATGACCGTTCTCGTCTCGCAGGGGTTCCAGCGTGAAGGCGCGGATGGTCAAGAGGCGCTCGAAGTTTCGCATCCCCACAAATTCGGTCGGATTGGGCGAGATAAGGCGCTGATTGGTGAAGGAGGCGGCGAATGCCATCAAAAAGGGTATCACCAGGAAGACGGTCAGAATCAGGAGCGCGGGCAGCGCCATGAGCCAGCCGACAATCGCCTCGCGCCGCTGATACGAGGGCGCATCAGCCGGCACCAGCACACGCGCCCAAAATGGAACATCCTTTCCTGCTCGTGCATTCATAGGCGGGTCTCTTTTACATACAGCTTACCACAGAGGCACAAGAGGCTTGAAGGGAGCGGGCATCCCCGATGGGACACCCGCTCAAGGGCGCTTATTCAAAGCCGTAGCCGCTGTTGTCTTCGATGTCGCTGTTGATTTCATCGACAGCCGCATCGAGCGTATCGAGTACATCAGCGCCGTTGGCGATATCGGCCAGCGCTTTTTCGAATATCAGCGCCATGGTGGCATAGCCCGGCGTTACCGGCCGAACCAGCGCCTGCGCCTCGCTCAGACCAAAGAAGACCTCCAGCGGGCCGCCCTCCGCATAGCTTGCGCTCATGGCGGCGGCGTTTGCGGTCGCCGGAATCAAGCCAATCCCATCGGAGAATGCCGCCAGGTATTCATCCTGAATGGCGAATTCGATAAAGGCGTTGGCGCCTTCTTTGTGTTCGCTGGTCGACGAGATGCCGAACTGCCAGGAGGCGGCGCCGATGACCGAGCCGCTGCCAAAGTCGGGCGCCGGCAGGAAGATCAAGTCATCGCCCACGGCTTCCAGCGCCGCGATGCCGGCCCAGTTGCCGTTCCACTGCAAGGCGTATTTGCCGTCAATGAAGCCGGTTTCGCGGTCGGCGCCATCCTGGGAGGTGCCTGGCGCCAGCCCGCGTTCAAACAGGCTCTGCCACCATTCGCCAAAGGCAATCGCCTCGTCGCCATTGAGGACGCCTTCTGCCGTCAGGTAGGTTTCGCGGTCAATCATATCGCCGCCGAAACTTTGCAGGAAAGGAGAAAAGGCATAAGGATACCATTCACCTGTCCAGGCCATGCCCAAATCAAAGGCATATTCAAATTCGCCGCTGTCGTGCAGGGTGACGAGCGCGGCATCAAATTCCTCGCCTGTCCAGGGATCATCGAGGGTAGGGATGCGGATGTCATGGGCTTCCAAAACCGAACGCCGCGCATAAACGGCTACGGCGGCGTCCCACAGACCGACCGAGTAGATTTCGCCATTCCAGCTGCCGATAGCGCCGGGCAGGAAATCGTCCAACGCGCCTTCGGAAAGCTGCAGCGGCGCCATATAACCCGCCCAGGCCCAGCCGGGCATAACGGGACCATCGACATCGATAATATCGGGCAAATCGCCAGCCAGCGCGGCGGCAACGATAGAGGAGTTGTAGGATTCTTGCGGGAACTCTTCCAGGACAACCACATAATCGGATTGCGATGCGTTGAAGTCGTCGATAATCCCGATAATCAAGTCGCGTTCGACGTAGTTGCCCGCGCCGTGATACCACAGGCTGAGCTCTTCCTGGGCGGCCGCAGCGCCGCCAAGCGCGACCAGCATCATCGCGAGCAGCAAAAGGGAAAGTGCTTTTTTCATGTTGACCTCTTATTGGTTAATTAAATATACGATAAGCGTAAAACAAACCTGCTGAAGATGAATGACACTTTGCAATTCGTTGGACACCTCCTCAAAAAATCCGCCATGATGTTTATGGTAACGATACCATAAGCCAAGTATAATGCAACAAGATAAAGATGC
>DAOUKA010000425.1:0-4680 GCA_034421915.1 Anaerolineae bacterium
TAAGCCGAATGGGGGTCTTGCCGCGCCCCAAAGACATTGAAATAACGCAGGGCGACCGTCTCCAGCCCATAAGCGTGATAAAAAGCCTGAAAATAATGCTCGCCCGCCAGCTTGGCGGCGGCATAGGGCGAAATGGGCGCCGGCGGCATGGATTCGGATTTGAAGTCGCCGGTCTGGTCGCCATAAGCGGAAGACGAAGCGGCATAGACCACCCGCCGCACATCCCTGTCGCGGGCGGCAATCAAGACATTCAGGCTGCCGGTCGCACAGTGCCGGTGGGTTTCCAGGGGGTCAGCAAGGCTGCGCGGGACGGAAGGCAGCGCCGCCTGATGAAACACATAATCGGCGCCCTTGAATAAGGTCCGCAGGGCATCGAGGTCGCCAATGCTGCCCCTGCTAATCGACAGGTCGCCGCCAAGCGATTTCAGGAACGCCAGATGTTCGGGCTTGCCAGTCAGCAGATTGTCGATAACCCGCACGCGCTGCCCATCGCGCACCAGACGTTCGGCAATATGCGAGCCGATAAAACCGGCGGCGCCAGTCACAACATAGGTTTGGGTCATCGCTCACCTGCTGAAAGGCTTCAGTCAAGGCGCAACCATACAGGCGAAACCCCCAAATTGCAAGCGCAGCAGCCAAAAAAAGGTTGCAGGAAGTTTAATCCTGTGTTAATTTATAAAGACGGTCTTCCATGACCGCTCTATGCAGGATTCCTGTGACAGATATGCGCCATCCAAGCTCTTTCTGTCACAGGAATACCGAATTATACGAAAACCCGAAGGCTTTCGTCGCGAGTGTACCTCTTTTCGGATTGTCATGGAATGCCGGCCTGTTCGCCTGCCTGCGAGGCTGTCACCTATGAACCGAATCCTGTATGCCGCCGACTGTCTGGATATTCTGAACGATGCCGACGAACTGCCGAGCGAGTCGATTGACCTGATTTATCTCGACCCGCCCTTCAACTCCAACAGCAATTACAACCTGCCCTTCAAGGGGCGCGACAAAAGCCTGAAACCCGTTGAAGCCTTCAAGGATACTTGGGAATGGAAGCCCGATGACAACGCGCATCTGGCGGATAGGGAGCGCGACCCGCGCACCCGTTCGCTGGCGACCATCGTCAAGTTCGCGCAGGAAGTCGAGCAGGTTCGCGGCGGGCGGGGCAAAAAGCCCAGCTTGGCGGCCTATCTGCTGAATATGTCGCTGCGACTCCGCGCCATGCGCCGCGTGTTGAAAAAGACGGGCAGCATTTACCTGCACTGCGACCCGACCGCCAGCCATTATCTCAAGCTGATTATGGATGCCGTGTTCGGCAAAAAGAACTTTCGCAATGAGATTGTGTGGAAGCGGGTAGCATCAAAAGGAAAAGGAAGCCAACATACCCCCAAGTCATGGGGCAGTATGACGGATACGCTTCTATACTATGCTTATCCTAAAGCAATTTTACGCCCATTTCATAAACTTACTGAATCCAAAGCATTGGAAAAATTTCCTCATGTTGATGAACAGGGGCGAAGATATAATACTGGCACCCCTCTATTTTGTGCGCCGAGCATGGGACCCAGACCTAACCTTTGTTATGAATGGCGCGGTTATGTCAATCCGCACCCTTCAGGATGGCGGTTAAGTAAAGAGCGTTTGGAAGAAGAATATCAAAAGGGAAATGTTGTCATTCGCCCTGACGGAAAATTGGAACGCCGCAAGTACGAAGACGATTATCGCGGAGAACCCGTTGGCTCGCTTTGGGCAGAAAACGCATTAACGCTTTCAAGCAACTCTAGCGAACGACTCGGCTATCCCACCCAAAAGCCACTCGCCCTGATGGAGCGCATCATCAAAGCCTCATCCAATCCGGGCGACATCGTGCTTGACCCCTTCTGTGGCTGTGGCACAACTGTTCACGCCGCCGAAGCGCTGGGGCGCAAATGGGTGGGCATCGACATATCCCCCTTTTCAACCGGGCTGATACGCGAGCGGGTGGTCGATAACTTCCCCCTGCTGGCAAAAGATGACATCCTGATACGCGGCACACCCCATACGATTGATGAAGCCCAAGACCTGGCGAAGCGCGACAAATTCGAGTTCGAGAAGTGGGTCTGCGGCTTTATCGGCGCCGAGGGGATGTTCCGCGAACCCGGCGCCCGCGGCGCCGATGGCGGCGTCGATGGGCTGCTCAAGTTTTATCGCTTTGTCCCCAAGAAAGTCGCCAAAGCCGAATACGCGGTGGTGCAGGTCAAGGGCGGCCGCGTCAGCCCGGATGCGGTGCGCGCCCTGCGCGAAACAGTCGACCGCTTGGGCGTGACAGCCGGTGTGATGGTCTGCTTCGAGCAGTATATGCGGACTGTGGAAAATCAGCGCAGCCGCGACACCTTTGCCGATGTGTTCGGCAGCTATCCGGTCATTCAAGGCTACAGCGTCGAGAACCTGCTGGCGAATGCGCCGCTTGACCTGCCCACTTACGGGCGCAAGCGAAAAGGCGGGCTGCTCAATCTGTGAGCCAGCCTCATTGTCAAGTCTGGCGGCTTGTCAAATTCGGAGTACCTGCTACACTATGGCGGACATCGCATCCTGGAGAGTCGCATGTCAGACGATGCCTTGACGACCGTCAGCATTCAGCAAGCTCTCGGCGCTGACCTGATTGAGCTATCTGATTTCATCAAGCCCTTTGTGGCGCGGGGGGATTTGCTGCCGCGCACCTTTGACGAATTGGAAGATTTGCTGGAGACGTTCTTTGTGGCGCGGTATGAGGGGCGGATTGTGGGCTGTGCGGCGCTCGAAATCTATAATAAAAAACTTTGCGAAATCCGCAGCCTAGCGGTTGACCCGCATACGCAGGGCTTGGGCATCGGCAAAAAATTGGTTGCCGCCTGTGTTGAACTGGCGCGGCAAGAGGGCGTTTATGAGATTATGGCCATCAGCGTCGCCGAGGACTTCTTCAAGGCCTGCGGCTTCGATTTCACGCTGCCGAACCTGAAAAAAGCATTTTTCCTGCAAACCCGTGATTCGATATAGCGGCAACTCCGCCTGTGGGGAAACGGAGCCAAGCAAAGATGTTAGCCATCCAAGCCGAGAAGTTATCACGTTCTTTTGGCAAGAGGCGGGCAGTAGATGGATTGGATCTGGAGATAGAGGCTGGTGAGATCTTCGGATTTTTGGGTTCGAATGGCGCAGGCAAGACGACCGCCATAAAAATGTTAACCGGCCAATTGCGTCCGACTTCGGGCAAAGCGACTGTTATGGGGCATAGGGCTGGGAAGTCAAAGACATTAGCGCGGCTGATTGGGGTGGTGTTTCAGTTTCCTAATTTATACCCTCGTTTGAGCGCCTACCAGAATTTGCGTTTTGCCGCCCAACTTTATAATGTGCCGAAGCCACGGATTGACGAACTCTTAGAACGGGTAGAGCTTAGCGACCGCGCTTATGACTTGGTTGAAACCTACTCCGGCGGTATGAAGCAGAAGCTATCGATTGCGCGTGCGCTGTTGCATCAGCCAAAGGTATTGTTTCTGGATGAGCCGACAAGCGGGCTGGATCCGTCGTTCTCGCTGGATATTCGAAAGCTGGTCAAGTCGCTGACAGAAGCAGGCACGACAGTTTTCCTAACCACACATTATATGGATGAGGCGGAACAATTATGTGATCGTGTGGCTTTCCTGAAGCAAGGTAAAATCATCCTGCAGGATGCACCAGCCAGCTTGAAACGCAGATATGGCAAGCCATTGGTAAAACTGGAATTGCAAAACGGACGAAGGGAAACCCTGTCGTTAGAGAACACCAAAGATTGTGAGCAGTTGGCAGAATGGAGTAAGGCGGGATTATTGGTGAGTGTGCATTCACAAGAGGCGACGTTAGAAGATGTCTTCGTTGAAGTCGTAGGAGAGCATATCAAAGCATGAATGTCCTGTTGACGCTGTTTAAGAAGGATCTGCTGCAAGCGATTCGAGATCGTTATATCCTTGGGCTTTTGATTCTGCCGATTGTTGTGAGCTTGGGCGCAAAGATATACTTGCAAAATCCGGAACAGCGATTTTCAGTGAGTACAAATGCCAGCCCCGATTCGCATTTAGCGATGATATTGAAAGAAATCGAATTCGCTGACGTCATCTATGATATGCCGCCGGACACATTAGAAAGCGAAGTGATGGAAGATGTTCGGCTTGGCATTCGGCTTGAAGATGAATTTGATGTCAAGCTGGACAGCATCGAGAGGCCAAGCATTCAATTTATCGTCAATTCCAACCATCGATTCGGGGAACAAATTTTGCAATCGATTATGTCCTCCATCTTATTAGCATTTCAGAGCGAGCGGCAGGTTTTTGCTGAAGTGAAGGACATCAACGATCATTCTGAACAGCCATTCAATCTGAAGAATGAAATTATGGTTATCATCCTTATCTCGTGTTTCAGTTTTGTGGCAATTATGGCTATCCCCCTGCTTATGATTAAAGAAAGAGAGCAGCAAACCCTGCAATTCTTGCGGGTCTCACCCGCTTTCATCTATGACGTGATCATGTCTAAAGCGCTGGTTAGCATCTTATGCTGCATCATCATAGAGATTGGGGTCTTGGTGATTCTCGAAGAAATATCCTTGTTGACCTCGCCGGTATATCTTGGTGTTTCAGTGCTAACGATTTTGTTCGTCACCGGTACGGGGCTGTTCGCCACTGGAATCTTGAAGACAAC
>DAOUKA010000426.1:0-4131 GCA_034421915.1 Anaerolineae bacterium
GCTTCGCCAACCGCTTGGCCAGCCAGCGCACTGCCGCCGCCGCGCGGCAAAATCGGCAGCGCATACTTAGCTGCCGTCTCGTGGATGGCGACCACATCATCAGCACCGCGCGGAAAGGTCACCGCCAGCGGCATGACCTGATAATTGCTGGCATCGGTGCTGTAGAGGATGCGGGTCATCTGGTCAGCAGTGGCTTGGTCAGCGCCGATGGCAGCTTGCAGGTCGTGCAACAGGTCGTGGATTTGCATGGGCGCGCTTTCTTTTCCTGCTGGCGAATGGGGTTATTATACTGTGAGGCCAACAGGAATACACGTGGGACCTGCCCAACGGATGTTATTCTTGACAAGATATGCTATAATATAACGCTAGGGATTGAGCTTAACAATTTCTGTATTATATTTGCGTTAAATAGTTTGCTCTAGGTGGTCTGATTGACGCAGTTTCTTATGTCGCCTGATCATGCAAAGTCGAGCTAAGGTACTATTCGCTCAATCTAATGCAGAGGAAAGGATTGTTTATTGAAATCAAAACATGGGTAGAGATGCTTTCTGAATGCAAAAGGGAAAAATGATGCCAAATAAACGTATTATGTATCAATTGGTCGTATTATTATACAGTTTTCTGCTGATGATTGGCGGGGCTTCGGCTCAGGATCAGGAACCGA
This sequence comes from Anaerolineae bacterium, assembly GCA_034421915.1. Classification (GTDB taxonomy): domain Bacteria; phylum Chloroflexota; class Anaerolineae; order Aggregatilineales; family Phototrophicaceae; genus UBA6055. The sequence goes on from DAOUKA010000426.1 coordinate 665, forward strand.
TCACGCTGCAATTTTTCTATCCTGTCGGAGTCGCCGGGCCGCTAGCCCAAGCCATTGATGGCTATGTTGCAGAGTTCAATTCAATTCATGACAAGATACAGGTTGAGCCTATTTTCACAGGTAATTACACGGAAAATATGGCTCGCACACAAGCCGCGATTTTCTCCGGTCAGCCGCCTGATGTTGCCATTCTACTCTCCACCGATCTATATACCTTGGTGGATATGCAGGGTGTAATCCCGCTGGACGATTACATCAACTCCGAGGAAGGCTTGGATATTGACGACTTCTTTGATGCCTTTATGTCCAATTCAACTTCCAATGGTCAAGTCTGGGGTATCCCATGGCAGCGTTCAACTCCTATCCTCTATTACAATAAAGACGCATTTGCCGAGGTCGGTTTGGATCCTGAAACACCACCGGCGACATGGGAAGAATTGGTGGATTTCGGTCAGCAGCTTGTGGTGCGCGATGGGGACAATGTGACTCGTTGGGGTGTAGAAATTCCGGCATCGTTCTGGATATATGCTAACTTCGCTATTCAGGCTGGGCAGCATATCGGCTCAGTTGAAGACGATCCCTGCGGGGTATATTTGAATACACCGGAAGCAATAGAAGCGCTGGCATTCCTGCACAGCCTACAGGTTGAGCATGAAATCATGCCTGATGGAGTCGTTCAATGGGGCACGGCACCGGCTGACTTTATCGCCGGGGCAGCAGCGATGATCTATCACTCCACAGGCAGTCTGAGTTCGCTGCTAGCCGATGTACCCTTCGAACTTGGCACCGGCTTTATGCCCGGCGGTCCGGCGGGTTATGGCGCCAATGTGGGTGGCGGCAACTTCTATATCATGGCAGATATTGGTCAAGAGCGGCAAGATGCTGCCTGGACATTTATCCGCTGGATGGTGCGTCCGGAGCAAATCGGGCAGTGGGGTATTGATAGCGGCTATGTCGCGCCGCGTAATGCAGCCTGGGAAACAGATCCCTTGATGAGCTATGCTGCCGATGTACCTCAGGCTTCGACTGCTCGTCTACAGCTTGAATATGCTGTAAAAGAATTCCCGGCGACGCTGGCAGGACCGGAGATGGCGACGATCACAACGCAAGCTGTTGAAGCCGTCTACACGGGTGAACAGTCGCCTGAAGAAGCCTTGCAAATTGCACAAGATCGGTCTGATGAATTGTTGATACAGGCCGGTTGTGAATTAGGTGGGTAGTCAGCAATAAAGCCGTATGAACCAAACAAAATTCAGTCTTAAGACTGAGGGACGAGTTCAAGCAACTCGTCCCCCTTCCTTTATTCAGACTCTCAGTGGTAGTAGCGCGATAGCTTATATTTTTTTACTCCCATCGCTGGTCTTCTTGGCAGTGTTCACGTTGTGGCCGATACTTTCGGTAATCTGGGGCAGCTTTAGGGCGCGGCGCGGGCGCGAACAGATTTTTGTCGGTCTGCAAAACTACGAGCGTATGTTTAGCGACCCAGTTAGCCAGCAAGTGCTGAGAAACTCATTACTGTATGTGACGGCTGGTTTGGTCATTGCCGTAATCGGTGGACTGCTGCTGGCGATCCTGATGAATCAGGGATTAAGAAATATCGGTTTCTTTCGCTTTCCGTTTCTGGCGACAATTGCGTTGCCAATGGTCAGTGTCGCTTCAATCTGGTTGTTCCTATATAGCCCGCGTGTCGGTCTATTTAACGAGATTCTTGGTGCGTTAGGACTGCCGCGCTCTAATTGGTTGAGTGATCGCGATCTGGCACTACCTGCATTGTTTGTAGTTTATTTGTGGAAGCAACTTGGCTATTTCGCATTGTTTTATCTGGCGGCTCTGCAAGCATTGCCCGCAGATGTACTTGAAGCAGCCAAACTGGACGGCATTACTTTTTGGCAAAAACTGCGCTTCATAATCTGGCCCCTGGTTTCGCCAACAACCTACTTTGTGTCAACGATCGCTGTGTTGAACTCATTGCAGCAAATCGATCATGTTTATGTGTTGACGGCAGGCGGCCCCAATAATGCCACCAACATGTCCTTATTCTATGTTTACGAACAAGGCTTCAAATATTTCAAAACGGGGATTGCATCTGCTATGACTGTAATTTTGCTGGCTGTGCTACTGACAATGGCGATTTTGCAGTACGTTTATCTTGAGAAACATGTTCATTATGATTGAGTAAATTGTGAGGTTGGTTCTTTGAGGACAGGGATTACACGCAAAAGGCGTGAAATTCTACCGATTCTTTCACTGGCGGTCTTCGGACTGATCTGGATTGTGCCGCTGATCTGGACATTATTAGCTGCGTTTGTGCCGACTACTGAATTATTGAACGGGGCGCCACTGGTCTGGCTGAATAGCTTGCATCTGGGGGCTTTTGTAGAAGCGTGGCAGGTGGCACCTTTTCCGCGTTTTTATTTGAATACGATCATCTGGGTGTTTGGGCTACTGGCTGTGCAGCTTGTCACAATCTCACTGGCCGGATTTGCCTTGGCGCGGCTGGATTTCCGGGGAAAGGGGCAGATATTTTTCTTATTCCTCACGCAGCTGATGGTGCCCGCCACGGTGCTTATCCTGCCCAACTACCAAACCCTCGCCAAACTGGGCTGGTTGGATACCTATCAGGGTATGATGGCTCCTTATTTCGCCTCAGCTTTCGGCACCTTTTTGATGCGCCAATCTTTCAAGCAGGTGCCGAAAGAACTGGAAGAAGCTGCACGCAGCGATGGCGCCAGTTGGTTTCAGGTATTGTGGCATGTCTTTTTGCCTGTCACCCGTGCCCCGTTGTTGGCATTCAGCATTGTCTCAATTACTTATCACTGGAACGAATTTCTATGGCCCTTGCTGGTCACGAGTAGTGTAGAAACCCGTCCGCTTACGGTCGGTCTTGCATTGTTAACCGCCTCATCGGAAATCGGGGCGCAGTGGGATCAACTGGCAGCAGGCACTTTGATTGTGGCTGTGCCGGTTCTCATACTCATTGCTCTTTTGCAGAAACAGTTTACCAATAGTTTCCTCAGTTCGGGGATTAAATAGATCGTATCACATATCCGACTTCAGAAATGCTGTACCAAAGCAACACTTACAAAACAGCTATTCATTGAGCAACAGTCAATCACAATAAGGAGAGACATCATGTCCAAAACAAACGGAGTCCGCGCCGCACTCAATCAACGCAGCCGCACCCTGGTTCACGGCGCCGAACGCGCTGGCGCACGAGCCATGCTCAAGGCAGTCGGTTATGATGACGAGGCGCTGGCAAAACCACTGATTGGCGTCGCCAACACCTGGACCGAAATCGGTCCCTGCAACTTCCACTTGCGCAAGCTGGCGCATGATGTCAAACGCGGGATTCGGGCTGCTGGCGGCACACCCTTTGAATTCAACACGGTCAGCATCTCCGATGGCATCACGATGGGCACCGAGGGGATGAAAGGCTCGCTGATTAGCCGCGAGGTGATTGCCGACAG
>DAOUKA010000427.1:0-1596 GCA_034421915.1 Anaerolineae bacterium
CGGCTGCAAGGTGGCGCTGAACATAATGGCGCCACCGCTTGTGATTTGCGGACGGTAACTCCCGACCAGGAATTCCCCAGTGTATTTGGGATCGTTTTGGGCTGGGGTCGTGTTATTGCCGACCTGTACTTCCAGCGAGACCCGCTTGCCAGCAGCAAATGCACCCTGAATAACAGTATGGGTGCCGCTGGGGCTGTCGGTCGTCAGATACCCCTGAATCGTCACCGGCGCCCGCAGCTGCCCGTTGATAAACTGATGCACCTCATCACCAAAGCCGGTGACATCAAATTGGTCATAACTCAGACCCAGATCAATACTGCGGATGTCTCCAGCGGCAAAGGTGCGCAAGGTGCCGCCGCTGTCGTCCATTTTCACGATGACGTGATCGCCTGATAAAGCCATGCTGTGTCGCTCCTTTTTGTTTTGAGTTAGTTTGGAATCAGTGATATTGCAATTTTGACGGCATCCCCAGCCGACCCGCTGCGCCTTGCTTTCCAGCGGATGTAACGGGGTATCGTCCCGCTGATCTGTACCTGCTCCGATCCGAGCGCCGAGCCGTCCAAGGCGAAAGTTGTCAAGGTGCTTTCTTCGCCGGCAAACGCGCCGTTGGTCGAGCCTTCAATCCGAATGTCATAGGTATCGGAGGCTGCGGCTGTCAGCACATGCAAACCGCCCCAACCTCCTTGATGACTGGCAGTCCCGTTGTCGATTGCATTCCCGCTGGCTGAACGGCTGAAGCTGGTCGGCGGCGTCAGCGCCCTGCCCCAACCCCCGAACTCACCCCGATTGGCAAACACCGCCTGAAAGGGAATAAGCTGGTTGAATTGGGGCAAGCTGCCATAACGTGTCTGTTGGGTCAGTAAGCTGAAGACCGGATCACCCGCGCTCGGTGTTGTGTTCTGACCCACATAAACCGAGAACAGCCCATCGACATCGACCCCATTGAGCACTGGATGCGACCTGGCGCTGTCGCTGTTCATAAAACCGGCATGCTCCACCGCTATCATGCGCTGTCCAGGCAGGAATTTATGCACCTCGTCGCCAAAAGCGGTGGCATCAAACAGGTCGCGGTTGTCATTGATGTGGATGCGGTTGCTGTCGCCGGTGAGTTCATAACCATCGACCAGGATTTGTACATGATCGCCTGCAAGTTTAGGCATCATCCCCTCCTAGATATGTTGATAGCGATTGACATAGCCGTGCAGGACAACCATATTTGCCTGTGCGGCAAAAGCGCGGACAATCGCCCCATTTTGCAGGACGTTGCCAGCAATCACTTCCGTGAAGCCTCTTTCGTCCGGGATTGTGATTTCGATGAGATCATCCGGGCTGCTGGTGCCACCCCATTCCACTGTCAGCTTGACCGGCGAGCCGGAGGTATTCACCGCTTGGATAAAAATCTCATCCCATTCGTTTGCCGCGACGCTACCCAGCGCTTGATGAATCAGGCTGCCGGGACTGGCGGTCGCCGTCACTTTGATGCCGCGCCCATCGCGGCTGCCGCTCAATTTGCGCTTCTGATAATCGCGGTAGTCGCGCATTTCATTGTGCATATTGCCTGCTCCTTTCCTGCTGGCTCTCCTAAATCTCGCGCAC
>DAOUKA010000428.1:0-3085 GCA_034421915.1 Anaerolineae bacterium
TGGGGGATACATGGTAGACTTGAGGGACTTGTCGTTGAAACTCTAGGGAGGCCATTTATGGGTGAGAATTTGACCTGTGCGGCGGAATCGCGCCTGATGAACGAGTCGCTTGGCGGCACTTTCAAGCCGGCCGATGTATTTTTCCTGATTGAAAGCAAGGCGGCTGAATATGGGGGGTGGCAAAGCGAGATTGTCAAGAAAGTGCAGCGAGCGGGTGATTTTGCGCCTTTTGTCCGACATCTGCTGGCGGTGCCGCGGGCGAAAGTGCTGTTCATTCGCCGCCCGCAGGCCGACAGCAGGAACTTCTATATTGCCGTGACCCACCAGGACAGACCGAAAATCTATCACAGCATCCTGTCCGATTATGATGACCTGATGGGGCTGGATGCAGCCAGCGTCGCTGCGGACAGCGCGCCGCGGATTCGGGGGCGCGAGATGGATGAGGTGGATGAGCTTTATACAGTCTGCACCAATGGCCGGCATGACCCCTGCTGCGCGACCTATGGCATGCCACTGTATCAGGCGATGGCCGAGCAGGTCGGGGCGGACAGGGTGTGGCAGACCACGCATATTGGCGGGCATCGGATGGCGGCGACGCTGATTGCTTTTCCGCAGGGGATTGTCTATGGTCATCTTGACCCCTTCCATGCCGAAGAAGTTGTCGTCAACCATCGTTCGGGTTATATGCTGCTGCATAAATACCGCGGGCGCGGCGCTTATGCCGGTCACAGCCTGGATGTGGATGCCCACTGCGCGGCGGGGGCGGCCGAAAGTTATGTGCGGGCGGCCGCCAAGCAATATGCGCTTGATGCGCTCAGGCTGTCGGGCGCGGCGCGGCTGGCGGAGGGGCAATGGCAGGTGTCGTTTGTCGATGCCGAGGGCAAGACCCATCAGGCCGAGGTGAGGGCGGCGATGTCAGCGCCGCGGCAGGACTCATGCAGGGAAGCGCCCAAGCCGCTGCCACTGTATCAGGTCACGGGCTATTCTGTGGCGGGGGCCTAGGAGACAGGCGGCCGAGCGAGGCACGAAGCAGAATGCCTCGCTCGTGAAGAGACCTGCTTAGAGCGCGGGTTCGATGCGGGCGGGCTGGACGAAGCCCTTCAGGATTTTTTCGAGGGCCATGGTGTGGCTGCATACGCCGCGCCGGGCAAAGAACGATGCCGAACTTGTCCACTTGCCGCGGTTGTAGGTGATGTGATGGGTTTTGCTGTAGCCCTCGAAGGCGCAATCGAAAGAGACGATGCGAATGCGCTCGCGTTCTGTCGAGTAGCGCTTGGCCTTCTCCACATCACTGACGATATTTTGACCGGGGGCGTAAGGGACGGGACGGCGTTTGAGCAAGGGTTTGAACAAGGTTTCGAGCGCCATAATATGCGGGCAAATGGCGTATTTTTGCCAGCCAGGGCAGGTGCAAGACCAGCCGTCGCTGTTCAGGCTGACGGTGTAAGTATTGTTGTTGCCGCGGAATGTCACTGTCAGGCTGTTGAAGGTGGCTCGCTTGGGTTCGCTGGCGTATTCGCCTGCTTTTTGGATTTTGTTAATCATACTTGCGTCCATCGTTTTCCCTTCTGTCTATAAACTGTCTGTCAAGCGGCTGCTCCTGATTTCAGTTTAAGGCAGGGTTCCATGCCTGTCAAATAAATTCTTCGTTGTTTGATGAATTTCGCCGGCGGCGTTCACCATTCTATCCGCATATTTTGGGGGGCAGGCGCGGCGAGCCGCCCGTCGGCCAGAGATTGGATGTAGATGCACAGCGGCCAAGGAATCGACACATCGGCGGCGGAGAGGCGGGCATCGGTCCATTCGATTTCTGCGCCGCGCACCAGCGCGAAGGGCCTCGCCTCGTCCCGTTCGCCCATAACGGCCTGCGCGCAAACCGCCAGCGAATCGGCGACGCCGACCTGGGTGACAGCCATCGAATTGCCAAAGAGATCCATCTTGCCGCGCTCATCGCGGATGGGCTTGAAGCCGGCCGCCGCCAGCGCGATGCCGGTTGTGCCGTAGCGGCCGGGGAGCAGCCAGCTGTCTGTCAGGATGACACCGATGCGACAGTTCAGGCGCTGGCAAAGCCGCTGGCGAATCGTTTCGGCAGTGTCATAGGGCTTCTTGGGCAGCAGCACGACCTGCCCGCTGGGGATATTCGACCTGTCCAGGCCGGCATTGGGCGAGATGATGCCAAACCTGGCGGTCAAGAGGAATCCCTGCTCGATGCCGCCAAAGATATGGTGCGCCTCTTCCAGCACCAGTTGGGCAATGGCGGCGTCCATCTGATAGCGGGCCGCCAGTTCTTGGGCGCGGGCTGTGGGCGAGACCTCATCCAGATTGATGATGCGCCCCTCGGCAATGGCGGCGTATTTGCTCGATACCGCCAGGACATCGCCATCGCGCAAGGCGAGCTCGGCTTGGCGGAGGCTATCGATGAGTGTCCGCATCAGGTCAAAAGGGCGGTCTTGTATCGGCGCCCTGACGGGGTGAACGGTCAAAGGAGGTGGCATGGATTGGGCTTTCTGTTCAGCCGATTGTCGCAGACATCATCGTATCATATTCGGGGCATCCTGTCAGTGGAAATCGGGCGGGCGATGGCATGGACAAGACAGGGGCGCCTGCGTGACAAGCGCCCCCGCGTCGATTGTCACCATCTTATGCTTCCGCGAGCGAGACTCGCTTTCCCCAAGGCTCAGCCGCCAGCTTGAGCAGTAGAGGTAAGGGAGTACGAACTGTAGGGATCATGCTTCGTACAGTGCCATGGCGGCGCAGTTGCCCGCAGAGAGCACTCCATCCCTGGCGGTAAAGTCGCATCCCATCCACATGCCACAAACCCGGTTTCGTCGTAGCCGGTTGGATACGTAGTCATCCTGCAGATCGCCCTTGACCAAGGCAAATCCTGCGTCTCATCGGGCAGCGGGGCTGCTCTTGTTGGTGGGGTTTCTCCACGCATACAATGACCCAACTCTCCTGACAGGACGCCGCGCTCGACCGCCGCCGCGCACCAGCCCAACCGCCAGAAATAGGCATTCTCGGCTTCACTTCCGGCGCTGCAAAAATCCCATTCCGTGTAGCACTTGTTGTCACTTCCGACCACTGA
>DAOUKA010000429.1:0-5195 GCA_034421915.1 Anaerolineae bacterium
AGCGGCGTTCAGCCGCCAACCCTGCGCCTGTACGGCTGGAGGCCCATGTGCCTGTCCCTGGGTTATGGTCAGCGGATTCGGGATGTTGATATGGCTCGTCTGGATGACAAGGGCTGGCAGCTTGTGCGCCGTCCGACAGGTGGCAAGGCGATTTTGCATGGCGATGAACTGACATACAGCCTCAGCCTGCCGATTGACGATGCGCTGGCGGGTGGGGGTGTGGTGGAAAGCTATCGCCGCATCAGCCGCGGATTGTTACAGGCTTTGCAAGGTCTTGGTCTGAGGGCGCAGTCGGAACATCAAGGGGCGGCTCTCGATGACGAAATCAGGGGGGCTGTCTGTTTTGAACTTTCCTCGCATTATGAAATCACGGTCAATCAGCGCAAGTTAATCGGGAGCGCACAGCTGCGGCGCAGGCTGGGCATCTTGCAGCATGGGACGATTCCGCTGTGTGGCGATATTGCGCGTATCTGTGAAGTGCTGAACTTTGATTCGCCGCAGGCGCGTCAGGTTCAGAGGCGCAAGCTGCGGGCTCATGCCGTGACTTTGGCGGAGGTGATGGCTGCTGCGCCGGCCTGGGCTGAGGTGGCTGTGGCGGTTGCAGACGGATTTTGTCGGGCGTTTGATGTGGAAATGATGCCCGCAAAGCTGTCAGAGGAGGAATTGCGCCGCCGCGACGGCTTGCTGGAGGAGCGCTTCGGCAATCCCGATTGGATAAACAAGCGCTAGGCTGACAGAATTGGCTTGACAGTTCTGTATATGCGTTCTATTCTTTAAGGATAGCCCGTTCTGTGTGATGGGTATTTTCGTATGGCGAAGCAACTGTCTCTGTTTCCCAATCAGCCTCTCTCGGCTCAAGACATCGACAAGCAGACATCGCTGGCGGCGACCTTTGAGTTATTTGCCGAGTACCTGCGAAAAGAGGGTAAATCGGAGCATACGATTAAGGCCTTTCGCGGGGATATGAGTTTGCTGGCTGAATTTAGCAGCCCGTCCCGGCCTATCGCGCAGTATTTGACATCGGATTTGAATGCTTATCTGGATTGGATGGAGAATCAGCGTGGTATTCCTTGCAGCCGCAAGACCTATGCCCGCCGCGTTACCACGCTCAAGGTGTATTTCAAGTGGCTGAAAGGCCTGGATGCCATTCGGTTTGACCCCGCCATTCCCATTCGCCAGCGTTCGGGCCCGGCGCCGCTCTCCGAAGTTTTGAACGAAACCCAAATCAGGAATTGCCTGGAGGCTTGTCGTTCGATGCGAAAAGGCGGTACGCAGGATTATCGCCCCGAGCTACTGTTCAGATTATTATTGCAAACTGGCCTCAAAAAAGCAGAAACCGGACGGCTGAAGCTGGAGGACATTGAAGGTCGCTATTCCCTCAGTCCACAGGTGGTTATCAAGCATAAAGTCCGCCATATTTATAAAGAGCGGCGAATTGAACTTTATCCCGAATTGCTGGAGTTGCTGGAGCGCTATCAACAGCAGTATGCGCCCCAGGAGACTGTCTTTAGCTGCACCACCCGCAACCTTGAATACATCTTGACAGACATCGGCAGGCGCGCCGAAGTGCCCTTCAAGCTGTCATTCGAGATTATGCGCTGGACGCTGGCGGTTCGGGATTATCGTGCGGGTGTCGATGAGGAGCGCATTCGAGAAAAACTTGGGCTGAGCAGAATCACCTGGTATGAGACCGGCGCCAAAGTGAGGCGGATTTCGGCTGGTTTGGACGCCGAGCTAGCCTGAGATCATGGCACGGAGTTCATCTTCGGTGATGACGGGAACGTTGTTTTTGGCGGCTCTTTCGACCTTGCTTCCGGGCGAATCGCCGGCGACCACATAGCTTGTTTTTTTGCTGACGCTGCTGGTCACTTTGCCGCCGTTGGCTTCGACCAGAGCCTTGATTTCGCTACGGGCGGCGCTCATCGTGCCTGTCAGCACAAAGGTTCTCCCTTGCAGTCGCGTGCTGTCAATCACTTTTGCCTCGACTTGCATATTGACGCCGGCAGCGCGCATTTTTCTCAACACAGTTTGGTGATGGTCATCTGCAAACCAGTCGGCTATATTCTTGACCAGAATAGGGCCCAAACCTTCGATGGCATGGAGCGGTCTTGAGGCCTCAATCAGGTCGGTCAGGCTGTTTTTGATTTGCATAAACTGGTTTTCGGACAGAGGGGATACCTGATGCAGTGGCTTTAGAAAACGCCGCAAGCGCGTATCCAGGTCTTTTGCCTCCAGATAACGCGGCGCAAGCTCGGTGTTCGGATGTTCCAGGCGGTAGATGACTTTTTGCACTTCATCGCCGCCGCGTCGGGATTGGACAATGGGCGTGATGGCATCGATGAAAGCCTGTTCGGCGCTTCTGATGTTTTGGGTGGTTTGGAGCAGGCTGTCGATGGATGGAAAGCTGTCGGTAATGAGTGTGGCAACGGTTGAGCCAACGCCATCTATGCCAAGCGATGCCAATACCTGGGCGAAGGGGCGCGATTTGGCGGTTTGAATCGAATGGAGCAGGTTGTCCACTTTTTTTTGAGCGAATCCCTCCAATTCCAGCAAGGGTTCTGCCTGCAAATAGAATATATCAGCTTCATCAGCCACCAGCCGCTCCTTGATGAGGGTTTGTATGGTTTGCGGGCCCATGCCCTCAATATCCATGGCGCCGCGCGAGACAAAAAACTCCAGAGTTCGCATGACTCGTTCGGGGCAGTTGGGATTGGGGCAGAACCAATCTACCGCGCCTTCGGGCTGGATTAGACGGGTTTCACAGAATGGACAGGTTGCGGGTGGCAGAATGGCTGTTTCTATGCCGCTGCGTGCCGCGGCGACAGGCCCAATCACGTAAGGGATGACATCGCCCGAACGTTTGATAACCACGCGGTCACCACAGCGAATATCAAGCGCCGCGATTTGCGCGTAGTTGTGGAGGCTGGCGTTCGAGACGGTCACCCCGCCGATAAACATGGGTTCAAGCTGTGCGGTTGGGGTGACTTTGCCAGTGCGACCGATGTTAATGGTGACATCAAGCAGTTTGGTGGTGGCTTCCTCGGCTGGAAATTTGAAGGCTATCGCGCCGCGCGGGTCTTTCCCGACAACACCAAGTTCACGCGTAAGGGCGAGGTCGTCGATTTTTAAGACCAGTCCATCAATCTCGAAGGGCAATTTGTGGCGGCTCGCTTCCCAAGCCGGCAACTCCTGGATGACCGCGGATAATGTGGGATAAGGCTGAATATCGGCAGGGACCTTGAAGCCCATCTGGCGCAAGTATTTCACGATTTCCCATTCGCTTTGCAAATCCAAGCCGATGCTATCCACCATGCCATAAATATAGGCTGTAAGCTGGCGCTTGGCTGTTTCGCGGCTGTCCTTCTGCTTCAAAGAGCCAGAGGCCGTGTTTCGCGCGTTGATATAGGCGGGCAGCCCCTGCGCTTCCTGTTCGCGGTTCAGCGCCAGAAAGTGGTCTTTGTGGAACAGTATCTCGCCACGGACAACCAGCCGCGGCGGCGTACTCAGGCTGGAATCGACCGGAATCCTCAAGGGGACCGAGCGGATGGTTTTGACATTGGCGGTGACATCGTCGCCAAGTTCGCCATTGCCCCGTGTGGCTGCCCGCGTCAATATGCCGTCTTCGTAAGTCAGCACAATCGCCAAGCCGTCAAGTTTGGGCTCCAGGACATACTGCAACTGCGTCTCTGAGGGCAATAGCTTGAGGTTGCGTTCTTCCCACGCCAGCAGGTCGTCTTCGTCGAAGGCATTCGCCAGACTCAAGATGGGCGCCGAATGCGGTACTTTGGGGAAATCAGCCGCCAGGTCTGACCCCACGCGCTGTGTGGGTGAATCCGCTGCCGCGTATTGGGGATGCTCCGCCTCGATTTGCTGCAATTCACGGAACAGGCGGTCATATTCGGCATCCGCAATCACGGGGTCATTGAGTACGTGATAACGGTAAATGTGGAAATGCAGTTGCTGACGCAGTTCAGAAGCCCGTTGTGCAATGTCTTGGCTCACGGTTATTGTCCTGTTTCTACTCGGTATGCCTGAAGATAATCTGCGGCTGCCCAACCGGCAAGTTGGGACAAGGGGTCTTGGATGTGCCACCAGCTAAAGCCATCAGCCTGCCGCGGGCCGCCGATAATGCGGAATGCAGAACCTTCGGCGGCGCGGAACAGAACCTGGCTGTTCGCAATACTTGGCAGACTGCGGATATTCAATTCCTGCTCACCCACATTGGCAACCCTGACCTGCGCCCCGACAGACAGCGATACCGGCGCCTGGGTAATAGCCGCCGCCAGCAAAACGATCCCAAATGCTACGATGAGCACAAGCCCCAGGGCCGGCAATCGGGAATGGAAAAGCGGCTGTCGAATGCGCTTAAAAATATCATGTGACGACTGCGGACTGTGTTTGGCCATGTGCCGCGCTCGGTTGGTCATACAAGCTGTCCTTCATCCGCTTTACAGATGTCGATTTTGAATCCACTTGACAAACTTTTCGAATGGCCAGGTATTGACCACCTGCTGCGGTTCGACCCAGCCGCGGCGTGCGTTGGCAACGCCAAAGTCCATCAAATCAAGATGTTCTTCGGCATGAGCATCGCTGTTGATGGCGAGCAGAACCCCCATGTCCTTTGCCAGACGCGCCAATTCGGGCTTGAGGTCGAGGCGCAGGGGGTTGGCGTTAATCTCAAGAATGGTTTGATGTTCGCTGGCGGCTTGCATAACAGCGTCCCAATCGGCATCTACGGCTTCCCGATTGGGGATTTGGCGGGCGGCGGGATGTCCAATCATATCAACATGCGGATTCCGAATGGCATTGAGCAGGCGTTCGGTGATTCGCTCGCGCTTTTGACCCAAACCGACATGCAGAGAGGCAATCACAAAATCGAGTTGCGCCAGAATCTCGTCGGGATAGTCCATACTGCCATCGGCTCTTATATCTACCTCGCTGCCCGTCAGAATATGAATGCCAGCCCCCGTTTCCGCATCCACTTGGCGAACTTTCTCAATCTGCTTGAGCAGCCGTTCGGTCGAAAGCCCGTTGGCGATGCCGAGACTGCGTGAATGATCGGTGATGACCATATATTGATGCCCGCGCGCCTGACAAGCCGCTGCCATTTCGCGGATGGTAAGTTTGCCATCGCTGTCTGTGGTATGCAGGTGCAAATCGGCAATGATGTCTTTGCGGGTGATTAGTGTCGGGAG
>DAOUKA010000430.1:0-3317 GCA_034421915.1 Anaerolineae bacterium
AGACCCATCAGCACAAACAAACCGATGGTAACAGCCACATCGCTCAAGGTGCGCCCGATTAGCCAGGGCAATGCCAGCAGAATCGCTGCGAAGATGACCGTCCCAATTGCTTGCGTCGTCGATTGATGCGAGCCGGCTATGGTTTGGAAATCAGCGCGCAGGCGCTGCCCGAACCGCGCCCATAACAGCCCGATGACGGTGCTGGTGACAAACAGAATAAGCGCGGGGGTTTGGCGCAGGGTATCGCGGCGGAAAATCAGATTCAGCGCATCGCGCTCCAGGCTCTCTTGCAGAACCAAGCGAACCGTTTCACCAAAAGCGCCCACCAGCAGCGTGACCGCTAAGCCATAAAACAGCGCTTTGCGCGGCGCGGCAGGAATGATGTAAAAAATGGAACCCGCCAAGCCGGCGCCGCTGGAAACCAGCCCGAGGATGAAGCTGCCGCTTAGGAGTTCCTGGCGATGGTCAAAGGTAACGACCTCCACCCAGTCGCGGTTGATATTGACCAGAACAGTGCGCAAATCGCCTTTAATGTCAAAAATGAGCGCCAGCGAACCACTCACAATCCCGACCAGCAGGGCGGTTAAAAGCCAGACACCGAGGATCCTGTGGATGTCGCTGCCGCTGCGGTGCATCCGCCAGGCGATGTAGCTGGCTGCGGCAAAGGGCGCCAGGCGCAGGGCGTAATCCAGCAGAAAACGAAATTCTTCCGAATTAAAGAGCAGCATAATGATGGTGGGCAAAGCCGTCAAAAAACCGATGAGGGCCCCGCTGCCGACCGCGACCCTGATATTCGCGCCCCGCTCATGGATTCCTTTGGATGCCAGCGCGGCTGTCAAAGCGGGCGCGATAAGTAAAACAATCTGTCCCAAAGTGATGAACTGATAGATGACTTCGCGCTCATGGAAGGCGGCTATCATGCCGACGGCGCCGGCATACAGGACAAGCGCACCGGAGAGCAGGCCCAATGTCCATACGGTTTGCCAGTTTTGTGATTTGAAAGTGTCCATCGCCTAAGCCTTTTTCTCGGAAAGACGTTCGCCCAGGATGCCCTGTGGACGGAAAATCAGCACCAGAACCAGCATGGTGAAGGCGATAACATCCTTCAGTTGATTCGCGCCCGGTATGCCCAGTCCCGCCAGCACGAGGTTGGGCCCAACAGCTTCAATCACGCCCAGAAACAGGCCGCCGAGCATGGCGCCGGGGATATTGCCGATGCCGCCCAGGACAGCCGCCGTAAATGCCTTGATGCCCGGGATGAAACCCATAAAGAAGTTGACGCCCTGTGGACGAAAGAGCCCATTGATGACGCCGGCTGAACCTGCCAGAAAACCGCCAATGCCAAAGGTGAACAAAATCACCCAATCGATGTCGATGCCCATCAGTTTGGCGACTTCCTTGTTTTCCGATACGGCTCGCATGGCCTTGCCGATGCGGGTGCGTTCCACCAGCCAATAAAGCCCGAACATGAGGAATAAAGCGGAAAAAAATACAAACAGCTGCACGGTCGGGATGCTGATGGTGCTGATTTGAAGCGTTCCTTGCAGGGCTTTGACCTGTGGATAGGCCTTAAAGCCGGAGCCATAGAGGCCGCGGAAGGTGTACTGGAGGAAAAAGGATGCGCCTATTGCCGTAATCAAGGGAACCAGCCGCGGGCTGCCGCGCAGGGGACGATAGGCAATCCGCTCCAGCAGAATGGCAATGGTCATGGATACCAATCCAGCGAACATAATCATCAGGATAATGGAAAGAAAGGGGGAATCATTGAGAAAACCCGTGCGATTCAGCGCCTCGGCCAGAAAGACGGTGGAGAATGCGCCGGCCATAAACACTTCGCCATGCGCGAAGTTAATCATCAGCAAAATGCCATAAACCAACGTGTATCCCAAGGCAATCAGGGCATAAATGCTGCCTTGCGACAAACCGGCGATAAACAGGTTGACCCATTGCGCGAATGTGATGCGACCAGAGGAAAGCGTGTTCCACGAGCCGACAATAATCAGAACCACAATGGCAATGCGCAGCAGGTCGATAGTGAAGTCCACCCACGAAAAATCTTCTGAATTCCACTTAAACATAGGCTAAACCGTTTTCTGCTATTTATAACATAATTGGCAAACACAGCTGCCCGACAGCAATCGGGTCATCCGGCCCCACTTCAACGCAGCCCAGCGCAGGCAGGCTGAATGCGAACGACAGGCTCAACAACGTTCGTACAAACAACAGTCGTTTCACAGCTTGCTCATTTTCTTCCAAATGGTGATGGCTTGACGGCTGCTGGAGATGAATCAGGATATTCAAGAACAAGCCAGAGGAACATACTCTCTGGCTTGTTCATAAAGCTCAACTTGATGCAAGGGCGGCGGATTCTATTCCTCCGTCATGTCCATCATGGACATGGAGAGATCCCAGACAACTGCTGGCGGCCAAGCATCTTCAGCAACCTCAGCTTCAGTGATTTCAAAGACAGCCAGCGCTGTACCGGTGGCACAGTCACCCGCAAATGGAGATTCATCCTGGCAGGTCAGGGTGCCGGTCAAGCCAGCATAACCCTCAACGGCTGACAGGGCATCGCGCAATGCCTGCCGCCCGATGACCAGGCTGCCATCGTCATGCTCTTCGGCAACGGCTTCAACGGCATCCAGCAGCAGATGGGTCGCATCATAAGAATGGGCATGGAAGCCGCTTGGCGGTACACCGCCATATTCTTCATCCCAGGTGACCAGAAATTCTTCGTAGGCCTCACCTGTGACCAAGGGCCCGGACATAAAGATGCCGATAGCCGCATCGCCCGTGTTTTCCGGGAATGTGGCAACCAGGCTGCCATCAGCGGTCATCATAATCGTGTCTTCCAGCCCGGGGGTGTTGACTAATTGCGCCGCGATGAAATTGGATTCTGGCTCGAACAGGGGGAAGTAAAGGACATCAGGGTCACTGGCAGCGATTTCGGTCAGAATGGCGGTCATATCGGTGTCACCCTTGCTGACTGCTCCCTGGAAGACAACATCGCCGCCCATTTCGGCAAAGGTATCTGCCATAACGCTGGCAAGACCTTCGGTATAGGGGTCGCCATCATGGATAGTTGCCAATGAGCCAGCTTGAAGGACTTCAACAGCGAATTGGGCGGCCATGGCGCCTTGGAAGAGATCGTTGTGACCGGTGCGGAAGTAGCCGGGCAGATAAGCGCCGCCGGCTTCGATATCGTCATTGGTCAGGCTGGGGGATGTGTTCGATGGCGAAATCATCAACATGCCAGCATCACTAACAATCGGCAAAGCGCCTTGCGCCGCGCCGGAACAGTTCGTTCCGATGATGCC
>DAOUKA010000431.1:0-2544 GCA_034421915.1 Anaerolineae bacterium
GAGGCGCATCATATTGATATGCGCACCGCGGCACAGGTTCGGGCCATCAGGCGGGTTGCTGATACACTCATCACGCGCGGTTTGTATCCATAAATTGGAGCAATCGCACCAAAGTTAAGAGTCGTTAAATTTTTTCACCACAAAGGCGCGAAGGACACAAAGATTTTTAATCTTTTCTCTGTGCCTTCTGTGCCTCGAAGGTCAGTGTCTACGCGACCTGTGGTAAGTTATAATTCTCGCATAACTAACTTGGAACTGATTCTGGCATTCTGCTATACAGACATCCTTGCCCCGCGCCGCTTGCCATATCGCGGCGGCAGTTTAAGCGGCTTGTCTCGCAGCAGGTCTTCAATGCTGTACCCCTGTATAATCGGATACGTTTCGTAGTCATCAGACCACGTTTCTTTGCTTCGCTGATTCTCGACGGTTCGCATCTGCCGGTCAAAGCAAACCATAATGCCGGCAACAGCTTCCAGCCGCCGCACCGTTTCGCTGAGCGCCTTCACAGAATCAGGCGTTACATTGCCACCCTTGACTTGAATGATGACGTATTCTTCACGGACTTTCCCCTTGCGAACAACGTCAATCTCCATCACGCCATCCACGCCGCCATCCGCGCCGCGCTCACCCGGATTCTTGTACATCCCATTGGCGCCGATGCGCCCGCAAACCCATTTCTCAAACTCAAACTTGTCGCTGTTTGCAAGCTGCTTTGCTTCCTCTGGCGTGTCAGGAGCGCCCCACATAATGATATTTTGAGGTGTTAGATATTTGAAGTTATGGAGAATGCGCTCGCGCATCAAACCGGTGCTAAA
The DNA here is from genome assembly GCA_034421915.1 of Anaerolineae bacterium. Taxonomy (GTDB): domain Bacteria; phylum Chloroflexota; class Anaerolineae; order Aggregatilineales; family Phototrophicaceae; genus UBA6055. The sequence goes on from DAOUKA010000431.1 coordinate 816, forward strand.
AGGCGATATATCAATTCCAATCCATTGCCTGTCCAACGATTCTGCCGCGTGAACGGTTGTGCCGCAGCCGCAAAAGGGGTCGAATACCAAGTCGCCCTCATTGCTGGATGCCTTGATGATGCGTTCCAGCAAAGCCAAAGGCTTTTGTGTCGGATAGCCGAGTCGTTCTTTAGAAACATTTCTCAAGGGAGGAATCTGCCAAACCGAGTAAGGCAACCTGCCTTTTGGATTCATCCGTGCTTTATATCCACCTGGAAAGATCACATCGTTTTCGTATCTCCGAATTGTTTTCTCATCATACTGTTCGCGCACCTTATCCCCGTTAAATGTCCAATTTTTGCCCTTTGTATAGAACAAAATAGAGTCGTGCTTTTTTGGGAACTGCTTCCGAGCGGCAGACATAGATGGATAAAACCACACAATCTCATTGCGAAAACTCTTGCGCCCAAAGATAGCATCCATAACAAGTTTTAGATAATGCCCAGCAGTCAGGTCGCAGTGCAGATAAATGCTGCCCGTATCTTTCAGTACGCGGCGCATCTCCTTCAAGCGAATTGTCATACTTAGCAAATAGGAAGCCAAACTGGATTTACCTCGCCCTCCAACCTTCTGTTCGATCTCCTGTGCGAATTTGACAATGGTTGCCAGCGAACGGGTGAGTGGATTTCTTTCTAACCTTCTCAAACTCTCTACGTCGCGTTCAGTCCATTCCCAAGTATCCTTGAACGCTTCTACCGGGCGCAAGGACTTATCCTTGTTTTTGAAGGGCAAGTTGTACTTGCTATTGGAATTAAAAGGCGGGTCAAGATAAATCAGGTCGATGGAGTTGTCAGGAATACGCTCGTCCATAATGTCGAGGCAATCCCCGGTGTATAAGGCGCGTGTCATACCATTCCTCAGCATTCCAGCAGACGCCTGGATAGCGTATACTGATACTGAAAACCGTAATGGTTTTCGAAACTTTGACGGTTTCCTGTGGCAGATTGGCCTCGCAAACCGTGCTGCCACAGGAAACTCTAAGTAAAGTCCTGTAAGACTTCACCCGAAATATATCCTTTTTTTCTGTTCTTTGCAACAGACATTTTAGAAATCGCTTTCCCTCTGTGTCCTCTGTGGTGAGGCTTGTTTTGATGCGATTGCTCTGATACCTAAGTTGCCCGCCCTTGTTTTTTTGCTCTCGTCGGTCACACTATGCAACCGAAACAGTCTGCTCGGAGTTGTGATGGATAGGGATCATCCGCATGGCATCTTTCTGGTTTGTCTCGGCGCCCTTGTATAGCCATACCGATTGGGGCGGCTTCTTAAAAACTGCGAAGGCACTGCAATCGGAGGGACATGAGATTTTATGGCTGAGCGAAGCGCCATTGGAGGCTTTGCTGGCGCAGAATGGCATCCCCTTCCGCGCCATCCGCCAGACTGGCTGGTTATGGCCGCCACCGCCGCAGCCTGATATGACTCAAATTCCCCCGCAGGCAGCCGTCAAATTGCGCTATACGCGGGCGCTGGATACCTGGCTGAGCGAAGATCTGGTTGCCGCAGGCGTTCGCGCATTGCTGGATGTCGCTGATGAGACGGGCGCACCGAATGCCATTGTGTCCGAGCCTTTCCTGAGCGCGGCTGCCATTGCCGCCGAAAAATTGGGGCTGCCGCTCATTATTTGTGGCTGGCCGGCACAGGCGCCGCTCGATGACAGTCAACTCTTCCCTGTGCAGCGCGATTTGAGCAGTGA
>DAOUKA010000432.1:0-4023 GCA_034421915.1 Anaerolineae bacterium
ACGCAGATTGGCGCCGGTCTGGCGATTCTGGGGTACAAGGTGCTGATGCTCGATGCCGACCCCCAGGCGCACCTCACCGTGGCGCTCAAGCACGATAAGCGCCCCTATTTTTACAATCTGCTGGTGCGGGACGAGGTGGATGGCGGCGCCTGGAATAATTGCCTGCTGCTGGTTCAGCCGCAGCGTTATGAGTTCCCCAATCAGCCAGCCAAAGGTGCGCTTTATCTGGTGCCGGGCAATCCGGAAACGGCCGGCGTCGTCGGCAATATCTCGGATTCTTATGCCCTGTACAGCAAGCTGGAGGAGGTCGAGGATGTCTTTGATTATGTCATCATTGATACCGCGCCCACCCGTTCGGCATTGCATGCCATGCTGTATCTGGCAAGTGATTATGTCATTATTCCGACGCAGCTTGAGGCTTTGAGCTTTGATGGCATCAAGCAGACCAAGCAGAATTTGCAGCGCTTCAGCCGACAGCGCCGCGCGATGGGATTGAACGAGATTACGACCATTGCCGTCATTCCCAATATGTTCCGCAAGACCACCGCCCTGCACAACGACAACCTCAAACTGCTGCGCAAATCCTTTGCCGATGTGATGACCGACCCGATTCCGATGGCGATTTTATGGGGCGAACTGTCGCAGAGCGATGCCGCCAGCATATTCGCCTATCATCCCAAATCCAAAATTGCCCAGACCGCCTGGAAAATCGTCAAGTGCATTGCGGAGAGGGTCGAGAACCATGTCTAATGCGGCGCGCAAACGCGGGGTCAAAATCAACGAGAAGCTCTTTGACATCAATGCCGCGGCCAGCGAAGGCTTCGGGCATGATATGGGGCTGTCCGCCGCCCACATCCCCACCAAGCAGATTATCAAGTCAAAACCGATAGACATCTTCAGCATCCAGCCCAGCCCGACCCAGCCGCGGCGGGTCGTCCCCTCCAAGTACCGCAGCGGCGCCCTGATTGAACAGATTGAACGTTGGCTGGCGGATGTCAGGCGGCTGACCGGCCGCGCCCTGCCTGTCCGTCAGTTGATAACCGGCGAGACCGAACTGCGGACCTCGCCCGATGGCGACATCCATTTTGCGGCGGCGGCGGAAGAAATCCCCCTGCTGCGCTTGGCGGATTTGGCCGCCAGCATTCATCAGGATGGCTTGACCAACCCGATTACGGTGGTGAAGTCGGGTGATGGATTTGTGATTGAAACCGGCGAGCGGCGCTGGGTGGCCTATCATATCCTGAACGCCTATATCGATGATGACGATTACAGCGCCATCCCGGCGCGGCGGATGGACGAACTGAACTTGTGGCGTCAGGCGAGCGAAAATACGGCGCGGGATGCCCTGAATGCCATCGCCCGCGCCCGCCAAATCGCCCTTTTGCTGATGGATATGCACGGCTGGGAGCATTTCGCGCCTATCGAATCCTTCGCCTATGAACAGGATTTTTATGCCCAAGTAGCCGACGCCAATATATGGCGCATCCCCTATGGCAAATCGGAGCAGCTGTGCCGCGCCTGCGGCTTTGAAAATGCCTCGCGGATTCGCCAGTACCGCGCTTTACTCAAGCTCACTCACCAGCAGTGGATGCGGGCTGACGACAGCGATATTCCCGAATTTGAACTGCGAAAATGGGTCAAATCAAAAAGTGTTACGCCAGTAACGCATTCCAAAACCCAAGCCAAACCGCCGCCCATTCTGGCGGCCTTGGGGCGACTCGACCGACAGATGACCCAGCCGCGGTTTGAAAGGATGACCGGCGGCGAACAGCTTCAGGCCATCCACTGGATGCAGGCGCAGCTGGAACGCATGGAAAAGTGGTACAGCGCCAAATAGACGGCCTTGCCTGCGCTAATTCTGCGGATTCCCCCTGCTGCCATTCCGCAGGGATTGCAGGAGAAATACCAGGGCAAACAGGGCGCTCAAGGTCAGCACGATGCAGGCCCCAGATGGAATATCCAGATAATACGAGGCATAAAAGCCGGCGATGCCGCTGATGATGCCGATGAAGCTGGCGACAGCCAGCATGTGATGCAGGCGCTTGACCAGCAGGCGGGCGGTGGCGGCTGGCGTAATCAGCAGCGCCAGCATCAGGGCGATGCCCACGGCCTGCAGGCTGGCGACAATCGTCACGGCGATAAGAACCAGCAGCAGAACGCGCAGCGATTCCACCGGCAGCTTGAGGCTGTGCGCCAAGTTCAAATCAAAGCTGATGATGAGGAACTCCTTATACAGCAAAGCGATGACGACCAGCACCAGAGCCGCCATCCCCGCCATGATGATGAGGTCATTTCGGCTGATGCCGTTGATGCTGCCGAAGAGGATGTGCGTCAGGTCGGCGGCGTAGCTCGATTGCGTGCTGACCATGGCGATGCCCAGCGCAAACATGGTCACAAAGACAATGGCGACGGCGCTGTCCTCTTTCACGCCCTCCTTGCGCGTCAGCCAGGCGATGACCCATGCCGAAACAATCCCGGCGCCCAGGCCGCCGACAAAAAGATTGCTGCCGATGCTGCCGCCGCTGGCGGTATAAGACAGGGCGATGCCGGGCAAAATCGTATGCGCCAGCGCATCCCCAAAGAATGCCATCCCGCGCACCACCACAAAGCAGCCCACCACCGCGCTGATGCCACCCACCAGAACCAGCGCCAGCATACCCCGTTGAATAAAGCTGTAATGCAGGGGTTCAGCCAAAAAGTCAATGATGTTCATAGTGCAGCGCTCCGATGATGCTGGCTGAACAGGAGGAGTTCGCCTTCGCGCCTGAAGACGGGCAGGGTGGGACCAAAGGCGCCGGTCAGCTTCTCTGGCGTCAGCGCCTCGGCTGGCTCGCCAAAAGCCAGCAGCGACCCGTTCAGGATGAGGATTTTGTCGAAGTGCCGCGCGGCTTTTTCCAGATGATGGGTTGACAGCAGGATAGTGATGCCCTGTCGGGTCAGGATGTCCAGGGTGTCCATAATCTCGCGTTCGGCGCGGCGGTCGATGCCGATAAAAGGCTCATCCATAAGCAGCACCGCGGTATCCTGCGCCAGCGCCCGCGCGATAAACACCCGCCGCCGCTGCCCGCCGCTGAGTTCGCCAATCTGACGGTCGGCAAGATCGCTCAGGCTGAGCCGCGCCAGTATATCCCGCACGATGGCGCGGTCTTTTTTGCGCGGCAGCCGCAGCCAGCCGATATGACGGCTGCGCCCCATCATCACGACATCAAAGACCGATACCGGGAACGACCAGTCAATCTCGCTTTGCTGCGGCACATAACCGACGTGGCTGTGGCTGCTGTGACAATCTTGCCCGTAAATCGAGATATGCCCGCCAGTAAAAGGCAGAAAGCCGACGATGGCTTTGAACAGGGTGCTTTTGCCCGAGCCATTGGGGCCAATCACCGCCACCCGTTCGCCAGCCTCGACCCTGAAGCTGATATTGGAGATGGCGCAGCGCTTGCTCGGATACCCGACAGCCAGCTGGCAGACCTCCAGGGCGGGCGGGCTTGGTTGGCCCTGCTGAAAACCGAATTTGATCATGCCCGCCAGCTTAGCCCTCGCCTTTCAGTGCGTCAACGATGGCGCTTATATTGTAACGCATATAATCCAGGTAGGTCGCCGCCGGCCCATCGCTTGCGCTGAGGCTGCCGCTGTAGAGCGTCACCAGCTTGGCGCCGGTTTCGGCGGCGATGGCCTGGATGATATTTTCGCTGACGGTCGTTTCGCCAAAAATCGCCGGCACCTGCTCCGCCTTGATGAGATCAATCAAAGCGGCGACTTCACGGGCGCTGGGTTCGGCCAGCGTTGAGCCGCTGGGAATGACAGTGTCGATAACTTCAAAATCATAGCTGGCCGCCAGATACCTTAGTGAATCGTGGCTGGTGATAAGCACCCGCTTTTCTGGCGGCAGGCTTTCCAGCGCGGGTTCGATATCATCCGCGGCCAAAGCCTCCAGTTCGCCCAAATAAGCCGCCGCCCCCGCAGCATAGCTGTCGGCATTCTCCGAATCGATGGCGGCCAGGCTGTCCCGAATCATCAGCG
>DAOUKA010000433.1:0-9369 GCA_034421915.1 Anaerolineae bacterium
GCCATCAAAACCAGCGAAACAAGCGCCAGCCACATACTCACGCGGCCATTGCGCCGCAGCTTGCCCGCCAGCGTTTGCAGGGTTTCCCTTTGCGCCGCCGGCGGCGTGTCACCCGCCGCCTTGACCTGCTCGGCATATTTCCCGCTGTTCCGCCACACCGCGAAAAGCCCATGAGCAAAAGCCAGCAAACCGAACACGGCGCCGGCCGTCAGGACAATTCCCATACTGCTGTTCAGGGTGTTGTGATAAGACAAAACCCCGTACAGCAGCAAGCCGGCCAGGGTTGTGATGATGGCCGCAAGCGGTATCAGCTTGGAAAATCCGCTCATGCTGTAGAGCGCCCGCAGAAACCGCCTGCTGCTGTCCTCGGATTTCTCCAAAGCAGGTTCGATATACAGCGACATCACCATGGCAGCGCCGACCCAAATCAAGCCAGCGACGATATGCAGCAAACGCAGCAGGGTAACAGCCAGCGCACCTCCAGCAGAACTCACATCCATATCCAACCGCCTTCCAGTAATCCCAAGCTCCACACCAAGCCTAATCCAAAGTCAGCAGATACGCAATCACATCCGCCAGGTCTTCTGCCTGAAAATGGTCTTCATATCGGGCATACATCACATTCGCATAACCGGCGACCAGATGCTTTGCCGGGCGCAGGATGCTCCAGTAGAGATATTCCTCGGCCGATTGACCGCTCACCCGCCGGCTCGCCACTCCCGCCAGCCCCGCCAGCGAGTTGCCGATGCCGCCGCCTTCGCCTGTGACCGCATGGCAGCTGGAACAGGTCGGCGCGGCATTGTGCGATTGATGGAACAATTTCTCGCCACTGCCGGCATCCGCCAGACCAAAATCAATCTCATCCAAGCCAATTCGCGGCGGCTCGGATGTACAGGCGCTCAGCATCAGCCAACTCGCCGCCATCATCACCATCAACATCCGCCACATAACAGATTTCCCGTTCAGCCAGCCTTATTCCACCTGCACTGTCATCTCCTCCAGCTGCGGGACCACATGCCGAACCTCATGCTGAACCTCCTGCACAATCGCTCGGCTTTGCGCCAAAGTGACATCTGCCGCTACCTGCACCCTCATCACCCCATACATCCGATGACCGACCCAGTGCAAGCGCAAGGTCTTGATGGCTTCCACGCCCGCCACCCCGCGCACATGGGCCTCGACATGCTCAACCAGATGCGGATCCACCGCATCCATCAGGCGATACCAGATTGCCTTGATGGCATTCCAGGTAATTCCCACAATCGCAAAGGCAATCACAATCCCCACAATCGGATCCAGAATCGGCAGGCCAATCAGCGTCCCCAGCACCGCGATTAACACTGCCAGCGAGGTCAAGCCATCAATCCGCGCGTGCTGCCCATCGGCCACCATCGCATCAGAGCCAATCTGCCGCCCGACCCGAATCTGCATCACCGCAACCAGTTCATTGCCCACAAAACCGACCAGCGATGCCAGCGCAATCCATTCCAGATGGTGCAAGGGCTGCGGGTTCGCCAGCTTGCGGAACGATTCCACCAGAATATAGGCGGCGCTAAAGCCAATGGAAATCACAATAAAGATGCCGGCAATATCTTCCAGCCGTCCAAAACCATAAGTATAACGGCGATTGGCAGCCCGCCGCGCGAAATAAAATGCAACCAGCAGCGGCACCGAGTTAAGGGCATCCCCCAGATTATGCACCGTATCCGCCAGCAGAGCCACACTGCCGCTGGCAGCATAAATGACAATCTGCAAGCCAGTCGTGATTCCCAGCGCCAACAGGGCAATCCAAACCGTGCGTATGGCCAGCCGGTTATCCAAAATCGCGGAATCCGCCGCCATATCCGCATGATGATGGTCATGCCCAAAGCCCGGCAAATGCAGCGCCATCGCTATCTTCACCAGAATGCTGCCGCTTTGATGATGGTGATGGTGCGCGTGTTTGTGTGGCTGCTCGTGTGAATGACCCATCTGTTCCTCTCTCGCGCCCAGGTCCAGCTTGCCCGATAATAGCGCAGAATCCGCCTGCCCTCGCCGCTACCTCTCCCGCTCGTGCGCATCCATCGCCGCCACCGCCGCAATCGCCACAATATCCTCAACATCATCGCCTGCCTGCAAAACATGCACCGGCGCACCCATGCCCAGCAAAATCGGGCCAATCGCCTTGGCATTCGTCAGGCGCGAAAGCAATTTGTAAGAGATGTTGGCCGCATCCAGATTCGGGAAGACCAGCACATTGGCATCTTTGACCTCGCTGAAGGGATAGCGGTCTTCGATAAGTTCAATCACCACCGCCGTATCCGCCTGCATCTCGCCATCCACGCGGATGTCCGGCCGCTTCGCCCGCACCCTCTCCACCGCCCGCCGGACTTTATTGCTGAGCGGATGCGGCGTCGCGCCAAAGTTGGAGAAGGACAGCATCGCTACCCGCGCATCAATCCCCAGCGTCCGCGCAAAATCATTCGCCAAAATCGCAATCTCGGACAGGGTTTCGGCATCAGGGTCGATATTGACGGTCGCATCCGTGAAGAGATAGCTGCGGTCTTCGATCACCATCAGATAGACGCCCGCCGCCCGCGTGGCGCCGGCGCGCGTGCCAAAGACCTGCAATGCCGGCCGAATCACATCCGGATATTCATAAGTCAAGCCACTGACCATCGCATCGGCATCGCCATTTTTGACCATCAGCGAGGCATAATAGTTGCGCTGCCGCACCAGCGACCGCGCCTTGCCCAGCGTCACCCCTTTGCGCCGCCGCAAGGCATAGAGCAGATCGCGGTATTCATAGGCATTTTCAGCCACATAATGATCAAATGCGTTCGGCTCGAAATTCAGCCCGAGATGCTCAATCGTCTCATGGATTCTCTGTGGACGCCCCATCAGAATAGGTTCGCCAATGCCTTCATCGCGGACTTGCACGGCGGCGCGGATAATTTTCGGCTCTTCGCCCTCCGGGAAGACGATGCGCTTGAGCCCGCCCGAACGAGCGCGGTTGATGATATTCTGCCGCACCTGCCGCCCGCTGCCCTGGCGCCCAATCAAAACCTGCTTGTATTCGTCAAGGTCAATCTGACGCCGCGCCACCCCCGATTTCATCGCCGCTGCCGCCACCGCCGGCGCGACCCACAGCAGCACGCGCGGGTCAAGCGGCTTGGGTATCAGATAATCCTTGCCAAACTTGATGGAGCTTTGCCCATAGGCGACCAGCACGCTGTCAGGCACATCTTCATGCGCCAGCGCCGCCAGCGCCCTGGCGGCCGCCAGCTTCATCTCTTCGTTGATGCCCGTCGCATAAACATCCAGCGCGCCGCGAAAGATAAAGGGGAAACCCAGCACATTATTCACCTGATTGACATAATCGCTGCGCCCGGTGCCGATAATCGCATCCGGCCGCACTTCCAGCGCCAGTTCCGGCATAATCTCCGGCGTCGGATTCGCCAGCACAAACAGCATCGGATTAGGCGCCATGCCTTGAATCATATCCTGCGTGACCGAGCCGGCGATAGACAGGCCCACCAGCACATCCGCCCCCACCAGCGCCTCATGCAGCGTCCGCACATGGGTCGGAATCGCAAATTCGGATTTGTAGCGGTTCATGCCCTCTTCGCGCTGATGATGAATCACCCCCCGCGAATCCAGCATCAGCAGGTTTTCAGCCGCCACCCCCAGCGCCTTGAAGAACTTGCCGGTCGCAATCGCGCTCGCGCCGGCGCCGTTAATCACCACCTTGATGCTTTCAATCGACTTGCCCGTCACTTCCAGCGCATTCAACAGCGCCGCGCCCGAAATAATCGCCGTCCCGTGCTGGTCATCATGGAAAATCGGAATATCCAGTTCTTCCTTGAGCCGCTCTTCAATCTCAAAGCATTCCGGCGCTTTAATATCCTCCAGGTTGATGCCGCCAAAGGTCGGCGCCAAAGCCTTGCAGACCTCAATAATCTCGTCGGCGCTTTGTGAGGTGATTTCAATATCAAAGACATCCACATCGGCAAACTTCTTGAACAGCACCCCCTTGCCTTCCATCACCGGCTTGGATGCCAGCGGCCCCCGATCCCCAAGCCCCAGAATGGCGCTGCCATTGGAGATCACCGCAACCAGGTTGGCGCGCGCGGTCATTTCAAATACGCTTAGCGGATCCCTGTCGATTTCCAGCACGGCTTCGGCCACGCCAGGAGAATAGGCAAGCGAAAGGTGCAGCTGACTGTCGAGGGGTTTGGTAGGCGAAATCTGAATTTTGCCCGGCCGCCCCCTGCGATGATAATCAAGCGCTTCCTGTCTGGTAAAAGATGCCATCTTGACAACCTCCTCAACTTATAAGCAAGGATACAGCCCGAATCAGAGCAGTTTGCGGCAAATCGCATCGGCAAAGTCGGCTGTGCTCATGCCCCTGCCACCCATAATGTCAGCAGTATAGCCGCCCTCATTCAGCGCGGCATGCACCGCTTCCTCGATTCTGCTGGCGATTTCGGGCAGTTTCCAGTGATGCCGCACCAGCATCGCCGCGCTGAGGATGGCTGCGGTCGGGTTCGCCAGGCCCTTGCCGGCAATATCCGGCGCCGACCCGTGAACCGGCTCAGCGATAGCCACCGCCTCGCCCAGATTAACCGCCGGCGCCAAGCCCAGCCCGCCGCCCCAGGCCGCCGCCATATCCGACAGAATATCGCCATAAAGATTGGGCGTCAGGATAATGTCAAAGCGCGTCGGCTCCTTGACCATCCAGTAGGCGGCCGTATCCACCAGCAGTTCATCGGTTTCGATGTCGCCGTAGACGCTGGAGATTTCATAGGCAACGCGCCGAAACAAGCCATCCGTCTGGGGCATGATATTGCCCTTGTGGACAATCGTGACCCGCCTGCGCCCTTCAATCTGCGCCAGCCTGAAAGCCATGTGGGCGATGCGCTCGGTCGCATACCGCGTAATCCGCTTGGTTGCTGTGCCGCTGTCACCATCTTCAGCCGTCCGCTCGTCGCCGATATACAGGTCTTCGGTATTCTCCCGCACCACCACTAGGTCAACCCCCTCGCGGGCTGTCGGCACCGGCAGATAACAGGTCGGGCGCAGGTTGGCATAGGTTTCCATCAAGCGCCGCAGCTTGACAATGGGCGATGAATAGCCGGGCACCGGATAAGAGGGCGAAGCGCAGGCGCCGAACAGGACGGCTTTCGCTTCTTGGGCTAAATGGACTGTCGCCGCCGGCAGCGCCTCGCCCGTGTCTTGAAAGACATCCCAGCCAGCGGCGGCGGGGATCACCTCAAGTTCGGGGAGAACCTGCCGCAAGACCCGCACCGCCACCGGCACCACTTCCCGACCAATGCCATCGCCTTCAATCACACATACTTTCACAGCAGTTTCTCCTTAATACGGCTCGCTTCTCGCATCAGGTTCGGATGATGGAAAAATTTGAGTAACTGTATTCCAATAACCGTATATTCAACTGCCGGTGTTCGGAGGGTTCGCTTTCTACACTTCCCTATATTGTGACACATCAGGGGCAGTTTGTCGAATAATAGCTGCGCGGCCGTCAATGGATGACCCTCCTTGTTCCCATCCGCAGCGGAATCGCGTATAATGGAGACCCAGTGGAAAGGAACTGACGAACTTGGCGGAACTCAAACCTTGCGTGCGCTGTGAATCCGAACTCCCCCTGTCGGCATTTGAACGTGCGGACAGCCTCTTCTGCAAAGCCTGTACCGAGGAAATCGTCGGCATCATCAAGTCCAAGTACAATGCCATCGAAGCCGCCCACTTCCGCGCCAAGCTGCGGCGGCGGTCACGCGCCGCCATGGACGAGCTCCGCCGCAAGCTGTCCTGAAAGCCGCGCTGATGAGCGAATTGCTTGACAGTCCACTGTTGGCTGCGTATAATCTCTTTGTCTTGAGAGAAATAATTGTCGACATTCAGGGATTATACAAAATGTCAGGCTGATTTGACAAACTTGGGCGCGGCGCGCATCATATCACCAGGGGGACAGCATATTGACATCTCATACGAAGGCACAGATTTTAAGGCAGCACCAGACAAATTCTCGCTTGAATATCCCGCTTCTGCCTCAGGTGATGCAAAACGGCAAAGACCTGAGCGCAGATGAAATGGCAAGCCCCTTGGATGAGCGGATTATCGCCGGCGCTTCGGCGGCGCTGGAGGCCGGCCAGACGCATTACGTTGACGTGCCGGGCATCGCGCCTTTGCGCGGCGCGCTAGCCGACCATTTGAACAGCCTGACCGGCTCCGCATACCAGCCGGCGCACATCCTTGTTACCGCCGGTGTACAGGAGGCGCGCTTTCTGAGCATTCAAAAAATCAGCGAGTTATACGACAGCATCGCCCTCCCCGCAGTCGTTCATCCTGGCGTGAGCAAGGCTTTGGGGGTGCGGGCGTGCAACATCGTCTCGCTGGAGGTGGATGCGGCGAATGGCTATCTGGCTTCGGTGGACAGCCTGGCCAAGGCAGTGCGCGGCGGCTGCCGTTTGTTTTATCTGGAATCGCCCTCGCGGCTGAGCGGGTCCATGTATTCTGCTGCTGAGGTGGGCGCCATCCATCGGATGGCTATCGAGAATGACCTTGCCGTGATTTGGGATCAGGGCTTGGCCGTCTGGGTTGAGGGCGGTTATGTTTCGCTGGCGGCGCTGGACAGCGAAACCGTTCAGACGGCCGCCATTGGCGAGGCACTGCCCGGGATGGGGCTGGCAAGCTGGCTGATTGGCTATATCGCCGCGCCGACAGCCTGGTTTGCGGCGATGCAATCCCAAAAACAGATTATGGCGATTTGCACCAGCACAGCGGCGCAGTACGCGGCGCTCGAAGCCAGCAGGCTGTACCCGCAGGCGCATCCCCAGCAGCTGCGGCGGCTGGGTGATTTCAGGAGCGGGCTGCTTGAATTGGCGAACGAAGCCAAACTCGATATTGTCGCCGGTGATGCGGTGAACATCCTCGCGCTGCGGCTGGACGCGGAACAGGCCGCGGCCGGCATAACGCAGCTGCGGCGGGCGGGATTTGAAGTGGCGGACGGAAGCCTGTTTGGCGCGGCGGGGGTTATTCGCCTGAATGTGGGCCGCGCCACCGCGCAGGCAATAGGACAGATTGGCTGATGCGGCCAGAGGGTGAAACGTAATGAGCAATCGGAAAAAACAGGGAACGAGTCTGCTTTATCAGTTGATCGGGGAGGCGCGGACTTACGATGATGTCATCGTGATGGGGCGCGGCGACCCCGATTTTGACACCCCTGAACACATCGTTGCCGCCGCGAAAGAGGCGATGGTCAATCATTATGCCGATGATGTGCCGCCGCCGGGGCTTTTGGCTTTGCGACAGGCCATTGCCGAGCGAGTCAAACGGGTGAACGGCATTGAGGTGAATCCAGAGACCGAGGTCGTGGTCACAAACGGCGGGCAGGAAGCGCTCTTCCTGATGGTGCTGGCGGTCATTGCGCCCGGCGACGAAATGATTGTGCCAGAACCCAACTATAATACTTACAATGACTCGCTTGACTTCGCCGGCGGCATCAAGGTCGAGGTGCCAACCTATGCCGATGCCGATTTCCGCGCCGACCCCGAAGCGGTGCGCCGCGCCGTGACCGATAAAACCCGCGCGCTGCTGCTGGTTTCACCGAACAATCCGGCCGCCAGCGTGATTTCGCCCGATGATATGCAGGCCATGCTGCATATCGCCCAAGAACACGATTTGATGATACTGGCTGATGACATTTATGACCTGTTTGTCTATGACGATTTTCAGCATCTGAGCCCGGCTTCGCTGCCGGGCGGCAAGGAGCGCACCCTGACCCTGAACGCCTTGTCCAAGTCCTATGCTATGACCGGCTGGCGGCTGGGCTGGATTGTGGGCCCGGCGGATTTGATGGCGCGGGTGACGGAACTCAAGGCGGCGGTCAGCGGCGGCACGTCGGTTGTCTCCCAGTATGCCGGGGTGGCGGCGCTGACGGGGCCGCAGCAGCCCGTGGCGCTGATGGCGGCGGCCTACCAACGGCGGCGGCGGCTGGTTTTGGATGCGCTGGATGCGATGGGCATGAGCTATGGCATGCCGCAGGGCGGGCAGTTTGTCTTTGCCGACATCGGCTTTACCGGCATGGACAGCGCCGAGGTCGCCCAGAGAATGCTGACCGACCAGCATATCCTCGCTTATCCCGGCTCCGCCTTTTCCAAAGACCGCAAAAATTATCTGCGCATGACCTTCTTGCAGCCCGAAGATACCTTGAAAGAGGGGCTGGAGCGCATGAAAATCGCCATGCGGAACATCATGTCCGAGAAAAGATAGGAAAGCGCAGCTATGGACAAGAGCTTGAATGATAAAGTCGCGGTCGTTACTGGCGCCAGCCACGGGCTGGGTCAGGCGGTGGCGGAACATCTGGCTGCGCTGGGAGCGCACACCGTACTGATTGCGCGTCAACTGGCGCCCTTGCAGCAGGCCGCAGCCAAAATCAAAGCGGCGGGCGGTCGGGCGACAGTCTTCTCCTTTGATGTTTCCGATGTGGCGCAGGTTCAGGCAGCGGCCGCCAAAATCAGGGATGCCTGTGGTCAGGTGGATATTCTGGTCAATAACGCCGGCATTCCGGCGCCGCGCACCTTTCTTGAAACGGATTATGCCGATTGGGACGAGGTCATCGGAATCAATCTGTCGGGCGCTTTTTATATGACCCGCGCCCTGTGGGCGGCCTTGGTGGATGGCGGCGCGGGTTATGTGGTCAATATCTCCGGCACGGCCGGTTTGCGGGGCGGCGGCAGTCCGGCTTATGGCAGCGCGAAATTCGGACTGACCGGCTTGAATCACGCCATCGCTCAAGCCGGCAAAGCGCACAGCGTCCGTTCAACCATCCTGTATCCGGGCGGCATGGATACCGGCTGGCGCGGCGCGCCGATTGGCCTCAAGCCGCGCACGGAGACGATGGATCCGCAGGTGGTGGCGCAGATGATTGCCCAACTGGTCATCACGCCGCCTGAATTTGTGGTCAACGAAGCGGTGCTAAACCCCTTGGCACAGCCGTATATGTAAGTCCCGCGCAGTCGAGAAAGCCAGGATGACCGGCATCTATATTGAGAATGTTTTTGCTGAGGATAATAAAATGGATGATAGCCTTCAGAGTTTGGCGGGTCGGCGGCGCGGGTTAATCCCTGAAGACCTGATGAAATTTCGCTGGCTGGATGAAATCGCGCTTGCGCCCGACGGGAAACAGGCTGCCTATACTATTCGCCAGCCCGATGCCGCTTCCAATGGTTATATCACCCATCTCTATCTGCGTCATCTGGCGGCAGATGCCGCGGTGCGCCTGACAAGCGGTGACTGTCAGGCATCTTCGATTGCCTGGAGCCGCGACGGCCGGCGGCTGGCTTACAGCTATCGTGACAGCGGCGGCGA
>DAOUKA010000434.1:0-2045 GCA_034421915.1 Anaerolineae bacterium
TGATTGTGGACATTTCGCATTCGGCGGGGCGCCGCGATATTGCCAACCCGCTCGGTCGCGTGGCGCGCGTCAGCAGCGCCGATGGTCTGATGGTGGAAGTCCATCCGAACCCGGATGTCGCTATGTCCGATGCCAAACAGCAGCTTAGCCTGCCGCAGTTCAACCAACTCATGGACGATATTGAAGCCATTTCGGGGATTTATCAGCCAACCGGGGGCTAGGCGCGCTTCTTTGTGGTGGCATGATCTGAATCGTCATAAACTGGCGCTGGTGATTGGGATTGCCATAGCGGCGCGGCTGGCGGTCTTGTTCGCCTTCCCGTCTGTGTTCGCCTTCAGCCAACCGGGCGCTGCGATACATGGCTCGGAAGCCTATGATGAATATGCGCGCAACCTGCTGGAAACCGGCGTCTATGGGCGGGAGCGCGGCGTGCCGGATTCGATTCTGCCGCCGCTCTACAGCATGGTTCTGGCGCTTGTCTACGGTTTTTTCGGGCGCAGTTATGCCGCGGTCGGCCTGGTGCACACGTTGTTCGATGTCCTGTCGATTATGCTCGTGTATGACATCGCGCGGCGGCTCTTCGCGCGGGCATGGGGTGAATGGACGGGGGCGCTGGCGGGCCTGTTTTTCGCGCTTTATCCCTACCTCATCTTTCAAAGCCTGACGCTGATTGATACGCCCCTGTGGATTCTGCTTTTGCATGTGTTTGTGTGGCTGATGGTTCTGCTGCGTGAACGCGCGGCCTTTGACGGCCGCGGCTTTTTAGTGGCGCTCGCGGGCGGGGCGGCGCTGGGCGCATCGGCATTGACGCGGGCCTTGCTGCCATCGCTGGCGATTCTGGCGGCGCTGTGGTTTCTGTTTCGGCTTGGCTGGCGGCAAACCCTGCTGCGTCTGCTGCCGGTGGCGGCTGTCAGCCTGCTGGTTCTGCTGCCGTGGATGGTGCGCGGCTATCAGATACATGGCGGATTTGTGGCGGTGGCGCTCAACAGTGGCGAGAACTTTTATCAGGGCAATAATCCACAGACCATTCCTTTCTTCCGCGCCGGCTATGATGTGCAATGGTCAAGCCCGCCCGATGATATATCAGAAACGGCAGACCGCAACCGTGCGCTGATGGAGGCTGGCTGGCGTTATCTGCGCGAGAATCCGCAGCGCATCCCCGAACTGCTGCTGGTCAAATTCCAGGTGTATTGGAATGTGCAGGTGACGCCGCTGAAAAATCTGCGAGAGGGAGAAAGCCTGCGGCTTGAGGATGGCGAGGTTCTTCTGGTTACCGACGAAGGCTCGCAGGTGGGCGTCACGGCAGCCAACGCGGCCTATGAGGATAACAGTCTCTTTAGCGTCATTGGGCGTCCGCTGCACAGCCTGTATTTTGGCGGGCTGTGGCTGCTGGCGGTCATCGGCGCATGGCTGTCCCGCCGCGGGTGGCGCGAGGTCAGTCTGCTCTTCTTCGTGCAAATAAGCCAAACCCTGATGTACCTGATTTTCCATCCCTCGACCCGCTATCGTTCCCCGACGGATCCGCTCTTGTTTGTCTTCTCGGCTTATGCTGTCGTATGGGGAGTCAACTGGTGGCGGAAGCGGCGGGCAATCCCGCGTTAATCCCCATCTGGCGCCAGCAAATCCCAGAAGCGGTTCAGCAGATAGCGATACTTGAGGCCATGCGAGAGCAGCACCATGGTCAGCAGGAACAGCGCGGCAATCGCAATAATCAGAAGCGTCCCCGCGCCGCCATCCCAGGTTGGCGGTTCAAACTCGAAGAGGGCGGGGTCGAGGTACATCACCACAAGGGTCAGCGCGGTCAGCAGGCTGCTCAGGAGGAGGATGCGCCAGTGTTCCAAAAATGATCTGGGCTGATAAAAATCAATGCCTTGGACATGCCACGTAATCAGCATGCCATAGAGCGCAACCAAAATGGTCACGGCCGAGCGGGTCATTTTCAAATCGCCATCGGTGCCAAAATAGGCGATAAGATACAGCAGGCTGAGCATCACCGCGCCGTTGGTGCCCATCGTCAGGATGTAATCCAGCACATCGCGCCGAAA
>DAOUKA010000435.1:0-3009 GCA_034421915.1 Anaerolineae bacterium
AAAACGGGGTGGTCGATGAGGAAGTGGGGCTGATGCGCTGGGGGTCGAACTATACCTTTCTGGTCAATATCGTTCACGACGGCATCCGACTCATGGCGATTTACAAGCCCCGTCAAGGCGAACGCCCCCTCTGGGATTTCCCCGATGGCACGCTTTGCAACCGCGAAACAGCCGCCTACCTGACCTCGAAAGCGCTGGGATGGGCCATCGTGCCGCCGACCGTCCTGCGCGAAGGCACGCGCGGCCTGGGCTCGGTGCAGCTTTTCATCGACCATAACCCCGAAGAACACTATTTCACCTTCGACAAGCGGCGCATGATGACGCAGCTGGAGCGCATGGCGATTTTTGATGTCATCGCCAACAATGCCGACCGCAAAGGCGGTCATTGTCTGCTGGATGACGACGACCATCTTTGGGGCATTGACCACGGCTTGACCTTCCACGCCACCGAAAAACTGCGTACCGTCATCTGGGATTATTCGGGTCAGCCGATTCCGGCGGCCATCCTGGCTGACCTGAAAGCGCTGCGCCGGCGCCTCGCCAACGACCGCGATGATTACACCCAAAGCATGGCCGAACTCCTCTCTCGCAGCGAAATGCGGATGCTCAAGGCGCGGGTGGAACGTCTGGTTCGCAGTCGAGTCTTCCCGCGGCCTGGCTCTGGTCCCAACCGCCCCTGGCCGGCGGTATAACCATCGTCAGCCGCACAATTATGTTATAATCAGCGCAATCTCGACACAGAACAGGGAACACACATGCGATTAAAGGCAGATGGACGCTGGTTCAAAGACGAAAGCGGGCGCACCCTCATCCTGCGCGGGGTCAATTTGAGCGGCGGCAGCAAGATGCCCGCCTGTCCGCCGGGCGCTACTCACCTGCCTGACAGCCTGGACGAACGGACAGATGTCTCCTTTGTCGGGCGGCCCTTTCCACTGGAAGAAGCCGACGAGCATTTCAGCCGCCTCAAGCACTGGGGGCTGGATTTCCTGCGCTTTGTCGTGACTTGGGAGGCGCTGGAACATGATGGGCCAGGCATGTATGACGAAGCCTACCTCGACTACATCGAAGCCATCCTCGAAAAAGCCGGCGAACACGATATTAACCTGTTTATTGACCCGCATCAGGATGTCTGGAGTCGTTTTTCGGGCGGGGATGGTGCGCCCGCCTGGACATTTGACGCCGCCGGGCTGGACATTGACGCCTTCCATCCAACTGGCGCCGCTGTCCTGCATCAAAAACACCCGAACGACTTCCCCAATATGCTCTGGGCGACCAATTACAGCAAGTTCGCCGCCATGACCATGTTCACTCTGTTTTTTGGCGGCAGCACCTTCGCGCCCCAATTAACTTATGCCGGGCAAAGCCTGCAAGATTTCCTGCAAACGCATTACATCCATGCCTTTCAGCATTTGGCCAAACGGGTCGCTCATCTGCCCCATGTCATCGGTTTGGGTACGATGAACGAACCGCATCCCGGGCTGATTGGCTTGCCGGATTTGCGCGGATACGAGCATATCCTGGTGAAATTTGGCATCACCCCGACGCCAGCCGAAGCCATCTTCCTTGCCAATGGCTTCCCGCAAAGATGCGCCGATTTTGGCACGGAGTACGCGGATTTTCTGCCCGGACACACCAAAGTCACCCTTGACCCGGAGGGCTGTCGGGTTTGGAAAGCGGGCTGTGAGGATATTTGGCGGGAACAGGGCATCTGGGATACGGACAGGCAGGGCAATCCGCGTCTGCTGCGGCCGGGACACTTTGCCCAGGCCGATTTTAATGAGGATTTTCTCAAGCCCTTTACCTGCCGCTTCGCCGCCGCCATTCACGAAGTTATGCCGCAAGCGCATATTTTTATCGAAGCCGAACCCTTCGCGCCGCCGCCCCACTATGACCACAGCGCCCGGATGGTGTTCGCGCCTCACTTCTACGATGGCATCACCCTCTTTACCAAGCGCTTTCATCCGCAGGTTAATTTCGATTTGAATACCCTGCGCCCATTGTTCGGTCGCCGCGCTATTGAAAATTATATGACGCGGCGAATCGGACAATTCCGCGACTTTGCCGATGAGCGTATGGGCGACGTCCCGGTGCTGGTGGGAGAATTCGGCATTCCCTTTGATATGAACCACCGGCACGCTTACCAAAGTGGCGATTTCTCCCGACAGGCTGTCGCCCTGGAGTATAATTGCCAGGCGATGGACGACCACCTGATGAGTTATACCCAGTGGAATTACACCCCCGACAACAGCAACGAACATGGCGATTTATGGAATGGCGAAGACCTGTCCATCTTTAGCCGTGACCAGCAATCCGACCCGTCCGACATCAATTCTGGAGGCAGAGCCTTGTCCGCAGTCGTTCGTCCTTATGCCAAAAAAGTCGCCGGAGAGCCGCTCAATATGCGCTTTGACCCCGCACGCGGTCTCTTCACCTTCAGCTTTCGGCACGACAGCGCCCTCACCGAACCCACTGAGATTTACGTCCCGAACTCGCAGTTTCCCGCCGGCTACCGCGTTGAAGTCAGCGATGGCGAATACGAAATCCAGCGCGAGCAGCAGCGCGTCATCTATCGTCACAGTGACAAAGACGTCCCGCACATGATTCGCATCATCTCGAACACGCCGCCCCCGCCCGAACTTTCGCCTTATGGCAAGCTGGCGGTGATGGGCATGATGATGCTGTTTGTGCTTTGGCTGCTGGGACACCTGGGCAAAAAGAAATGAGCGGCATAATGTCAAGCGATGTCAACATTCTGCTCGGTGACTGTGCCGAACAGCTGGCGCGGCTCGATGATGACTCGGTGCAGTTGATTTTCACCTCACCGCCCTACGCCGACCAGCGCAAGAAGACCTATGGCGGCGTTCACCCTGACCAGTATGTGGACTGGTTTCTGCCGATAGCGGATGAACTAAGACGGGTGCTGAAGCCGCGCGGCACATTCATATTGAACATCAAGGAAAAGGCGGTGAATGGCGAGCGGCATACCTATGTGCTTGACCTGATTAAAGC
>DAOUKA010000436.1:0-2541 GCA_034421915.1 Anaerolineae bacterium
CAGACGGCTGCGCCTTCCCGCGCCAGCGCCAATGCGCTCTCCCGCCCGATGCCGGCCGCTGCGCCTGTCACCAAGGCGACCTTGTTCTCAAGTATGCCCATGCTGTCATCCTTGTTCTTGCTGGATGTTGATGTGTAACACAGCTTTCAGTTTTTTGCCACAGAGACGTGGGGATGCAGAGGAAACAAAACTGTCAGGGCGAGTCGGCGACTCACCCTGATATGCTGCGGACAACGCGGAATCTCAATCCGCGCTTATCCATGATCAACTTCTGCCCCTCTTGGCACGGGATATGATTTGTAATGCGACGAGATCCTTCTCCAGCTTATGTCAGAGTAATCGGTTGAGCTACTGCAACTGATGCGGTTTGCCGTATTGGCTGCGATGTGTATCTCTACACTGGGCGATTTGAATTTGCGTCCAACTTCGGTCTTGAAGTTTCCTTGCCCAATGAACTTCAGCTTATATGGTATGTTTTGACGCCTGCGGATGGCACAGATTACTTTGTATATCACCTCGTGAGCGATGGATTCATTGGGTACAAACAACCATGAGCGCAGGTCGTATTCGATTGTCGCGGTACTACCGCTAAAACTGACATCCAAGATACGAATATCACGAGTATATTGGTTCACGGCGTTTCTAATCGCGCGTTCATCAAAGACCGGCGTCGGTGAAGGCGTTGGTGTAAATGTGGCTGTTGGTGCTATCCACCTCATTTCTGCAATACCCGGTTTGAGAGTATATTCATGCAGGCCAATTTTGATGGTGCCAACTGCCTCTACTTTGAATCGCAACTCTTGGGCAAGGTGTTTATTTATGCCACGAAAAGTCGCAGAATTAACTTGAGTAGAGCTTGGATCTGTTTTCGCGGATTCGGGGTAGATTATCGACACCTTGTAAGTAATATCGGCAGGATCCGAAGGTTTTCTGGGTATCCAGGTGGATGCGCGCCAACTGACTTTTGCGCTGCCGTTTGTTTTGTTGTATGTAACCTTTACATTGCCCGGAGTCGAAAGTGAGTAAGCCAACTTCGGGTGTGTATCAGGCAGTCTCGTCGGCGTGGGTGTATTGGTTGGCGTGTTGGTCGGTGTGTTTGTCGGCGTGAATGTACTCGTGGGCGTAGACGTGTTTGTCGGTGTAGCTGTGCTGGTGGGTGTAGACGTGTCGGTCGGCGTAGGTGTGGGCGTTGGCGCTACCCACTGAATCTCGGATACCTCGGACCGGAATGTGTATTCATATTGACCAACGCGGATGGTGCTCACAGCAGTTACCTTGAACCTCAAGGTATTTGCCAGATATTTTTCCATGTCCGGGAAAGTGATAAACTTAGACTGGGTAGCGTGTGGACCCGATATAGTAGAGTCGGGATAAATCACCGACACTTCATAGGTTATATTACCGGCGCCTGAAGGTTTTTCGGGTTTCCAAGTAGGTGTATGCCAACTTACTGTCCCGCTACCCGTGTATTGATTATAACTGACTTCCACATTGTCCGGAGCGGAAAGCGCATAATCCAGTCTAGGGTCTGTTTTGGGCAGCCTCGAGGGGGTATTAGTCGGAGTGGGTGTTGGTGTATGGGTTAGTGTAGGCGTGGGCGTCGGCTTGACCCACCAGGTTTCGGCAACCTCTGACCTGAATTCGTACTGGTATTGACCAATGTGGATGATGCCGATAGCCTCAACTGTGACTTTTACCCAATCATTGAGATGCGCATTCAGGGTGGGGAAAGTGATGGATGTACCTTCTTCAACAGAATACGGACCTGCATTGAAGCTGGGATAGATCAACCACACTTCATAGATAATAACATTGGAGTCCGAAGGCGTTCCGGGCATCCAGTTGGATGCGCTCCAACTGACTGTCCCTTTGCCTGTGTTCTGATTGTAGTCAAGCCTTACATCACCTGGATTGGCAACAGCGTATGCCAGCTTCAGGCTCGTTTTGGGAAGTCTAGTAGGTGTCGGCGTGTGCGTTGCCGTCGGTGTGTTGGTAGGTGTCGGTGTCGGTGTGTTAGTCGGCGTAGGTGTCGGTGTATTGGTCGGTGTTGGAGTTGGCGTGAACGTTGACGTGGCAAGAAGCTCGCTTACAAACTCAGTCAAAGGTTCAAAATTTGCGGCGACTATGAAAAAGCCAGCACCAGCAGCGACTGTCAAAACGCCCAGGAACAAAACTCTGAGAAAACGCGACAACATGCTCGGTTGATTTATCTTATTTTTTTCGGTCATTACTTATCACCTGATTTTCATATAATTCTCATTCGATAAAACACGCAAGCGTTTCATGGAGCTTCCAAATGGGATATACTCAAATTGAAAACCGATATGGTTTTCCAATTTTTGCGGTTTTCTGTGGTAGCGGAAGGTTGCAGCCCATTGAACTGCCACAGGAAATCCCTAAATAAAAGCCATGAAAAACTCATCGCCACCTAGAGAATATCCTATTTTTGCGTTCTTGGCAATAGAAGATTAGGTTTTCCTCTGTGTCCTTTGTGTCTCTGTGGTAGAAAGTTTTGGGAGTGGTAAATATAGAGGATATGGG
>DAOUKA010000437.1:0-5699 GCA_034421915.1 Anaerolineae bacterium
AAGCGACCTACGATGACAACTCCACTACCCTGCTCAATCCCATTCTGGTCGTAGAAGTGACATCGCCCTCTTCGATGGATTATGACCGCCTTGCCAAACGCCATTATTATCAGGCTGTGCCCAGCATACAGGGCATTCTCATCATCGATCAGCACCGCATTTTTGCCGAGCTTCACACCCGCACACCAGACGGCTGGCTCTGGCAGCAGTTTTCCGATCTGGATGCCCTGATACCCCTCGAGATGCTTGGCTGCACCCTGCCACTGGCGCAGGTCTATCGCGGGATATTATTCGAGGACGCTTAACAGGAGGGTCAAGGCAGCCTTGACACTGGCGATTTTGTTCTCGATGCGGTCGCCAGCCCAGTCATATCGCTGCACAGCGAGCAAATTATCGCGCCCGGCCAAGCCAATATAAGTCAATCCGACCGATTTTTCGTCGGTCCCCCCGCTTGGGCCGGCAATGCCCGTGACGCTCAGCGCATAATCGGTATCAAAGAGCCTGCGCACCCCGACAGCCATCGCAGCGGCAGTGGCTTCACTGACCGCTCCGTGCTGGATGAGGGTAGCTTGCGGTACATTCAGCAGCCGCCGCTTGGCATCGTTGGAATAGGTCACCAAACCGCCTTCAACATAAGCCGAACTGCCAGCTATATCGGTCAGGGTGCTGAGCAGCAGCCCGCCTGTACAGGATTCGGCGGCGCTGACTCGCCGCCCGCTTTGGCGCAGCGCTGCCCCGACCTGCCGCGCCAGCGTGAAGCTGTCCCCGTTATTCCAGTCAGCCGTCACAGCTAAAATGCCTGCCCCAGAATAAGCTGATTGCCTTCCGAATCCAACATAATGGCGAAGCGCCCCCAAACTCTGTAGCAGGCAGCTTCGGAATGGCAGGGAGTCGAGTGGGGGTAAAACGGGCGGGTCTACGGATTTTCAACGCTTTCGCTCAAGAAGACGCTGTATCCGTTTTCAGGGTCATTGCGGACAACGAGCATGCGTTTGCCGCCAACATGAGAAATGCCAGGCACTCGATAGGCTTTGGCGGGATTGCCCTGACTGTCGAGGCGGTTGCACCAGAAGATGTGGTCATCGCGCTGCCAGAGATAAATCACGGGGACATCATCGACAACAACTTCCATGCGCTTCCGATTGAAGGGAACGAAGCGCGGCGGATGAAACCAGGGCACCCACGCGCCCGCCGTCTTTTCTGTTTTGAGCGACACCGCACTCTGCGGCAAAATCTCCTTGCTGTCCCGCGGGGATTCCTGATTGATAAATCGGATTGTCTCGTCGGTGGTATTAAACACGGATGTCACTTCTGTCACTGGCATGGCTGTCCTCACTGCAACTGAACCATCATTAATCGCTTTGCCCGTCAAACCAATGCCCTGGCCAACCACTTCAAGGGTCTTGGCAAGGCCCCTGCCGATTTGACCGAGCAGCTTCAAACCATCCATCGCATTCGATCCATGGGTCTGCGTTTCGCATCTATCCCTATTATACACCGGATTATCCTTCTGCCAGATGCCTCATCAGTCAATACGGAATATCGAGGGAATCGGTTGCAAGCCCTGCTAGGCATCCGAACGGCGCATCCGCTCAACCGACGCCGCAATCAATTCCTTCAGCACATCCAGATTGACATCATCGAGTTTGTTGATATACAGGCAGGATTTGCCAGTTTTATATTTGCCCAGTCGGCTCATCAAGCTCTCATACCTGTCAAAACCGGGCATAATGTAAAGCGTCAGCGATTGTTTGCGCGGCGCAAACCCAGTCAGAAACCAATCGCCCTCGCGCCCGCTTGCGTATTTGTAACGATAGCTGCCAAAGCCGACGATGCTGCTGCCCCACATTTCAGCCGCTTCACCGGTGATTTCGCCCATGATGTCCAGCACGACCAGCGAATCTTCCCGCCGCCGCTGGTTCGCCACACCCTCCAGATAAGCCCGAACATCGCCATCATTGCGCTGCGTCTTCAAGTCAGACATAGCCACCTCCTGTATTTTTACTGCGATTCTTCGTCCTCAAGCGTGATAAAATCGGCATCTTCAATATCATCGAGTCCGATGCCCCCTGTTTTCGGTTCCGCGATGACCGTCTTGACATCCGCAAATTTCAGGTCGGCGCTGGCAGAGCCCGTCGCCGCCTGCATCAGCAGGGTCAGGCGGTCTGCCATGCTAGAGGGGTCGGGATGAATGCCATCCTGCAAGAGCGCCGTTTCAAAGACCTGCTCAACCACCGCATCAATCAAGCCATCCTCCCCATTGTCCGCAATCAAATGGCTAAGATTGTGCATCAGCGGGTGGCGCGGATTGAGCTCCAGCGCCTTGACTGGCAATTCATAATTTTCACCCAGCAGACGATTGATGCGAAACATCTCGCGGCTGGCGCCGCCGTCTTCGCTAACCAACCGTGCCGGGCTGCCTACCAGCGTTTTGCTTTCGCGCACATCACTCACCCGATTGCCCAGGGTCTCCTTGATGCGGCTTTGGAGCACGGCAAAGGAGCTTGCCGCCAGAGCTTCCGCAGCCGCGTCTTCAGCCACATCCACTTCGCCCACATCCTCCAGGTCCAGTTCAGCCGAATCGACGCTGACCAGCTTGTGTCCCTTGAAGTCCGTCATGCCCATCGGCAGCATCGCATCCACCGGATGCGTGAAATACAGCACTTCAATCCCCCGTTGGCGGAAGGCATCCAGGTGCGGGCTGCGCGCCCCGCTGTTGTAATCATCGGCCACTACATAATAGACAGCGTCCTGATTGTCCGACATCCGCTCTGCATATTCGTCCAGCGAATGATAATTCTTTGGGTCGTCATCATGGGTCGTCTGAAAGAACATCAGAGCTTCGAGGTCGCTGCGGTCATCAGCCGCTATGACCAGGCCCTGCTTGAGATAGCCGCCAAATGCCTCATAGATTTTGAGGTAGGTCGCGCGGTCTTTCTTCACCAGCCGCTTGAGTTCGGACAGGATCCGGCGCGTGATGGTCTTCTTCAATGAGGCCATCACCCGCGTCGCCTGAATGCTCTCGCGGCTGATGCTCAAGGGCAGGTCTTCACTGTCCACCACACCCTGCACAAAGCCCAGATATTCCGGCAGCAGGTCGCGGTTGTATTCCTCGATAAGCACCTTGCGGGCATATAATTTCAGCCCCTGCTCCTTGCGCGGACTGAACATATTGGTCTGGGCGCCGCTGGGAACAAACAGCAGCGCATAAAACTGCATCGGCACATCGGCGCGCATGTGAATGTGATGACTGGCGCCGTTGAAGTCCATCGTCAGCATCTTGTAGAAGCTGTCATATTCCTCATCCTCGATTTCGGTCGGGCCGCGCCGCCAGATTGCCTGCTGTCTGTTGGTCGGCTCTTCGTCCTCGCCAACATAAATCGGGAAGGCCACATAATCCGAGTGTCGGCGGATGATGTCCTTCACCGCATAGCTGCGGGTGAAGTTTTTTTCCTCGTCCTTGAGATGGATGACGATTTCGGTCCCGCGCAGATCTTTTTCGACATTTTCCAGCGTGTAGCTGGTGCCGCCAGTCGCCGACCATTTGACGGCTGTCGCCTGCGGGCGATACGAACGTGAAATCACATCTACTTGACGGGCGACCATAAATGCCGAATAAAAGCCGACCCCGAACTGCCCGATGATGTCGGCCGCAGCGCCCTGCTCCGATTTGTCCCGCATAGCTTCCATAAAGGCTTTGGCGCCAGATTTGGCAATCGTGCCCAGCCCCTCAATCATTTCACCGCGGGTCATGCCGATGCCGGTGTCGCTGATGGTCAGGGTGTTGTTCTCCTCATCCAGCGCGATGTGAATCTCAAGGTCAGCCTGCGGGTCTTTGACATCATCATTGGTCAGCATCTCAAATTGCAGCCGATTGAGTGCATCCGAGGCGTTGGAAATCAGTTCGCGCAGGAAAATCTCTTTTTCGGTGTACAGGGAATGAACCAAAATGTTAAGGAGTTCCTGGGTCTCCGCTTGAAATGTGAATTGTTCGCTCATCGCTTGTCCTTTTTGCCTGACAAATTAACGCCCCTGTTTTAACACAGTTATGCAGGGAGCGGATATAAGAAGTAGGTAAAAATTGAGGAATGCCTTGGGGTGTGTTCACGTTCGGATGGCATCGCTTTTCAACTTCCTGCCAAGCCCGATGCATCTTTCATCCCGGCAAATGCGGTTGGGCAAAGTATTGCGCCGCGTTTCCCTCGGCAATCCAGCCGATTTGACCCTGATAATCCACCTTGTACCAGGCATAGCCCTCATTGCACTGGACGCCATCCAGCACCAGAAAGCTCTCCAGCGCCTCGATGCGGTCAAGGCTGCGATAACCTGTGCCTGGCCCCGCCCGCAGGTTCAGGGTTTCATCCTGGATGACCCGGCCCCGCTCTTGAATAATCAGGAACGCCGGCGGCGCACCCGCACAGACGCGCTGCGGGGTCAGCGTCGGGAAATGGCGCGGGCTGGCTGTCGGCGCCAACGTCGCGCGGTCGACGAGGGTCATGCGCACCAGCGGCCGGTCCGCATCTGTCGGCGTGACATCTGAGGCCGGCGCAGCCGCGCAGGCGCTCATCAAGACGATGATGAACAGCGATGCCCGCCTGATGAACTGTGACCCGATGACCGCGGTTTTCATATCTTTATTCTAACGCAAGACGGCCAAGGCCACCCTGTCAGAATGCGCCAGCCCGCCAAAACTGCTATACTCGTCGCTTATTGTGCAATCACACTAGGAGGACGAAGATGTCCGACACAATGAGCCCGCCGGAATTCGTGAGCAGGTGGCGGAACGCAAAAGGGAAAGAACGGCAGGTTTATCAACGGCACTTCCTTGACCTGTGCAAGCTGGTTGGACATGATGACCAAGGCATTGTGTTCGAGCATTCACTGAAAAAAGACAGTGGCGGACAGGGATTTGCCGATGTGTATTATGAAGGGCATTTTGCGATTGAATACAAGGCGCCCGGCAAATACAAAGACCTGAGCGCCGCCTATGACCAACTCCTGCAATATCGGGAAAACCTGAACAACCCGCCCCTGCTGGCTGTGACCGACATCCACAACTGGGAAATCCACACCAATTTTCCCAATACCGAAAAGCGCGTCTACGGCTTCAAACACAGCGACATCGCCAGCAATCCGAAGGCGCTCAAGGTGCTGCAACAGATGTTCCATGCGCCACAGAAGCTGCACCCGCAGCGCAACACGGCGCGCGTCACGGCCGAAGCCGCCGAGGTCTTTCGTCTGATTGCCGACAATATGCGCAGTTGGGCCGCCGAACCCCAGCGCATCGCCCATTTTTTGACCAAGCTGGTCTTTTGTCTGTTTGCCGAAGATGTCGGTCTGCTGCCGATTGCCGCCGAGACGCAGGAAAGGATTGTGACCCATACCATTCGGCAGGCGCGCCGCCGGCCGGATCTGTTCACAAAATATATGCGCGATTTGTTTCAGGCGATGGCGGATGGCGGCGACTTTTTGATGTACGACATCCCCTATTTTAACGGCACGCTCTTTGATGATGTGGCGGTGGAGGAACTTTCCAGCGAGGCGCTGACCGAACTGGAGAAAGCCGCCAAGCTGAATTGGGAGGCGATTGAGCCGTCTATCTTCGGCACGCTGTTTGAGCGCAGCCTCGACCCGCGCAAACGGGCGCAGCTGGGCGCGCATTACACCTCGCGCGAGGACATCCTGCTCATCGTCGAGCC
>DAOUKA010000438.1:0-5614 GCA_034421915.1 Anaerolineae bacterium
GGCACTGGGGTCAGCGTCCCGTCAAATTCAGAGCGGTTGAGGCCGCCATCGTCATCCATCGCCGCCCGCATTCTGCCCAATGCCTGCTCGCGGCTGATGTCGTCATCTCCATGAAAAATATAAAAGGCCGGCGTTGGTTTCATGGGACGATTAACTCTGCCGCGTCAAGATGCGATGGAGGGACAGTTGACGGCGGCTGAAGGGAATGGACACGGTTTCGGGCGTGACGCTAATCAGTTCCATATCACCTAGCTCGCCTTCGGTCGTGAAGTGTTTTTGCAGGCTCAAGCCAAGCGGTGTCGAAAACAGGACGATGCTCATCATCAATACCATCATCATCGGGAAACGTTCCCAGCCGCGCCGCCAGCTGCGCCCGCCAAAGCCAAGCCAGGCGAGCAGCGTCGCCAGAAAGCTGGATGCGACCAGGTTCGTGCCGCAATTTGGATGAACTGCCAGCTTGTGTTCGCCGACTTTCAGCCGCCGCAAGGCCTCTTGCACGGCGCTTTCGACCTGCTCGGTGGGAACTGTTCCATATAAGATAAAGCCCCTGTCATGGCTGCGCCCGGAGAGCCTGTATCGACTCCGACCGAGGATATGAATGGTGGCGTGTTCCAGTCCGTGGTTGCGCCGCGTGTGCAAGATATAGGGGAAACGAAGCAGGGGTTGAGCAAAAAGAGCCAGACGTTTCATCAGGGTCATGGTTGGTCCTTCTCCTTGTGAGGCGGTAGGCTGTAAGGTAGCACAAAGGCGGGGCGCGGGCTAGGCAGAAGGGAACTTTTTCACCACAGGGGCGCGAAGGCACTCTCAAACAACTCTCCTCTGTGCCTCTGTGGTAAATTCATCACCCTTGCGGATATGCTATAATGCGATGAATCGATATGAAAGGCAGCCATGAGCAGGACAGCCAAGCCAAGCCATTTCAGCCGCATCCTCAGCCTGGCAAAGACGGGTCCAGTCGCGGTTGCGCTGCGTTTTATCGACCAGGGTCACCGCAAAGTGAGCGGCGCGCCCTTGTGGAAATTGAGCCAGGTTACGCCACAGCTGTTTCTTGGCGGGCAGCATCATTCGCGGGGCTGCCGCGCCATGCAGGCAGTCGGCATCACCGCCATTGTCAACCTGCGCGAGGCAAAGTTCAGTGATGTGAAAAAGGGGATTGGCGGAGAACGTCATTTGCATCTGGCAACCGTGGACAATACCCCGCCGACCCTAACGGATTTGATGCGCGGCGCCGCTTTTGTCCGTGATGAGATAAACCGTGGCGGCAAGGTGTATATCCATTGCGGCGTGGGCGTCGGGCGTGCGCCGACCATGACCGCCGCATGCCTGATAGCCAGCGGACTGTCCGCAGAGGATGCCTTGCGGCAAATCAAAAAAGTGCGCCCTTTCGTCCATTTGACCGACGAACAGCGCCGCGTGCTGGACGAATTCGCCCGGCGCTGGCAGGAAAGCCAAGGGGAATGACAGACTTTAGAGAAACTTCAAATTATGTTATGACCCTTTCTTATCCATTAACATCGCTTCATTGACATCTGGCGGCGAATGCAATACAATGGCTGCCGCTTCTTCACGGAATGCAATCATCAAAGATACGAGCAAACCCAAGATGATCAGCGAAAAAACCATCGTTACCCTGGAATTACACAAAATCCTGCAAGACCTGTCGGGTTATACCACCTTTGGCGCTGGCGCCGAATTCGCCATCGAATTGTATCCCTCGACTGAAGTGGAAGAAGTTCAGCTATGGCAGCGCGAGACTGCCGAAGCCGTCACCTTGCTGGAAGAGAAAGCCAATGTCAATTTGCAAGGGGTGCGCGATGTCCGCGAACCGGTGATCCAGGCGCAGCGGGCTGTGATCATCGAGCCGAGCATTCTGCTTGATATTCGGTACACCCTGCGGCGCGGCACAACGCTCAAGCGCACCCTGGGGCGAATGACAGCGACTTTTCCGCTGCTCTCCGAACTGGCGGGCGATATTGAAGAATGCCGCGAACTGCAAAGCTCGATTGAAAAAGCGGTCGATGACCATGCCGAAATCAAGGATACCGCCAGCGCACGGCTGGCGATTATTCGCCGCGACCTTAAAATTGCGTTCGAGCGCCTGCAAAACAGGCTCAACCGCATCATTACCAACAAAAGCAATCAGGTCAAATTGCAGGAAGCCATCATCACCATGCGCAGCGGGCGCTATGTCATCCCCCTAAAAACCGAATACAAAGGCAAAATCAAGGGGATTGTGCATGACTCCTCGTCTTCGGGGGCGACGCTGTTTATTGAACCTCTGGAGACCGTCGAACTCAACAACAAGTGGCGCGAGCTTCAGCTTGAGGAGGAGAAGGAAATCAGGCGGATTCTGGCAGACCTGACCGACGAGGTCGCCGGCGAGAGCGAACGGATTGTCCGCACCGTGCAGCTTCTCGGTTATCTTGATTTGACCTTTGCCAAAGCTCGCTATGCCCTGGATCATCATGCCATTCAGCCCAAAATGGTGCCCATCAGCCAAGACCCTGCCAGCCAGCATCATCCCGGCAGCACTCTTCATCTGAAAGCAGCCCGTCACCCCTTGCTCAAGGGTCATGTCGTGCCGCTCGATTTGAGCTTGGACGAAGACACCTGGGTATTGGTCATCACGGGGCCGAACACCGGCGGCAAGACCGTCGCGCTCAAGACAGCCGGGCTGCTGACATTGATGGCGCAGTGCGGCTTGCATCTGCCGGCGGAGGAAGCCGCCATCTCGGTGTTTCGGGGCATCTTTGCCGATATTGGCGACGAGCAGAGCATCGAACAGTCGCTGTCCACATTTTCGTCGCACATGACCAACATCATCGACATTCTGGACAAATGCGACCGCCGCTCGCTGGTGATTCTGGACGAACTGGGCGCGGGGACAGACCCGGCAGAAGGCTCGGCGCTGGCACGCGCCCTGCTCAATCGCCTGAAGAACAGCCCGGTCACCAGCTTGGTGACCACGCATCATCCCGAACTCAAGGTCTACGCTGTCGAGACGCCAGGCCTGCGCAATGCCAGCGTCGAATTTGACCTGGAGACCCTGCGCCCGACCTATCGCCTGATTCTTGGCGTGCCAGGCCGTTCAAACGCGCTTGCCATTGCCTCGCGTTTGGGTTTGGGCGCGGACATCATCCAGGACGCCCGCGGCATGGTCGCCACCGAAGAATTGGCGGCGGATGATTTGCTGGACGAGATTCAGCGAACCCGCGCCGAAATCCACGAGCAGCATACCCAAATCAGTCACTTGCGCGAGCAGCTTTCCGAGCAGCGCGATGCCTTGCAGGTTCGGCTTGACCAAATCGAGGATGAACGCCGCGATGTGATTCGCGCCGCCCGCCGCCATGCCGAAGAAGACCTGTCTGATTTCAACCGGGAACTGCGCAAAATGCGCAACGAACTGCGAACCGCCGGCCTGCCGGCCGCCACTTTGAATGCCCTGCAAGCCGCCGCCGAAAAGATGGCAAACTGGACAAAAACCCCACTGGATGAAGGCGAAGTCCAGCAGCTTGAGGATGTGGATTGGCTGCCGCGGGTGGGCGATACCGTCTTTCTGGATACGCTCAATGCCGAGGGCATCATCGCTGAACTGGACGGCAAAGAGGCGCAGGTACAGGTCGGCTCGCTGCGGGTACGTGCCAAATACAAGGACATGCGCCGCCGCAGCCGCAGCGAAAAACGCGCCAAAGAACGCGGCCATGTCCGTCAGTACGAACCCCCCGATGCCCTGCCGCCAGTCGTCGAATCGCCGGGCATGGAGCTTGATATTCGCGGCAAGCGCATCGAAGAGGCCCTGGAAATCCTGGATCGTTATGTTGACGCGGCTTATACCGCTGGTTTGCCTTTCGGGCGGATTATCCATGGCAAGGGGACGGGGCGCCTGCGTCAGGCGGTGCGTCAATATCTGAATCATCACAGCCTGGTCAGCAAGGTGACGCCAGGGCGCCATAACGAAGGCGGCGCCGGCGTTACCGTGATTCACATGGTGCCGATTGCGTGATGAACCTGAAAACCGCGCTTGTCATGATCATTCTAATCGCAGCCACGGGAATCGGCGGTTATCTGTTCGGCTCTGCATCACAATCTGCAAGTACCACAACACCAAAAGCAAAGCCCCCCCCCCCGCACAAACATCACCAAAGCTCATCGTCCCCGAAAACGGCAGTGAATTTGTGGAATCCGACTTGTGGCTGGAATGGGTATGGACACCCGAACTCAGCGATACCCAGCGCTATGCTATCCGCGTCTGGGCAAAAGACAAGCCCTATCAGGAAATATGGACAGTTGATGACAGCCTGTCGGTACAGGACACTATCGACAGCTTCAGTGTGGCGGTTGGCAACTATTTTTGGCAGGTTGCGGTTGTGAATGTCAACGCGGATGGCGCATT
The DNA here is from genome assembly GCA_034421915.1 of Anaerolineae bacterium. Classification (GTDB taxonomy): domain Bacteria; phylum Chloroflexota; class Anaerolineae; order Aggregatilineales; family Phototrophicaceae; genus UBA6055. Next base: position 4,394 of record DAOUKA010000438.1, read on the forward strand.
TGAGAGTATGGGCAGTGCCTGGAGCGAGCAGTTTGAATTGCAGCGTGTGCGCCGCTTCAGCATTCCGACACGAGATTATGCCGATATGTCGGCTGCCGCCCGATATTTCCATGATTTGAACTTGAGCGCCACTGAAACAATTGATGCCGTGCATCGCTTTATACAGACCAACAGCATCCCTGATGAGCAGCAGTCTTATCATGCCGATTACAGCGATGCGATTGACCTGATGTTCAACTATGCACAGGACAACAGCGAAGAACAGCCCTTGCTGCAATGTGACGGGCGTTCCACTGCCATGCTCACCATCCTGCAAGAGTTGGGCATCGAAAGCCGGCTGGTCTTTCTCTACAGTCCTGTACCCGGCTATTTGTCACAACACACCACGCTCGAAGTCTTTAATCCCGACAGGCAGCGCTGGCAAGTTCACGACCTCAGCTGGGATTTTTACTACGTTGAAGCTGAGCCGATGGAGCGCGTATCTGCTGAACGCATCCTGTTTGGATCGCGCGACAGTCTGTCGGGATGTCCGATAGCTGGCGGTACCTGCACAGCCGAGGTCATGGAAGAAAGCGTCGGTTATTTTGATGCCCTGCGCTATGGTTATACCTACGAAATATGGGTCAATCCCGACCGCTTTGAAGTCTCCACCCGTTTTGAAGGACAGCAGGGTCGGAATCTGGCGGAGTTCGTTGGCGATGGCTATCCGCAACGAGTGACAATACGGATGGACGGCTGGGAAAACACTGGCGGTTAGTGGGTTTCGGGTATAATGTGCTTTCAGATTATTTTGAAAAGCAGGTCATTTTGCGTCAATTCGGTTTTTTTTTCATTTTTGTCATCGCCATTGTCGCTGGATGCCGTCCACAGGCCGCCCAGCAGGCCGCGCCGCTGCCAACCCAGCCGCCTACCCTGACATCGGCTGACGATTTTGAATCTGCCCAACAGGTCGCCCGTCTCTATCTTGATGCCTGGCAAGCGCAGAACTTCGACCAAATGCACCGCTTGCTGACTTTCCACAATCAAGAATCCACCCCGCTGGAATCATTCCGCGCATTTTATGAAAATGCGCAAAGCACCATGACCCTGGAGCAGATGACATACAAGGCGCTGACCCTCTTCCGCGATGGGCAAGTCCTTGTTTTTCAATATCAAATGACCTTCCACACCCGCATTCTCGGCTCTTTCACCGACCCCGCGCGTCAACTGCGTCTGGTCATT
>DAOUKA010000439.1:0-8760 GCA_034421915.1 Anaerolineae bacterium
CGCCATATTCTCTAATATAAATGCGGCTTCATTCACGCCGCTAACCAGCACCTCTGCCGCCAAATCAATAATATGAGGCGGTATCGCTGCTGATTGTGCCAGAAGGGACAAGTCAGTCAAGTTTCCAATGAGCCAACCCTCATGGGGGCGGCGTGTGTAAGAGGTGCTATTTTTGCCTGTGTACAGGGCGAACTCGAAATCGCTTGCGCTTTCCAGTTCCTTTTTGAGCGCATTTCCCTGTTTTTCTCGCAGGCGCTGCGGCAGGCGAATGGCGAGGGAAGACAATATGGGCTGCCCTGCCTTTAGCTCTTCTCCGAGACGTGATACAGCTTCCGCTTCAACGGTGATTGCTGGTAGCACTTCGGTTTCGATCACGACCGGCGAGGTGTTGGGTTCTGCAATTAATATGTCAGGGCGGATATTAGACTCTTTGAATAGCCCGGTGTTTTCGGCTCGCACTATCCGCGAATCACGCCAAGCGTAACGTGTCTTTCGCAGCAATTCCGCCAGTGCATCGTTAATTGTATGTTCTGTCGTTGCCATAGCGGTATGCTCCATAGTGGATTCCTGGACAAATGGACAGATTCATTTTACATGATTATGTCAATTCAATAAAGCAGCACCATGCAATTCAGCCTTGAGTCTGTTACAATCATACTATGTTTTGACTGACTTCAGATAGATGAGACCGCCTATGCGTATTTTGTATATCAGCCTGCTCTTGCTGCTGCTTGCGTCTCCGATTGCGGCACAAAATCCGCCTTATCATGGCATCAACCCGCTCACTGGACTTGCGGTCGCTGAGCCTCAAAATCTCAACCGCCGCCCGGTGATTGTCAAAATTATCAATTCACCGCCAGAAACCCGACGGCTTCAGCGCGGCTTGCCGGATGCGGATATTGTCTGGGAGATTTTGCTGTGGGGTGGCATTACGCGCTTCGCTGCCGTTTATTGGTCAAATGACCCCATCAAAGTCGGACCGATACGCAGCGCCCGACTTGCCGATTTTACCCTGATACGTAATTACAAGGCCCTGCTGGTGACATCGGGCATGTCCATTGGCACCGAAGAAGCTATGTATCGACAGAGGGATATTTTGCCCTATGTCATCTCGGATGCGGGGCCTTGCCCGGCACTCTGCCGCGACCCCTTGAGCATCAGTGGGAGACTGGAATACAGCCTGTTTGGCAATCTGTCGGAGCTGCGCTGGCTTGCCGAAGCCCTTAGGCGCGACACCAGCCCGCAAGTCATCCGTGGCATGGTCTTCGATGCTGTTTCGCCCCACCTTGATGTGCCAATTCATCACTTCGGGATTCAATATGCCAATACAGAGGTCAGATGGGATTGGAACGCACAGACTGGCGTCTGGCTGCGCTCACAAGATGGCATCGCACATATCGATACCGAGAGCAATCAGCGCATCACGGCGGATAATGTCGTCATTCTGGAAGCCCCTCATAATGAACAGCCCTATGTCCGCGAAAATTATTGGGGCACCGTCAATTCCGCTTTTGATGTCCCTTTGCTGGGGAGCGGTCGCGCCATTTTGCTCCGCGATGGCGAATATGTCGACGGTTATTGGCGACGCGATGCGCCACATGGCGAACTGCGTTTCTTTGATGCCAGCGACATTGAATTTGTTTTCGCGCCCGGCAAGACCTATTTTAATCTGGTGCCGCGTTGGGCAGGAAGCTATCAGCTTTGGTTTGAGCATCGGCTGCCGCTGCCCGGCGTCATTAACGCCGACAATGTGAATATCCGCTACGGACCCTCCGTGAACTTCGATGTCATTGATTCCAAATTCCTCGGGGATCGTATCGAATTGCAGGGACGCAACAACCAGGGCAACTGGCTGCAGTTTATCGAGGGCGGCAGACTCTTGTGGGTATGGAGCGAATTGGTGGACGCAGAGGGCGATATTATGACCTTACCGATTGTGCGCCCAACTAACGAGGGTTAGAATCGCTTCTATCATCATGTTGATGTCGGCGCAATGCTCTTCTTATACTTGTCGGTTAATATGGGTTTGTTCATGTAAGGGAAAGGTTAAGCCAGAATGGCAGAAAAAATTGTGAAGCCTAACAAAGAATGGCGGCAGGAACTCGGCCGGGAACGATTTGCCATATTGCGTCAGCAAGCGACCGAACGCCCCTTTAGCGGCAAATATGTCCATTGCAAGACAGCAGGGGTGTATGTCTGTGCCGCTTGCGGTCAGGAATTGTTTTCGTCAACTGCCAAATATGATTCGCACAGCGGCTGGCCCAGCTTCTGGGATGTTATCGACAAAGGCAAGGTCGCCCTGCTTGAAGACCTTAGCCACGGGATGCGCCGCATCGAAGTGGTTTGCAATCGTTGTGATTCGCACCTTGGGCATGTCTTTGACGATGGTCCCCGCGACAAAACTGGCTTGCGCTACTGCATCAATTCACTGGCACTGGATTTGAAAGAAGACCAGTCAGCAAGGTAAGATGTCTGGCAGAGACCCAAAGCAAGAACGCCGTGAACATTATCAGCATCGCCGCCAAATTCCCACGCGCTGGCGCGATAACGATGTCTATCATCATATCAACAATGTCATCTATTACGAGTTTTTCGATACCGTTATCAACGGCTATCTGATGGAGCAGGGCGGGCTCGATTATCGCGCCGGCGAATCAGTCGGCTTTGCGGTCGAAACCCATTGTCAATTCCTCAAGCCCGTTCATTTTCCGGCGGTGGTGGATGCCTGCCTGCGGGTCAGTCAGCTGGGCAATTCCAGCGTGCGCTATGAGGTCGGCATCTTCGAGGCAAGTGACGAGGAACCGGCGGCTGTCGGTTATTTTGTCCATGTCTTTGTCAATCGCAAGACTCATCAGCCCACCCGCATTGAAGGACAGCTTCGGCAGGCGATGGAGGCCTTGCAGGTCGGTCAAGCATCGTTCAGTGGAAGCCAAGATACCCCTTAATCATCTCCTCGTCATGCAGGCAGGCAGCCGCTGTGCCTTCAAATGCCAGCTGCCCCTCGCGCAGGACAAAGGCATAATCGCAGTATTGCAGGATGCGCCGCGCATTTTGCTCGACCACCACCAGCGTGATGCCTTGCCCGCTCAAGACCTGCAAGACACCGAATACCTCGCCGACAATCACCGGCGCCAGCCCCGCGCTCGGTTCATCCAGCAGCATGATTTTGGGACGACCAAGCCAGGCAATCGCAATCGCCACCATCTGACGCTCGCCGCCGCTGAGTTGCCCAGCTTTCTGGCGGCTGCGCCGCTCCAGAAGGGGGAACAGCGCACGCACCTCATCCAGAGCGGCTTGACGTTCAGCGTGGTTCAGGCGACGCACCGCCAGCTGCAAATTCTCCAGCACTGTCAAATCGGTGAAGACATTGTCGCGCTGAGGGACATAGGCAAGCCCCAGCTTGGAAATCTCTTCCGTCGGCAGGCCGATGAGTTCTTGTTCCTTCAGGCGAATCGAGCCGTCAAAAATGTCGGTGACGCCCATAATCGACTTCATCAGCGTACTCTTGCCCGAGCCATTGGGTCCCAGCACTGCCGTGAATTGCCGTTCAGCAAATATCAGGCTGAGGTTCTGTAAAATTTCCAATTTGCCATAACCTGCTGTCAGCGATTCGACCCTAATCATTGGCTTTCTCTTGTTACATCTTGCTCCCGCCGAGCGGACTAATCTCCAAAATAGACTTCGCGCACAGTCGGATGATTCGCAATTTCAGCGGCGGTGCCAGCTGTTAGCAAATTGCCGAGGTGCATGACATACACATAATCGACAAAATCCAGCAAAATCTCCAGTCGATGCTCAACGATCAAAAAGGTAATGCCATACTCAGCACGCAGGCGGGCAATCTGCTGAAAAATCTTGTATGCTAGCTTCGGCGCCACCCCGGCGGTCGGTTCGTCCAATAACAAAAGTCGTGGCTTGCCCATCAAGGCGCGGGCAAGCCCCAGCAGTTTCATCTGCCCGCCCGATAAATCCGAAGCCAGCTTGTCATAATGCGCCAGCAGCTGCACTTGTTCCAGAACATCACCCGCTGCTTTGGCATGAGTGGCTTCTTCCTCTTGCCAGCACCGCCGCCAGGGCGCATACCAGGGATGCTCCCCGCGCTGCCCCTTGACTGGCAGCAAGACATTATCGAGAACCGTCATCTTGAAATAGAGTGAGGGGTCTTGATAGCCTCTGGCGATTCCCCGTTGGAAAACCTGATCCGAAGACAAGCCGCTGATGTCGCTGCCATCAAAGAAGATTTGCCCTTTTGTCGGGGCGCTGGTGCCGGCAATCAGATGAAGCAAGGTGCTCTTGCCGGAGCCGTTGGGACCAATCAAGCCGACAATCGCTCCTGCCGCCACCGTTAGGGAGACATCATCCACCGCACGCAAGCCGCCATAATCTTTGCGGACATTCTTGAGTTCCAGCAAGGGCATCAGCGCCGCCTTTTTTTGTCTCGCAGCACCGTATGGGCATGGGTCGTCAGGGGAGATTCCGGCAGCAGGCCTTGCGGTCGGAAGCGCAGCATAAGCAGAAGAATGACACCGAAGAGGATAAAGCGCACATAATTAAACTCAATCGGGAAGCCGCTCATATTCAGTTGTATCGCCGCCACCTGTGTAAAGCGGTCAAGCATTGCAATCAGCGCCGCACCGAGCAGAGCGCCGCGATGATTGCCCAAGCCGCCCAGCACCACCATCACCCAGACATCCAGCGTCAGGGTCACGACATAATCATTGGTGTTGACAAAGCCGGTATTCAGCGCAAACAGCACGCCAGCGACGGCGGCAATCACCGAGCCAATCAACATAATCTGCGCCCGCGCCAGCGAAATCCTCTTGCCCAGACTGCGCGTCACCTCTTCATTTTCCCGCAAGCCCTTCAGCATCCGCCCAAAAGGCGAGCGAACCAGCCTTTCACTATAGCGGTAGGCAATGACTGCCAGGGTCAAGACCAGCAGCATAAACAGCACCGCGCTTGTGCGGGCATCATCCAGATAATAGAAGGGGCCCGCAATGCCGGAGATGCCATTGTGCGAACAAATCAAGTCATCAGCACCACGCACGACAATCCGTACAATCTCGCCGCCAACCAGCAAGACCAATGCCAGATACCACTCCTGTTTCAGGCGCAGGGTAACATACGATACAGCAAAGCCAAGCAAACCACCGATAAGCGCCGCAATGACCAAGGTCAGCGTCAGGTTCAGGAAGCCGGCCAAGGGCTGCGTCGCCATAATCTCGGAGCGCAGCTGCAAGGCGGGCCCCAGGCTGTTTCCGCAGGGGTGAATCACCTCAGCGCCAGCGAGCAGGGGCAGCAGGCGCGTATAGGTCACACCGGTGACATAAGCGCCGATTGACACAAACAACGCCTGCCCAAAGTTCGGGACACCAGCGACGCCATATTGCAGGTTGAGGCTGATGGCCATCAGGGAATAAATGCCAAATAGGGTCAAGAGGGCAATGGCGGTGGCAACAATATCGATGTTCATCATCGCTTAAACGCTCCAGCCCGCGAAAAGAGTTGGGTGAAGCCTTGCGGACGGATGAGCAGAACCGCGATGATAATGATAAAGGGAATCGCTGGCTTGAAGGCGAAATCGACATCCAGATAAAAGTTCAGAAATTGCATGACCGTGTTTTCCGAGAAGGCGACCACATAAGCACCCAAAATTGTACCCGAAAAACTCGAAAGTCCTCCCAGGATTGCCGCCGCAAAGACTGACAGGATTGCCACCCAGCCCGTCAAGGGACTCACCGAGGTATTCAAGCCCCAAAGCCCCCCGGCAATCCCTGCCAGCCCGCCGACCAACAGCCAGGTGTTATTCTTGACCCGTTCGACGGGGATGCCGATGACCCGCGCCAGATGGATATTGTTTGCCAGGGCACGCATTTCGCGTCCCAGGGGCGTGTAATTGAGCAGCAGGGTAAGCAGAATCACCAATAAAATGCTGGTCGGTACGACCCACATGAAGATATTTGTCAGGATAACTGTCTCGCTCCGATAGACGATTTCCAGCGGAATCCTGATGCGCGTATCAAACAGGGAAAACTGGTCGGCAATGATGAAGAGGATATAGCGGATAATCAGGCCAATGGCAAACGATGCCAGCAGCAGGGTATAAAAGGATGCCTTTTGTTTTTCCAGGGGTTTGAACACCAGCAGATGACTGGTGAGGGCAGCCAGCGCGCCGACAGCGAAAGCCGCCATCAGAATCACGAGCGGATGGATTGACCCGTTTAGCGATACGATGAGCGCGGTATATGCGCCGACCGTGATGTACTCGGCATGGGCAAAATTCGGCAGCTTCATCACGCTGAAGGTCAGCGTAATACCCAATGCCATCAGCGCATACAAACTTCCGATTTGAATCGTGCTGACGATGGAGTTCATCAACAATGTGGGTGGCATAACATCGCCTTGCAATCATCGCGCAAGCAACCAAAAGACAAGGAAAGGGCGGCCTGCCGAGCCGCCCCTGCATTTCCTAGTTGCTATAAGTGAGTGCGTCATTCGAGCCGTTGTATTCAGCGATTTCCTCAAAGGCAGTTCCTTCGGCGTTGACCTGATAAATCCCGTAAAGCGCAATCGCCTGGTCGCCATTTTCATCGAGGAATGCCTGAACGGTTGTGCCGATATAATGGCTGGAGATGAATGGCAGCATGGACTTCACCGCATCTCCGTCGTTGCCAGCAGCGAGCATGGACAACATGCCGATATTTGCTGCATCAAAGGCAGAATTGGTGTACGGCCCCGGCGGTTTGTCATAGGCTTCGGTAAAATCATTCACAAACATAGGGGTTAATGGCGTAGATGTGCTTGCGGAAGATACCGAGACAAATTTGGCATTTGCCAATAATTGTGCATGGCCTTCATCTTGCAGTATGGTGTCGGTGGCCATGTTTTCAGCCCCCATCCATTCAACCGCACTCAAAATCGGGTCAACCTGCGCCACCTGCAAGAACAGTTGGCCATCACCCAGAAAGCAGATGCAGAAGAAGGCGGTATCATCGCCCAGGCCCGCAATTGCCGCGCTGATTGCAGCGGCCTCGCTTGATAAATCGGCGGGACTCGGAGCATAACCAAAGCTGACTACTTCACCGCCACCTGCTGCCTGGAAATTGCTGGTAAAACCGGCGACCATGCCATTGCCAAAAGGATCGTCAATGTGCAATATCACCACATTTTTATAGTTGCGGTCATGCGCCAGCTTGGCATAGGCTTTTGCTGAAAATACATCCGGCGGGTTGATGACTCGGAAGATGTTGTCGTCAGGAATTGAAGCGGCTGTCCCGCTTGAAGCTGGTGCAATCAATACCACCCCGTTTTCATCGGCAAACTGCTTGGCGCCGAGAACCTCGCTGGTGGTCAAGGGTCCGATAATCACCTGGGCGCCGGTGGTTTGTACAATTGTCTGAACCGCACGCGCCGCGCCTTCGGGGGTTTGTTCCGTGTCGGCGCTGGCGATTTCAAACCGAATGGCGGAGCCAGCTGCTTCCAGTTCAGCATTCATTTGCATCACAGCCAGTTCAATCCCGCGTGCAAAGTCTTCGCCGAAGGTCCCCAGCGAGCCAGTGAAGGGCTGTGCGACGCCGAGAACGTAAATTTCGGTGTCGTCCTGTGCCTGCACGCCCATGCCGAAGATCATCGTCATCAGGACGATGAGTATGACAGATACCATTTTCTGATTCATATCGAGTCACCTCTTTCATAAATAAAATTGTTGTTTCATAAGCGATAACAAAAAGTATAACCGCTAACGAAGGACATGGCAAAATGTCATTAACCTGATAAATAAGACCCCAGCGCTGGAATAACTTCTTGACCGATAAGTCGAATGCCGGTCGCCGCTTCCTGTACGCCGTGCGGCGTGCCGAATTCAATCCGCTGGGCGCCAGCCTCAAACAGCCGCTCGCACTGTGCGATGATGTCAACGGCATTGCCAGCAAAGGCAAACCGTTCCAGGATGTCATCCGATATGAGCCGCGCGGCTTTGCTGTTTTCGCCAGCGCGAACCTGCGCCTGCACCCGTGCCATGAGTTCGGGGTCCATCTCCAGTGTAGGATCCAATCGGGAAACAATCGGCAGATAGAGAGATACGGATTTGCGTGCTGCCCAGCGAGCGCGTTCTCGGTTTGCATCAATCACCGAGACCGCGCCAATGACCACGCTAACGCTCCCGCGCGCCCGCCCGACTTTTTCCTCGCCAACGGCAATATAATCCGCAATCACTGGAATCACATTCGGATTAGCAGAGCCGCCGATTTTGACTTCATCGGCAAGTTCGCCTGCCAAAGCAGCCAGTTTCTTGCCCCAAGTGCCTATCAGAAACGGGATGTCATCGGCTGGCAGCGGGTAGGGCGCCCGCACATGTTCGGCAATCTGATAAACCTGCCCCGTAAAGGCAGCCGATTCGCCCTCCAGTAGCCGCCGAATAATCTCGACCGATTCCCGAATAGCCTGTATGCCAGACTTGCTCTCGGTGATTCCGTGCTCGGATAACCAGCCGCCCCGCGCCAGCCCGATATAGACACCGCCCTGTGCCATATCTGCCAGCAAAGCCGTTTGCGCCGCGATGTCAAGCGGGTGGATGCGAGCGGGCGGCACTGCCGCCGGCCCCACACGCGCCCGCTTGATGTGGGGCGCCATCAGCATCAGTGGGGCATAGCTGGGATGGAAGGGCGCATCACAGTAGACGCTGACGGCATCAAATGCGTATTCATTGACCAGTTTCGCCAGCGCGATATAATCCTGGGCGCGTTTGTTCGTTTGAAACGC
>DAOUKA010000440.1:0-2123 GCA_034421915.1 Anaerolineae bacterium
CAAAGGGCGAAGGCTAACATGCCCACGAACAAAACCAGCAGGATTTCGGCGCCGTTTGCCAGCAAATGGAAGAAGGCCAGGATTAACTCGGCAGGCGAGGCCGCAGTGCTTGTTACCTGAACTTTCTCGGCAGCAAGCCGCATCCCCAAAATCAGAACAGGGAGGTAGGGCAAAAATAATAAAGCTCCAATGCCCCAGCCCAACACAACCTGCAACCAGCGGCGCGACTTCGCCACCAACAGCAGATGATAAATCCCCAGCCCCGCAAACCAGAGAAGTGAAAAGATGTGCGTATAGACCAAAGCAACGGGCGTTGTCACAAACAAGCACCAGGTCAGGCGCGTTGCCCGATGTCCATGAGCCAGCCGCCAGTACAGCCAACTGTGCATAACAGCGAACATCAGCAGCAGCGGATACATCCGAAAATTATGAACATACAAGATTATGTAGGCGGATGTTCCTGTCAATGCCGCCGCCGCCAGACCGGTGCGGCGGTTAAAAACATCTGTCCCAAAGCGGTAGAGCCAAGCAGTCATCAGCACACCCGCCAAAACCGAAAACAGGCGCAAGGCAAACTGCGACCAGCCCGCCAGCTGCGCCCAGCCAGCGCCCAGCAAGAAAAAGAGCGGCACATGATCCGGGAAATTATCAGCCACTGAGTGGATGACCTGTGTCGGGCTGTAAGGTCCATCAAAAGCTCCCATATTCGAGACCGAGTACAATTCATCCGTCCAAATAGGGTACGCATTCAAACCTTGTACGCCAAATGCAAAGACCAGCAGCAAAACCAGCGTCATCAGCATCCAGTCAGACCTATTGCCGATCATGCTATCATTCAAGGTGCGCCATTTCGCTTTCATCATTTCAAACTTCATACATCAGGCTTCGACTGTAAATGTCAATATCGGTAATATCTTGCCAGCTTCGCCATTTATCAGGTCAACACCCTCGACCTTTTCGCCGGTATCACGATGATACAAGATCATCATCAGGCGGTAATCCCCTGCTGGCAGCCCCGCAGCTGACAGTTCAATCACATTCCACTTGAGTATGTCATCATACAGATACCGATCTTCCTGTCGTACATTCTGCCAGTCAGGGGTGAGAATCTGCATCGAGACGTTGTATTCGTCCAGCAAGGCTTCATCCGCGACTTCCCAGCCCGTCAGGATTTGCAGGACTTCCGCCTCGGGGACATAGCGGGCAAAGCGGTCAACTACCTGAATCCCATTGTCATACGCAATGGGCACATATTCTTCCCGCTCGCAATCGAGAACTGGATTGACATAACGCTGCACAAATACATTCGGTGTATCCACAATCACATCACAGGCGACATAATCCGCCTGAATCGCATTTAGAACTTTTTCGAGTTTCCCAGTCGGTGTATTCTGTGGGTCATAGGCAAGCAACAGATAGGGCTGACCATCGATCTTATCCCTGATGTCCCTCGCCAGCCAATCTCCAAACGCGCCCTGTCGAATAAATGCGCCATCGATACCCAGATGCAATTCGGTGTAAAAATCAGCGTCGCTTTTTCCAAGCCGAAGAACTTTATCTAAGCGATCTTCAATCGTAAAACCCAGTAGATGATCCTCCGAGCGCACCTCCCCCTGAAGATGATACACATAATCTTGCAAAGGCGGATATTCGCGTGAGTGAGCCATACCCCCAACATAATCGAGTATGTCGTCTGAGTGATAAAACTGATGACCTGCCACACACCATAACAGCAGGCACAGCGCTGTCACCCAAGCCCAGCGTGGCATCGCGCTCAGACCATAGGCAAACAGAAGCATGAAAGGAATCCACAATATCAGAAAATAGCGCATCCGATTGATGGGAATTAAGCCAACCGCCTCATTGAGCAGCACAATCAAGCTCATCATCGCTAGCGGTATCAGCATGAACTTGATGGCGGCAGCATTCCGCTTGCGCCAAAGGGCGAAGGCTAACATGCCCACGAACAAAACCAGCAGGATTTCGGCGCCGTTTGCCAGCAAATGGAAGAAGGCCAGGATTAACTCGGCAGGCGAGGCCGCAGTGCTTGTTACCTGAACTTTCTCGGCAGCAAGCCGCATCCCCAAAATCAGAACAGGGAGGTAGGGCAAAAATAATAAAGC
>DAOUKA010000441.1:0-2929 GCA_034421915.1 Anaerolineae bacterium
TAGATAAGGAGCAGTGAATGAGCGACATCAGCAGTCGTGGCTATGCCCATGCAGACAAACTTGTTTCAACCGATTGGGTCGCCGAGCATTTGAACGACGACAAGGTACGGGTTATTGAATCCAACGAAGACCCCCTGCTTTACCCCAGTGGACACATACCAGGCGCCGTGGAAGTCGATTGGGTCAAAGACCTCAATGACCCACTCCGCCGCGATTATCTGGACAAGGCCGGCTTTGAATCGCTGGCGGGCCGCATCGGCATCACACCCGATACGACTGTCGTATTCTATGGCGACAAGAGCAACTGGTGGGCGACCTATGCCCTGTGGGTCTTTGAACTTTTTGGCCACACGAATGCCAAAATCATGGATGGGGGGCGGCTTAAATGGGCGGCCGAAGGGCGGGAGCTCACCCGCGAAAAACCCATTATCAGCCCGACAGCCTATACGGCGCCCGACCGCGACGACAGCGTGATCCGCGCCTTCCGCGATGGCGTGCTGCGGCATGTCGAGGCGGGGGGACAGCTGGTCGATGTCCGCAGTCCGGGCGAATACACGGGCGAGAAGCTGCACATGGAGGGCTATCCACAGGAAGGCGCGGTGCGCGGCGGTCATATCCCCGGCGCGGCAAATGTGCCCTGGGCGCGGGCGGCGAACGAGGACGGCACCTTCAAAAATGCCGCTGAACTCAAAGCCATTTATCTCGATGAGCTTGGGCTGGAATCATCCGCCCCGACCATCGCTTACTGCCGCATTGGCGAGCGCAGCAGCCATACCTGGTTCGTCCTGAAAAATCTGCTGGGCTTCAGCGATGTCCGCAATTATGACGGCTCGTGGACAGAATGGGGCAACAGCGTCGGTCTTCCGATTGAGAAGTAAAGCCGAAAGGCAAGGCACGCGGCCGGGATCTCTGGCCCGCGTGCCAAGTTCGTTCAAGCTGGAAAGCCCGTCATGCCCAATTATCCGGCCAAACTGCAAGAATATCTTGATGACTTCGCCTTTGTTGGCTCGCGCGAGGAACGGATTGATTTTCTGATTTCCATCTCGGATGAGTTCCGCCCGGTGCCGGCATCCATCGCCGCGCCGCCCTACGATGAATCCAGGCGCGTGGTCGGCTGCGAATCCGAGGCCTTTGTCTGGGCAGTTGACCGCGACGACAGCCGGCTCGATTTTTACTTCGATGTGCTTAACCCGCAAGGGCTGTCGGCGATGGCGATGAGCGCTATCTTGGAGCAGTCCTGTTCTGGAGCACCGCTGGAGCAGGTGGCTGCGATTGATGGCGAGGTCGTCTTCACCCTGTTTGGCAAGGATGTTTCCATGGGCAAGGGCATCGGCTTGACCGCACTCGTCAATGCGGTCGTCTATGAAGCGAAAAAGCGGCTGAAGCCATCTTGAGCTAGGGCGATTCCAGAAAGGAGCCGCCTGGGGCGTCGGCATGGAATACCGCATCCGTCCCCAGCAAGCCCAGATAACTGCGCGATGGCTCGGTATCGGGAATCGCCACCGCGCCGACGGCTTTCTCGTACCAGCCAGTCGGGCCTGCCCAGCCAATAATGGCATACATATAACCGACATGGCGCATTTCGTGCAGGCACTTCAAGAGCAATGCCGTGCCGATGCCCTGACCCTGCTCGGTCTCATCGACGCCAGTCGGGCCAAAAAAGCCCTTGTAGGTGGTATCATAGCAGGCGAACCCCAGCAAGGCATCGCGGCGATGCGCCAGCATAATCGTCGTCGGATGAACCGAAAAGGCGACATCCGCCTCGCTGCGCCAATAATCGCTGAAGCGTTCGCCAATCCAGCGGGTTACAAGGTGCTTTTCGGGCGGCATGCCCCGTCTTATCGTCAGGCCGCGTTCGCGCTGACAGGCGATTGCGGGTTCAAGCGGCGGCAAATCATATAATTTGACAAGCATATCCGGCATAGTTCACCTCATCATCCTGTTGATGGCGCGCGTTCATGCGTCATGGTACAGGTTCAATGTCTTCATTTCCAGTATCAGGTCGTCCCGTGCTGTCAGTTGTCAAAAGGACTGGATTCAAGCAGAATAGGGTTTGATGGCGATAGTTAAGCATTTAGGGAATGGCGAAGCAGATGACCCACCAGCCAGAAACGAATGCAGTCCATAACACAGCGATTGACCCGGCAAGCGGCGCCATCGTGCCGCCGCTGGTATTCAGCACCACCTTCGAATATGAGGCAACCGGTCAGGCACATCATCCCGATGAGCTCATTTATACGCGCTACCAGAATCCCAACCGCGCCGCGCTGGAACAGACGATGGCCAAGCTGGAGGGTGGCGCATTGGCGCATGCCATATCGAGTGGCTCGGCGGCGATGATGACCCTTTTTCAGGCATTGCGTCCTGGCGACCATATCGTATCCAGTGATGATATGTACTTCGGCATTCGGGTGCAGCTTAAAGAGTTCTTCGCGCCCTGGGGACTGGAAACGACCTATGTCGATATGAGCGATTTGGAGGCGGTTCGGGCTGCCATGCGCCCGGAAACGAGGCTGGTCATCTTTGAATCCCCCACCAACCCGATGATTCGGCTGGCGGATATTCAAGCCATTGCCGAGATTGCCCATGAGCGGGATGCTTTGCTGCTGGTTGACAATACAGTCGCCACGCCGATTGCCCAAAATCCGCTGCTGCTGGGGGCAGATATAGTCGTGATTTCGCTGACAAAATATATCGCCGGCCACCATGATGTACTCGGCGGCGTCATTATCTTTGGCGAGGAAAATGACCTAGCGGAGCACGTTGCCCGTCTGGTGAAAATTGGCGGCGCTGTTTTGTCGCCCATGAGTTGCTGGCTGACCCTGCGCGGCATCCAGAGTTTGGCCTGGCGGGTCCGCGCCCACAGTGAGAGTGCGCTCAAGGTCGCCAGTTTTCTGGCGGAACACCCCGCGATTGAACGGGTCTTGTA
>DAOUKA010000442.1:0-10857 GCA_034421915.1 Anaerolineae bacterium
CTCAGCTTGCCAATGGCGCCCCCTGCCAGCGCCTCCGGCCCGACATGACCGATACAAGCGCCAGTCGAAACGCCCGAAAAGCGGGCATCCGTAATCACTGGCACCTGCTTGCCCCAGGGGATAAATTTCAGCGCCGAGGTTAATTGATAGGTCTCTTCCATGCCTGTTCCCATCGGACCGACACCCATCAGCACCAGCACATCCCCAGCCTGAATTGGATTCTGATGCAAGCCTTTCACCGCCCGAATCGCTTCCCGTTCCGAGGTGAATACCCGTGCCGGTCCCTGATGCCGATAAACATCATCCTCGTCAACGACTGTCGGGGCAATCGCTGTCGCCTTGATGACCGAACCCTGCGGCGCGATATTCCCGACAGGGAACACGACGGTACTGGACAGCCCCTTCTTACGCGCCTGGTCTGCTGACATAATGACGTCATTGGGGTCAATCCCCTCGCTCACCCGCAAACGTTCGCGTGCCAGACGCCGCCACTGGCTGTCGCGCCACCAGTCCAGCACCGCATCCAGTTTGTCGCCGGTCACCGTCATCACATCGGTATTCAGCAGGCGCATCTCGCGCAGATGACACATGACTTCCGGCACGGCACCCGCCAGATACACCTGCACCGTCGGATGGTTTCGGGGGCCGTTTGGCAGTGCGTCTACCAGCCGCGGCGTACTCTTGTTAATCCGAATCCAGTCCTCTACCTCCGGCGGTTTCAAGCCAGCCGCATGGGCAATCGCCGGAATATGCAGCAGCAAATTGGTCGAACCGCCAAATGCCGAATGCACCAGCATCGCATTCTCCAGCGACCTGGCATTCATCATATCTGCCAACGCCAAACCCTGTGCTTTCATATTAAGCAGCACCAATGCCGAGCGCCGTGCCATATCAAGCCAGACCGCCTCGCCAGAAGGCACCAGCGCACTATGGGGCAATGCCAGCCCAAAAGCCTCCGCCACCACTTGCGCTGTGGCAGCTGTCCCCAAAAATTGACAGCCCCCGCCCGAAGACCCGCAAGCACGACAGCCCATCTCGGCCGCATAATCGAGGCTAATCATGCCATGAGCGAAACGCGCCCCAATCGTCTGCACCGTACCTGCATCTTCCGCGCCTTCCGCCGGCAAGGTCACACCGCCTGGCACGATAATCCCCGGCAAATCGGCACAGCCTGCCAAAGCCATCAGCATCGCTGGCAGCCCTTTGTCACAGGTTGCGATTCCCATCACGCCATCCGCGGTTGGCAGGGAACGAAGCAGGCGGCGCATCACCATGGCAGCATCATTGCGATAAGGCAGGCTGTCCATCATCCCGCTTGTGCCTTGCGAACGACCATCGCAAGGATCAGAACAATAAACCGAGAAAGGAATGGCATTTTGAGAGCGGATGGTTTCGGCAGCCTGGCGCACCAGCAAGCCGATTTCCCAATGCCCGGTATGATAACCTAGCGCAACTGCCCGGCCATCCTCTGCCCGCAAGCCCCCTTGGGTACTTACAATCACATACTGTTCCCGATTGACCTCTTCTGGATGCCAGCCCATGGCAACATTCTGCGTCATGGCAAACAGGTTGCCGCTGGCTTCGTTGAGCAAGGTTTGCTCATCCAGGGGCAGCCGCCCAGCCACACCCTGACCGCGCGTGCGCGTCAAGCGAAGCAGATGCGGCTGACCATCAAGCTCACCCCTTTGTATTGGCGACATACAAACCCTGCTTTCTCTTTTTTCAATAAGCTCGCACCAGCATGTGCGCGGGGTTTCTTTTGCCCCCGTGCAGGCTGCCCAAGCCCTTGCTATAATCTGAAGAATAAGCGATTGGAGGATTATGGCACAGAAACGATTTGCAAATCAAACAGCACTTGTCACTGGCGCCGGCGAAGGCATTGGCTACGAGGTGGCGCGCCAGTTTTGCCAAGAGGGCGCTTCGGTATTATTAAACGATATTGTCCTCAACCGCGCCCAGACCGCCGCCGCTGCCATTGTCGCAGAAACTGGCGGGCGCTGCATCGCCTGTGACGGGAATGTTGCCGCGGTCGATACGGTCCGCGGACTGGTCGCACAGGCGGTGACGGCATTTGGAAAACTGAATATCTGCGTCTGCAATGCCGGGCTGACCTCATGGGGTGACTTTTTCAATTACAAACCCGCCGATTTCGAGCGCGTCGTCAATGTCAACCTGCGTGGCAGTTTCTTTTTGACTCAAGCCGCCGCCCGTCAATTCCGCCATCAGGCTTCGGGCGGGCGAATTGTGCTGATGTCATCGGTCACTGGACACCAAGCCGTCCCCTACCTGAGCGCTTATGCCATGACCAAAACCGCGCTGGAAATGCTGGCAAAAAATCTGGTGTTGGAATTGGGTGAATATGGCATCCAAATCAACTGCGTCGCGCCCGGCGCCGTCATCACGCCGCGCAACCTCCGCGATGACCCGCATTATGAAAAGCACTGGGCCAGCCTGATTCCCCTCGGCAAAGCCATCCAAACCGCAGACATCGCCAATGCGGTCTTGTTCCTGGCATCACCCGCCGCCAGCGCGATTACCGGTCAGACGATTGTGGTTGATGGCGGCTGGACAAGCTACAGTCCCAGACCCGATGCGGATTATGGCAAAGATTATGACAATCCGACTTAGCCATTAGAACCAACATATAGGCCAAGGAAAATGTCTAAGAACAAATCATCGAAAAACAAAACCATTGAACTAAGTAAGAATGACATGGTGCAGTTAGAAAAGAAACTGCTATCACTTGATGGACAGGTCGGTGAAGAAGAAGTAATCAATAAAACTATCTTAGGAGATGCACTCGAGGTCATTGATTATCTGCCAGTTCATTTTGTTGACTTGCTCTTCGTGGACCCGCCTTACAACATGAATAAAATTTTTGGTGCAAAGACTTTCAAGAAAATAGGCGACGATAAATATGAAAGCTGGCTACGTTCATGGTTGAGCAAAGTTGCTGATAAATTAAAGCCCGCGGCATCTGTTTATGTCTGTGGAGATTGGCGCTCATCGCCGGCGCTGTTCAGGGTGTTATCCGATTATTTCCAAGTTAGAAACAGAATCACCTGGGAAAGAGAAAAAGGACGAGGCGCAAAAACGAATTGGAAAAACTCGTCGGAAGATATTTGGTTCGCCACTGTGGGCGAAGACTATTATTTTGATGTTGACGCAGTAAAACTCAAAAAGAGGGTCATCGCTCCATACAGAGATCACTCTGGCAAGCCGAAAGATTGGTTAGAAGAGGAAAACGGAAATTTTAGGCTGACGCATCCTTCCAATCTGTGGACAGACCTTAGCGTACCATTTTGGTCTATGCCCGAAAATACTAATCATCCCACTCAAAAACCAGAAAAACTGGTGACGAAAGCAATCCTGGCAAGCTCGAAAAAGGGCGATGTTGTTTTAGACCCTTTCTTGGGCTCGGGTACAACTTCTGTCGCAGCGAAGAAGTTAGGGCGGCGATACATAGGCATTGAAATTGACAAATACTTTGCCTGTGTCGCGGAAAAAAGATTAGAGATGGCTGAAACAGACAGACGTATACAGGGTTATGTAGACGGTGTATTTTGGGAAAGAAACATCAATCCAGAAAACAACTCGAAGATTAATAATACCCATCAGCGAAGGTTGCTTCTATGAATAAGTCAGTCTTTTCGTTGATAGCCTACATTAAATCACACGATGGAATCTCAGATAAAGCAGCTTTGACTGAAACAGTCTACAAAAAATTCAAACTGACCAGAGACCGGTCAGTTTACTATTCTGCACACTATGCAATTCGATTCAATTACTCCAAATCCACCAGCTTTTCTAACACGGTTATATCGCTTTCCACCCTGCAAAAATATGATGAGTTGCCCTTTTTGGTCTGTCTGGTCACTCCAGCAAAGAACACTGTCTATCTAGCAAATACAACTTTCTTACGCAAGGTCAGCCACAGTTCTCAGGAACTTCGCGTTGACAATATCAGGGGCAGCTTAAATGGTTCAGACATTATGAAGGAGTTCAATGGTATAGCCAATGAGCCGCAGAACTTCGAGGATCTGTTTAACATTCACATCGAATTTGGCTTTAGTGAAAATCTGCCCCGCCTGGTGGAAGCTACCAATAACATTGCGCCTTCCGGCAGTAAGTTTCTCGTTTCGGACAACCATGTCAACAACATTAACGAAGCGCCTGACAGAGCCATCGGGTTTGTCCAATCTGCGGAATATCGGCAATTAAAGGCAGACCTGGATACGCGAGTGAATCGAGTAAGAAACGAGATATTGATAGCGGGGTTCATAGAAAATGTCAACATTCGCGGCAGGATAATCGAATATCTGATAGCCGGCGAAGATGAGGAACTAAAGGGGAAACTGATAGAAGCTCTAGGTCAACACAGTCGGGAAATACCCAAGTTCAGAACTACTAATGACCTTGCTGATTATACGAGGATATTCGACCAATACGCGACCGCGACCGATGTAAAAACCAAAATGATGGTGTTGAATTCCAATCCTAAAGCCTACAATATCGACAAGCTGCTTGAATATCTATCAAGAGACAAATCAGTGTTTATGATATATTGCGTCGGCATCGAACCGAATAAAATTGTCAATCAAGTCTTGGTATCCATGTTTCAGGTGGACTTGCTTAAATCAACAATGGTTTTCGATCATTGGGCTGGGCGTAATTCAAGAGGAGTCACTCAATTCCAGGGTTCTGTATTAAACAAGTTAATTTTATCTCCAGATAACAATATCAATAGAGATGAAAGCAGGAAATTCTTGCATGGCCTGATTGCACTGTAAATGTTGTAGCGCCCGGTTTTTATTGTCAATATCCGATAACTGCACTTAAACCATAATGCTTCCCACAAGGAGTAATCTCAATGTCCCCAAGTTTGTGAATGGGCATCATCGGCTGTGGCGGCTTCGGCTTTGCGGCGGCGGGTGCGGGTCACATCGGTCGCCAGCCAGCCCAAGCCAACCAGCACCAAACCCACACCACCGACAACCATCATGTTAAAGCGCTCCTCCACCAGACGGCGTCGCTCCATATCTGCCGCTATCAAGCCGCCTCCCGAATTGTTTTCGAGCGGCGCCTTTTCATCACAGGGTATCCCCACACTCACCTGAAGCGTCCACTCCCACTGAAACCGTTCCAGGATGTTGGAAGGCACAAGCGGGCAGAGGCCGCGGCGAATTTGCACCATCTCATTGTCCGCCAGCTGACGCGACAGGTCAGCAAAACGCAGCGCGGTCAGCAAAAGCATCGATATGCCGACCACAATCGCCGTAAAAAACAGACGCTCAAAGAGTTCCACAGTTAAAAATTTCCGCATATAACCCGCCCAAAAAGCATTTATTGCCTAAAGCACCACGAAAACTTACAATAGGCAGACGAACAAACCTTATCTTATTGTACGGAAGATGATGATGACAGGCAACAGCTTATCTGTGGGAATGGTAGGAACCAGCTGGTGGGCGGATGCCATGCACCTGCCCGCGCTCGACAGCCACCCGAATGTCAAAACGCTCGCCATTTGCGGGCGCAATCGCCACAACGCGCAAAAAATGGCGAACACCTGGGGCATCCCCCAAGTCTACACCGATTACCGCGACATGCTCGAAAAAGCCAATCTTGACGCCCTGGTTATTTCCACCCCCAACGACAGCCATTATCCCATCACCATGAAAGCGCTCGAAGCGGGTTTGCATGTCCTCTGCGAAAAACCCATCGCCCTGACTTATGCCCAGGCGCGGGAAATGGCGGAACTGGCAGCGGCAAAGCGGCTCAAGCATTTAGTCCCCTTCACTTACAGCTTTATGCCAACCGCCCGCTACCTCAAGGAACTGATTGATGACGGTTATCTGGGTGAGCCTTATCACCTCAATATGCGTTATTACACCGGCTTCGCCCGCGAGGGAGATTACAGATGGCGCTTTGACCGCAAAATCGCCGGTTCGGGCGTCGTTGGCGACCTCGGTTCGCACTTTCTTTATATTGCCGAATGGCTCTATGGTGAGATTGCCGCCCTCACCTGCCGCCTCGGTCATATTGTCCCGCGCCCTGCCCGCGACCCGCAGGGCAACGCCTATGAGGTCACGGATGATAACTGTATGCTCATATTGGAATTTGCCAGTGGCGCGATGGGCATGATTCACTGCACAGCCCTCTGTTATGAGGATACGCCTTTCGGTCAAACCCACCACATGGAGTTTCATGGTTCGGATGGCACTTTGTACAGCTTCACCGATTGGGATAAAATCCAGCAGGTCAAAGGCGCCCGGCTTGGCGAAGGCATGATTCGGGAACTGCCCATTCCCGAGCATATCTGGAGGGATGCCCGCCGCGACACCGTGCACAATACCTATAAAGATATGTTCCGCTCGGAGGATTTTATGATTCGCGGGTTTATCAACGGGATACTCAACGATACCGAACTGACGCCCAATTTCAAGGACGGCGCAAGGATTCAACGTCTCATCAGCGCCGCCATAAAGAGCCACCAGACCGGCAGCCGCATGGTGGTCGAATCGATTACGGAATGACAGCAGAATGGAGTACAGCATGCGCTTGAAAGGAAAGGTCGCGCTGGTCACTGGCGCGGCACGGGGGATTGGCAGGGGCATTGCCCAGCGTTTCGCAGAAGAAGGCGCACAGGTCGGCATCATGGATTTGCAAGCCGCTGCCTGCCAGGCCGCTGTTGACGAAATCCGCGAAGTGGGCGGTCAGGCGCTGGAAATCCATGCCGATGTCAGCCAGCCAGAACAGGTCGCGGCTGCCCTCGCCAAACTGCAAGCGCATTTCGGCATTGTCACCATCCTGGTGAACAACGCTGCGGTCATGCCCACCGGCGCCATTCACGAAACCGCCATCGACGACTTCGACCGCTGCCTCGCCGTCAACCTGCGCGGCGCTTATCTGCTGAGCCGCGCCGTCATCCCGGGTATGCTGGCGGTCGGCGGCGGCAGCATTATCCACATGGCGAGCGTCACCGGATTGCTGGGCTTGCCCGGCATCGCTGCTTATTCCATGACCAAAGGCGCATTGATTGCGCTGGCGCGAGTCATGTCCACCGATTATGCCTCACACGGGATTCGCACCAACACCATCTCGCCCGGCACGATTGACTCGCCCATGCTGCACGACTTCCTGGCAGCGCAGTCGCAGCCCGACTTGCTGCGGCGAGAATTTGACAGGATGCACCCTATCGGCAGGGTCGGCACGATCCGAGAAGTCGCCAATGTCTGCCTCTTCCTGGCATCGGACGAATCGAGCTTTGTCACGGGTTCAAACTATGAGGTCGATGGCGGCTTGAGTTCCAAAGGCGAACAGCCGCAAGATTGACAAACTTACAGCGATAATATGACGATATGGAGCAAAGCATGAATACAGCCCCCTTGTTAATCCGCTATTTTCATCCTGAGCAAAATGCGCGGCTGGGCTTGCTGCTGGACGATGCGGTCTGGGATGTCAGCCACGCATTCCCGCGCCTGGCGGACTTTTTCCGCGCCTCCTGCGGCTGTGTTGACGATGCCATCGCCGCCCTCATCAACGCCGTGGATGAATCCTCCGACAGCTTTGCGGCCGCCGAACTGGATGCCGCGCCCTCCCCCGACAGCTTGCATTGGCTGCCGCCGATTGATGAGCAGGAAGTCTGGGCGGCTGGCGTAACCTACATCCGCAGCCGCGAGGCGCGGCAGGAAGAGGCGCAGGACGGCGGCGATGTTTATGCGCGGGTTTATAATGCCGAACGCCCCGAAATTTTTTACAAGGCATCCGCCAAAAACACAGTCGGGCATCTCGATGAGGTCGGCATTCGCAAGGATTCGCGCTGGAATGTGCCAGAACCGGAACTGGGGCTGGTGCTCAACCCGGCGATGGAAATGCTCGGTTTTACCATCGGCAACGATATGAGCAGCCGCGAGATTGAAGGCGCCAATCCGCTTTATCTGCCACAGGCAAAAGTCTATAGCGCATCCTGCGCCTTGGGGCCAGGCATTCTGCTGGCGCCCAGCAGCGAATGGCTCGATACCCACATCCACTTGTCCATCAGCCGTAACGGCGCCGAAGTGTTCAGCGGCGCCATCTCGACCGACCAAATCAAGCGCAGCATCCCCGAACTGGTGGATTATCTGGGACGCAGCAACACCTATCCAGCTGGCGTTATCTTATTGACTGGCACCGGGATTGTCCCCGCCGCCGACTTCACACTCCAGCCTGACGATATAATCCGCATCACCATAGATGCCATCGGCACACTGCAAAATCG
The DNA here is from genome assembly GCA_034421915.1 of Anaerolineae bacterium. GTDB lineage: Bacteria > Chloroflexota > Anaerolineae > Aggregatilineales > Phototrophicaceae > UBA6055. Next base: position 8,258 of record DAOUKA010000442.1, read on the forward strand.
GGTCCAAGAGGTATGATGAAAATTACGGCGCTCGAAACCCTGCAATGGCGGGCATATCCGCGCCTGCTTGTGCTGCGGGTTCATACCGACAGCGGCATTGTTGGCTTGGGCGAAACAGTCGATAAAATTCCCGCCGCCAAAGCTGCCATCCACGGCACGCTGGCGCCGCTGGTGCTGGGGCAAGACCCGCTTGACATCGAGGGACTCTGGCGCTTTGTGATGGACAACATCATGTATCACGGTTATGCCGGCGCCGAAACCCGCGCGCTTTCCGCCTTCGAAGTCGCCCTCTGGGATATTATGGGCAAGCATTATCAGGCGCCGCTTTATCATCTGCTGGGCGGCAGGACCCGCAACGAAGTGCCTACCTATAACACCTGCATCGGTTTTGGCGATGTTCAGGATTATCGGCAATGGCACGAAGACGCCGGCGAACTGGCGCAAAGCCTCTTGATGGATGAAATCCACGCCATGAAAATCTGGCCCTTTGACCCATTCAGCGAGCGCAGCTTTGGGCAGCGCATCTCACCAGCCGAAATCGAAAAAGGGCTGATTCCCATCCAGCAAATCCGCGAACGGGTCGGCAATCAGATGGAAATCGGCATCGAATGCCACTTCCGCTGGAATCGCGTTAGCATGGAGCGCATCGCCCGCGCCCTCGAACCCTATGACATCCTGTTTTTGGAAGACGTCCTGCCAGCCGTCTATCCCGACGAAATCAAGGCGCTGTCCGAGCGGACAACCATTCCCGTCATCGGTTCGGAATTGCTGATGACTCGCTGGCAGCTGCGCGAATGGCTGGAAAAACATGTCTCCCAAATCATTATGACCGACCCCGTATGGAATGGCGGCATTGCCGAAACCCGCAAAATCGCGGTTCTTGCCGAGACCTTTGGCGTCCCGCTGGTCTTGCACAACGTCGCTGGCGCTATCTGCCATGCGCTGTGCATGCACCTGGGCGCGCACATCCCCAATCTTTATTATGTCGAATCAGTACGGGCATTCTACAAGGAATACTTCCCAATCCTGACCGACTTCGCGCCAACTGTGTCCGATGGTCATCTTGACATTCCAGCGGGACCTGGCCTCGGGGTCAACCTGTTGGATTCGGCGCTGGAACGCGCCGACCTCATTCGTCAGCGCACTGCGGGAGAGGGCTTGGCCGGCGGACGTCGCGCCATGGGCGACCACTGGGCGGTCGAAGAGATTCGCTGAGATGATGAGCTCAGCCGCGTTTTTTGCGCCGGCTTGGTCGCCATAACAAATATCCCAGGAAAACTGCAAGTGGGGCAAGTATGGGGAAAGCGATGAGCACGATCAACATGATAATCCGTATCACCGCATCCTTCTCCTTGGTGCATACCAGCGCAAATGCCAGAATCGAGGGCATCATCAACACAATGACCCAAAGAGCCAGATGTCCTGTGGATATTCCAAGATTGTCGAGTGGCGACATCAGCTGTTACTCCTAGAATTGCCGACAATTTCTTCAAATATCCCCTTCCTGCTCGGAGGAAGGCTTTCATTTTCAGCATAAACCGCATAGTTCATCTATGTCAAGTCGATTAGTAGATATACTTAAGCTGGTCCAATGCCAGTTGGTTGTGCGGATCGACTTCGAGAACAGCTTGCAGCAAGTCTTTTGCAGAATCATAATTTCCCAAAGCGATTTCTACACTAGCAAGATTAACGGCAATAAAGTGCATATTGTCTGTCATTTTATAGGCAGTTTCAAAATCTTGTTTTGCGCCTTCAAGATCAAACCTGCTTAGCCATTTGATTAAACCGCGAGCACGATATGCTTCGGCGCTGTCAGGATTTTCCTCTAGGGTCGCCTTTACCAGATCTTCAGCACGATCGATCTCTCCCAGACTGTGATAGGCTTCAGCCAGATAAGCTCGGGCGCGGCTGTTTTTCTGATCCAGATCCAAAGCGCGTTGCGCACTCGAAATCGCTTCTCCAGGACGCCCACTCCAATCTAAAGACCAAGCACGGATTGCCCAGGCATCTGAGGAAAACGGATCAGCATTAATAGCTTGTTCAGCATACATTAAAGCATCATCCGGACGATTCTGGTTGATAAACCCGAGGGCAATCCGACGATAAAGTTCAGGGATGTTGGGAAACGAGTCTGCAATTTCCATATAGATGTTTAACGCTCTATTCAATGCGCCTCGCCTCCAGTAAGTATCGCCTTCAATCATCCTGTTGGTGTAGTCGATTGTAGGGGTGGGCGGTGGCGCCGCAAGAGTTGCAGTCTGATTCTCCAGGTCGTGAATGGCATTCAGAACAGTATCCTCAACAACAAGTCTAATCACTTGTCTATTGATATAAATAGCAATGACGGACACAAGCAACAATATCCCCACTAGGTAAAACAGCAGTCGCCAGGTGATAACACGACGGCGTTGTACACCTTGATACCGTTTGGGGGTGCGAATCTGCATGATGCCTTACACCAAGATGTTGACAGAGCGATGACAACTGGGGAAACAAATGCTAAATGTATCATACTTTTATAATACGCCATACCGAATCTGAAATCCCATAACAGATTAACAGATGCAATCCTGTCAGCAAAGTGATATGATTAGTTAAGG
>DAOUKA010000443.1:0-1718 GCA_034421915.1 Anaerolineae bacterium
CTCCCGACACTAATCACCCGCAAAGACATCATTGCCGATTTGCACCTGCATACCACAGACAGCGATGGCAAACTTACCATCCGCGAAATGGCAGCGGCTTGTCAGGCGCGCGGGCATCAATATATGGTCATCACCGATCATTCACGCAGTCTCGGCATCGCCAACGGGCTTTCGACCGAACGGCTACTCAAGCAGATTGAGGAAGTTCGCCAAGTGGATGCGGAAACGGGGGCTGGCATTCATATTCTAGCAGGCAGTGAGGTAGATATAAGAGCCAATGGCAGTATGGATTATCCCGACGAGATTCTGGCGCAACTTGATTTTGTGATCGCCTCTCTGCATATCGGTTTGGGTCAAAAGCGCGGGCAAATCACCGAGCGCCTGCTCAATGCCATTCGGAATCCTCATGTTGATATGATTGGACATCCCGCCGCCCGCCAAATCCCCAATCGGGAAGCCGTAGATGCCGATTGGGATGCTGTTATGCAAGCCGCCAGCGAACATCAAACCATTCTTGAGATTAATGCCAACCCCCTGCGTCTCGACCTCAAGCCCGAATTGGCGCGTCTGGCAAAGGACATGGGGGTTCTGCTCGCCATCAACAGCGATGCTCATGCTGAAGAACATCTTGATTTGATGGACTTTGGCATTGCCAACGCACGCCGCGGCTGGGTCGAACCGCAGCAGGTGGTCAATACCTGGCCATTCGAAAAATTTATCAAGTGGATTCAAAATCGACATCTGTAAAGCGGATGAAAGACAGCTTGTATGACCAATCGATTGCAGGCCCTGGGGCTTGCGCTCATCGTGACATTTGGGATCGTTTTGCTGGCGGCGGCTATTACCCAGGCGCCGGTATCGCTGTCTGTCGGGGCGCCGGTCAGGGTTGCCAATGTGGGTGAGCAGGAATTGAATATCCGCAGTCTGCCGGGCATTGCGAACAGTCAGGTTCTGTTCCGCGCACCCGACGGTTCTGCATTCCGTATTATTGGCGGCCCGCGGCAAGCTGACGGCTTTACTTGGTGGCACATCCAAGACCCCCTCTCCCAACTTGCCGGTTGGGCAGCCGCAGATTATCTCCAGACATACCAAATAGAAACAGGACAATAACTGTGAGCCAAGATATTGCACAACGGGCTTCTGAACTGCGTCAACAACTGCATTTCCACATTTACCGTTATCACGTACTCAATGACCCCGTGATTGCGGATGCCGAATATGACCGCCTGTTCCGTGAATTGCAGCAAATCGAGACGGAGCATCCCCAATATGCGGCAGCGGATTCACCCACACAGCGCGTGGGGTCGGACCTTGCGGCTGATTTCCCTAAAGTGCCGCATTCGGCGCCTATCTTGAGTCTGGCGAATGCCTTCGACGAAGACGACTTGCTGGCGTGGGAAGAACGCAATCTCAAGCTATTGCCCTCCGAGACGCAGCTACAGTATGTCCTGGAGCCCAAACTTGACGGCTTGGCGATTGTGCTGACTTATGAAGACGGCATATTGACGCGGGCAGCCACGCGGGGCAATGGCGAATTTGGCGACGATGTCACCGCCAATGTCAAAACCATCCGCTCGGTCCCCTTGAGGATTCCGGTCGATTCCAGCCTGAGTACGCCGCCGCGGCTGGTTGTCCGTGGCGAGATACTGTTCCACAAAGACCACTTTCTGGCGCTGAACCGCGAACAGGAAGCGCAGGGGCTGCCCGCCTATATCAAC
>DAOUKA010000444.1:0-17265 GCA_034421915.1 Anaerolineae bacterium
AATAATCGGCTCGTTCATCATCTGTCGGACGGTGAAAGCCATACGCAAGCCCTCGGTTACTGGCACGGATACGCGGCGGCTGGCTTAGCCAGCCGGTCAACAAATTTTTGTGCGTTGCTGCGCAGCTTGTCCCAATTATGATCGGCGACAGCTTCATTGCTGATGAGCGATGAGCCGACTCCCACTGCGAATGCCCCGTCATCCAGGAACTCGCGGATGTTATCGGCGGTGATCCCGCCGGTGGGCATTAAGCGCAAATGGGGCAAGGGCGCGCGCACATCTTTGATATACCCGCGGCCGAGGTGATTCGCCGGAAAGACTTTGACCGCGCTGGCGCCCCATTCCCAAGCCTGCTGAATCTCGGTGGGGGTCAAGGCGCCCGGCATGGCGGGCAAATCCAGCGCGATACAGGCTTGAATGACCTCGGCTTTGTTCACTGGCGAGACGACAAACTGCGCCCCAGCATCCGCAACCTCCCGAACCTGCTCGGCTGTGATGACCGAGCCAGCCCCGATGGCGACCGAATCATCAACAAACTGGCGCATCCTGGCAATGGTCGCTGCCGCATCGGGATGGGTCAGCGTAAATTCGATGGCGCGGATGCCCCCTTCAATCAGGGCAGCGCTGATAGATTGCGCGGTTGACAAATCGTCCAAGCGGACAATGGCGACAATTTTGTGCTTAGCAATCAGTTCCAGTACAGTCATCTGTTTTTATTATACGCTTTCATAACAGGTCTTCAATAAAATACGATAGAATCCGCCATCCTGCAATCGGAAAATTTCATACACCTTATTTGCATGATTTTTTGAATTTCAATATACTTTCCAGTAGCCTTTCCATATTAGAACGCTTGTACTAACATTAAGCAGGGTATATGACGAACCTCAGCAGAATAGATTTAGCACAACTTTTTGAGGGGCTCCCAGGAGTGACTCAACGGCGGGGTGAAGCGCATTATGAAGCTGTATTGATATGCCTTAAGGAACATAATCATCAATCCGGAATACAATGCGATCTAAATAATCTGGACGAAAAATTATCGACTCTTGAGCTAGTATGGACAGAGAAAATTACTGAACAAATGAGAAATAGTTGGAGTGATCTTATTGAGGCTACGGAATGGGGAGCAGTGGGGATAGCCTTGCTTGTCATTCTGGAATTTACCGAATACACTGTAATTAGACGCTCCAGAATAGGAACGGGTGTTGATTATTGGTTGGGTTACAAAAAAGATATTGACGACCATAATGAGAATATCTTGAAAGATGAAGCTCGCTTGGAAGTGTCCGGGATTTTAAGTGCAAGACAAACAAGTAAAATTAAACAAAGGGTGAATGACAAAATCAAACAGTCTGGGAAAACAGATTATTCAGGATTACCCGCCTATATTGTTGTTGCGGAGTTCAGTAGACCTGTGACCTATATGGTGAACAGATGAGTGGCAAAGCGCAGTTAATTTTAAGTTTGCATGAAGAAGCAATGGAGTATGCTGACGATGCCTTTTTCGCCCGCCGGGAAGGGGATGAAGAGGGATTTATCGAGTATTCGAGATTGGCTTATGAAAAGGAAGCCGAAGCTGCTCGAAAGATTGAAAGTGAAGACTCGGAACCAACACGCTCTGTTTTGCACCGCAGCGCAGCAACCTTGGCATTGGATTGCGGGGAGTATCGAGAAGCGGAACGGTTAATCGCGAGGGCGCTTGCTGGCAATCCTCCTGGCGAAATCGCTGATGAACTCCGCGAGCTATCGGAAAAAGTGAACTTTGAGCGTCATCTAAAATCAGAGGGCATTCAACTTGATGAAAACGAATTGCGGCTTTCTGTGCAAGGCAATAGTATTGGATTTGGGCTTGCGCCGGTGCAGTCTATCATGGCTCGCATATCGGACATCGAAAAATTGGTGCAGAGAACAGCAAGTTACATAAGCGATTATGAGTATTCCGATACATTATCATCAAATATCCGCAAAAACTACGGTTTGTATTTGTCTGCTGCATTTACTCCTGGCAGCTTCAACGTTGTTTTGAAATTAGGACGCATCAATCAGCCGACTTTGCGCGGATTGGGTAACTTTGATGACATACTGGAGACATTGATTGAGAATATTGAGCTACTCAATCGAGGGCAATATGAATCGCTTCAAAAAAAGATTGATAATCCTGCCTATTTTCGTAACTTTGTCGGGATCGCAAAAAAGATTGCACCTGATGGCAACAATGTATCCTCTGTCGGCTTGCGAGCGATGATTGGTGGACAACAACGCCAAGTATCCTTTGAACGAAGTCAGAGCGATATCCCTGCGATTCCAAAGCCAGATGAAGACTTTGATGGGCCGGAATTATCAACCGAAACCGAAAAGGTGGTAGGTTATCTTAAATTTGCCGACGCATTAGAGACAAATCAGGTTAAATTACTTGATGAAAACGATAAGAAATGGACGATTACTGTCCCCGAAGGGTTGATGCGCGATGTCGTGAGACCCTATTTTGACGAAAAAGTTCAGGTAACAGGCAGACCCATTAAAAAGAAACGCAAACGCCTTTATCTAGTTGATATTGATTTACTGGAATAGCCACAACTTCTCAAGAGCGGACACCTCCAGCCTCGAACACCGCTCAATCTACTTCCGCCGCTTCACATCTGCAAATTCTGATTTACAAGTATTTTACAATCTCTTGCAAAATCTTCAAATCTCCTGAACAGGCATTGTCTATGATGGCACTGAGTCGAATTAACGGCTTGTCAACTATCAAAAGGGAGAACCCAAAATGACAATCAAACGATTCACACTCTTTAGTCTGATTTCTGCTCTGCTCCTCGTGAGCCTGTCTGCCATCATCAGCGCACAGGATGACGACAGCAGCAAGCGCAGGTGGGGCATGGGCGATGCGAGCATCGTTCTGGATGCGGCGGGTTTAGATATGGCGGGGCTGCTGGAAGCCTTGAAAGCTGGCTCGACTGTGGCGGAGCTCATTGAGACAAATGGCGGCGATGTCGATAGCGTGATTGCTGACCTGATGGCGCAAGCTACAGCAACCATCAATGCCAATGTCGCCCAGAGGCTTGAGAACCTTGAAGCAGAAATCACGGAGCGCGTCAACAGCAGCTTGATGGGCTTTGCGGATAGGAAAGGTCGCCGCGGCCGTCACGGATTCGGTTTCTGGGGCATGAAAGATATGGAAGACGCGCCCAGCGAGGACTAAGTTCGCCAGTTCCTCCACATCGGCTTTTTGGAAGCGCGGGGTTAATCGCCCTGCGCTTCTTTGGTTGGGATGGCGGGCGCGGCGCGGGGGTCATAATTCGGATTCTGCGGCGTCCATATCGGATACCTGTCATCATCAGATGGCAGTTCATGGGTCGGACGCAAGGCGATAATCTGCCCGCCAGTCAGACTGATGTAAATCCATCCTCTTGAATTGACCGCTACAGCGAGCGGCTGCTGGGGGAAAATCCCCCAGCCCTGTTCGCTCAGGGTGATGATGTGCTGCGAGAAATAACCGTCACCGCGATAAGGTTCAAATGCCTGCTTCAAACTTTCATAGCGATAGGGAATCAGCAGCGTGACACCGAGCGGCTGATTGTCTTCGTCAAAGTGAATCATCACCACCTTGTACCCGACAAAGTCGACTTGGGTGGGTTCGCCGCCAAGCACGACAATCAAGGTGTCTTCGGTGCCGGGCAGGGTGGCATGCGGGTAGGCTGCCAGACTGGTTGGCGTCGCCCCAGAGCCAAACAGCAGGCGCGGCTGGATGCTTTGCTTGCAGTCGATGTCATCCGATGGCAGGTTGATGCTGTCCTTGCCGAGACAATAGGGGAAGCCGTACCAGCCGCCTGGCTCAACCAGATTCAGTTCATCGAGGGCGCCGTGTTGGATAGCGCGCGGGGAACTGTCCAGCGTCCATAATTGACCGCGATAAAAGCTGACGTCTGCTGGCTGACGGAAGCCGAAAGCCACCACCTGTCGGTCACTGCCATCCAGCGCCATGCCAAGAATGGCGCCGCGCTGCGGCTCGTCAAATTCGCAATTCTCGCAGGGTGCGCCGACCGCAGCATAGAGGCGGTTATCGTCCCCGACCGCCAGCCCGCCAGTCCAAAAACCTGTCCCGCTCGGTAAATCCGCGGCTATCTTGCGGACTGCGCCAGCATCGGAGATGCGATAGATATTCGGTCCGCCCGCCACATATAATGCGCCTTGATGATATGCCAAGCCATTCGGCAGGGTGAGACCGCTGGCGAAGATCTCCATCGCATCGGGTAGATCATCATGGTCGGTATCGCGTATGGCCATAATCTGGCCGGTCAGCGGGCGGGTGGCATAGAGCGTCCCGTCTGGCGCGACCTCCAGCGCCGTAAATGCCATCGGCTCTATCTGCGAGTCATCGACCACGTTCTCCACACACCAGAGCTTGTTATCCACGAACAGGCCGCGCTGGATGACGCGGGGGCGCAGGGAACATTTGCCCAGTTCCGCCTGCTGCGCCTGCCCCGCGAAGGCGAAGCCGCCGAACAGGAGGCACAAGGCGAGCAGCATGCGTCGTTTTAGTAACGCAGTGACAGACATGTCAAACCGCCATCCATCTTCCGAAACTCGCCCATGTCCAAAGGGATAACCTCATCATAATACGTCCTTGCGGCTTGCTGCGCCTGCGGGCAGCCCGCAGCCACAAACAGGGCATCATTCACGGGCATGACATCGGCGGCATAGCCTTCCTCGGCGGGCAGGGTGATGACATGCGCCCAGTTGAAATCGAACTCGGTTATCAGCGCCGGGTCGTGAATCAGCACATGGGGCGCAAGTTCGGTCAAACCGCTTTTAAGATGCAGGACACCTGTAAATGGGACGGCATCCACCCGAATATCCGCTTTGACCGTCTGTAAAGCCTGACGCAGCGCATCGAAGCCCGCTTGATTGCTGCGCTGTGACAATCCAACCAGCACGCGGTCAGCGCAAATGAGGACATCGCCGCCATCCAGCCGGGCATCGGCGGGCGCTTCGATAATCCGCAAATCCGACAGATGCGGCTTGAGCGACTCGCCTTCTTTTTCCCGCTGTGGCGCCGCCGACCGACAGCGGAATGCCATATCATGGAAAATGACGAAAGGGTCTTCCACAAAATGCCCGTCGGGAAAGCGCTCGTCAGCCGGCAGAACCTTCACCTCCAGCCCGCGCTCCCGCAGCGCTTGAACATAGGTCTCGTACTGCCGCATGGCTTGGTCATAATCGGGTCGGCCAAGGTGGGCGGACAGGGTGAGGCCAGCGGCGAAACTGGCTGCCGGGCGGCGCATCAGGATGCGGGTGACAGTTGGGAGCAGGTGGGTCATGGATGTTTTGCTTCTGCTTGTCGGTCGGGATGGAAAAACTTTACCACAGAGGCACCAAGGGCACAGAGGATAAAATCTGTTTTGCTGCCGAAAAGAAAACTTTTTCGACAATAAACAGGGCAGTCACAGCCAGTTCGGTTTCGAGTTTCTGCACAGGGGCGATTCTTGGTTCATATTCCAGCTATTCCCCATTAAAATGGGTGGACAAGGTTGACGGGTTCATTTATGTTGAACAATCCCAAATATGAATTCGATGTCGAGGCGCACCGCCAGCAGTTGATTCCCCTGCTCAAAGTCATACTCGAAAGCCCGCGCCGTCTGACTTCGCGCGAGCATCAGCAGTTAATGCGGCGGCATCCCAAACCGGACGGCGGCGGCTTCTACAGCCTTGCCAATCTGGTAGACGCTTACCGCGCCTTTGCCGGGCAAGAGGGCCTGCCGAATTATAACGAAGCGCTGCTGCACAAGCTGCGCCGCAAACCCGTGCGCACCATGTCGGGGGTCACGCCAGTCACCCTGCTGACCAAACCCTTCCCCTGTCCGGGAAAGTGCATCTTCTGCCCGAATGATGTCCGCATGCCCAAGAGCTATCTGGCGGATGAACCTGGCGCCCAACGCGCCGAGAAAAACGCCTTTGACCCCTATTTGCAGACCATGATTCGCTTGCAGACCTACCGCAATCTGGGGCATTCGACCGACAAAATCGAAATCATCATCCTCGGCGGCACCTGGTCATTTTATCCCGAAACTTATCAAATCTGGTTTGTCAAGCGCATTTTTGATGCCCTGCACGATTTCGGCAAGGGCATCGACCAGCGCGGGCAGGTCATCGCGGCCTTGCAGCAGAAGTCGATGTTCAGCGGCAAGAACATCAGTCCGGTCAGCATTCAGGGCGCGATCCTGCACGAGTCTTACAATCAGATTGTGCAGAACATCTATGCCGACGAGATGTACCGCTCGCGCGGGCTGGTGCAGGAAATCATCGCTGGCCGGCAGGAGCGCAGCGCGGTTGATGAATACGCCACCTGGGAGGAGCTTGAAGCGGCGCATCGGGAGAACGAAACCGCCCGCTGCCGCGCTGTCGGCCTGGTGATTGAGACCCGCCCCGACCATATCAGCGCCGAGGAGGTCATTCGGGTGCGGCGGCTGGGCTGCACCAAGGTGCAAATCGGCTTCCAGAGCTTGAACGACAGCGTCCTGGCCTTGAACAAGCGCGGTCACGATGTCGCCGCGACCCGCCGGGCGGTCAAGCTGCTGCGCCAGGCCGGCTTCAAGATTCATGCCCACTGGATGCCCAACCTCTATGGCTCGTCGCCAGCGGCGGATATGGCCGATTATCAGAAGCTCTTTGCCGACCCCGATTTCCGCCCGGACGAACTGAAAATCTATCCCTGCTCGCTGATTGAAAGCGCCGAACTGATGCAGCCGTATCAGGCGGGCGAGTGGCGGCCTTACAGCCACGAGGAACTCCTGAGCCTGCTGGCGGCCTGCTTCAGGCAGACGCCGGAATACTGCCGTTTGACCCGCGTTATCCGTGACATACCCGGCACCGATATTGTGGCTGGCAACAAGGTGACGAACTTTCGGCAGCTGGTGGATGCCGAATTGCGGCGGCAGGGCAGCAAAAGCGCCGACATCCGCGCCCGCGAAATCCGCAGAAAGCCGGTATCCGCGGCTGACCTGAGGCTGGACAGCCTGAGCTATACATCGAGTAGCGGGCGGGAAATCTTTTTGCAAGTTATCACCACAGACCGCGACATTGCGGGATTCCTGCGCCTGTCGCTGCCCGATGCCCGCGAAGCCCCCCTGCTGGATGAACTGGCGGGCTGTGCCATGATACGCGAGGTGCATGTCTATGGGCTGGCGCTTGGGATTGGCGCGGCGATGGCCGGGCGGGCGCAGCATTTGGGCCTGGGCAGCCAGCTGATTGAAAAAGCTGTCGAGATTGCGCGGACAGGGGGTTATGCCAAGCTGGCTGTTATTTCCTCAGTTGGCACGCGCGAGTATTACCGCAAGCGGGGCTTTATGGACAGCGGCCTGTATCAGATTCGCCCAATCCGATAGGATAACAGCCATGCGAAGCATACCACCGCAGCGCATAAACGGGATAAACAGATGCGAACCATCGATGTGATTCAAGGCAGCAGCAACCGCAACCAGACCTTGCGGCTGTTGATGCTGTTGATTGTTGTCGGGACGTTTCCATTCTATTGCATCGGCATCGTTATTATCGGAAGTGCGCCCGTCGCCGGCGTCGCAACCATCCAGCGACAGACGGAAGACAGCGCCGCAACATTTACACCGCTGGGCGCGGGCCTTGTCCCCTCGCTGACCCCCAGCCGGCCGCCAACGCAGCTTGTCACCCGCACACCGATAAATATCCTGCGCCCAACGCCGCGCCAATTCATCCCGCCGCCAATATCAGCGCCCACGAACATCGCGGTGCAGACCCTCGTGACCTCCGCGCCAACCCCGTTTATCTCGCCGCCGACCAGCCTACCCACAGCCACAGCCAGCGTCAGCGATGCCGATGATGACGGGGTTTTGGATCAGCTTGACCGCTGTCCGAATGAATTTGGATATGCCGATAACAATGGCTGTCCCTATCCCGATGACCCCGACCGCGACGGGATACGCGGCGATGCCGATTTTTGTCCTAGGGAATTCGCGCCGGGAAGCCCGCGCGGCTGCCGCGACTTTGACGGTGACGGCCTGGACAGTTACGATGATGACTGTCCCGATGAACCCGGCCCCGTCTCCAATCGGGGCTGCCCATAAGGAGGTGTTTGCCATGCCGAATAAACTGGTGCGTTTTACCCAGCGAGCGCGACGCGTGTTGAGTCTGGCGCAGGAAGCGGCGGAACGCATGAAGCATCATCAGATTGACACCGGGCATTTTCTGCTGGGCTTGATGGGCGAGGAAGGCGGCGTATCGGGTCGCGTCCTGCGTGATTTGGGACTGGACTCGCGCCGTGTGGAAGAATGGGTGACTCGTCTGCCAAGCGCGTCAAGCCAAACAAGCCATCCCCAGCTTGATTTGTCGCTCGGCTCTAAAAAGCTGCTGGAACTGGCTGTCGATGAGGCTCGCCGGATGGGACATCACTATATTGGCACGGAACATCTGTTATTGGGTTTTGTTCGTCAGGAAGGAGATGCCGCTCTTGATATGCTGCGGGGGCTGGGCGTCACCCCGGAAGAGGTTCGCCGCCAAACCCTGCAAGTCTTGCAGGAAAGCCCGGTGCTATCATCACAAGAAGCGCAAGACCAGCCCCAAAGCAAACCCTCGCAGGTGCAAAAGGAGAGCATTCGGGTGGCGGTCGCGCAGGTGGCATCGGTTTTTGCCGATAAAGACGCCTGCATCGAGAAAGCAGTCGGGGTGATTGCCGCGGCGGGCAAGCAGGGCGCTGACCTGATTGTGCTGCCAGAGGTCGTGATTCCCGGCTATCCGCGCGGCTTTACCTATGGCGCTTATGTGGGCAATCGCTCGGATGCCGGCCGCAAGGACTTTGAACGTTACTGGAAAAGCTCCATGACGCTTGATGCGCGGGAAACCCGGCCACTGCGTGAAGCGGCGCGGGCGGCTGGCGCTTATGTCGTGCTGGGCATTTCGGAACGGGGCGAGGCCGGCAACCGCGGCACCCTCTATAACACCATGCTTTATCTCGGGCCTGAGGGCGAGATTCTCGGCAAGCACCGCAAGCTCATGCCGACGGGAGCCGAGCGGCTCATCTGGGGCAGCGGGGATGGCAGCACGCTGACGGCGGTTGATTCGCCTTATGGCACGATTGGCGGCTTGATTTGCTGGGAAAATTATATGCCGCTGGCGCGGATGGCGATGTATGCCAAGGGCGTCAGCATTTATGCTGCGCCGACAGCCGACGACCGTGATTCTTGGCAGGCGAGTCTGCGCCATATCGCTTGTGAGGGCCGCTGTTTTGTGCTGGGCTGCAATCAGTATTTCACCAAGTCGATGTATCCGGCGGATCTGGCTTTGTATGCCGAACTCCAGGATTTGCCAGAGGAGCTTTGCCGCGGTGGCAGCGCCATTGTGGATCCCTTTGGCGCGTATGAAGCGCCGCCGCTTTATGGGGCGGAAGGGGTGCTTTATGCCGAGCTTGACCTGAACAAGATCCATCAGGCGCATCTCGATTTTGATGTGGTCGGCCATTATCATCGGCCGGATGTGTTCAAGTTTGCGCTTAACGAAGCGCCCAATCCGATCCTGACAGTTGACGATTGACGGGCGGCTGTGTTTTCGCCCGCCCTAATCTGCGGTATGATAAGACAGATTTGAAGGTTAGCTTTTAAGGGAAAAGTCATGACGCTTTTGGATAAAGCCAAAGAGATGGAAGAACAGCTTATTGCCTGGCGGCGGGATATTCACATGTACCCCGAACTCGGTTTTGAGGAAGAGCGCACCTCGCGGCTGGTGGCCGATTCCCTGCGCGGTATGGGGATTGAAGTGGAAGTCGGGGTGGCGGAAACCGGCGTGGTGGCGCGGATTGGCGAAGGGCGGCCGGCGGTCGGGATTCGGGCCGATATGGATGCCCTGCCGATTGACGAGGCCAATGAAGTCCCCTACAAATCGCAGACGCCGGGTTTGATGCACGCCTGCGGTCACGATGCGCACACCTCGATTCTGCTGGGTGTCGCCAAACTGCTGAATGCCATGCCCGACCGTCCAGCAGGCGAGATTCGGCTGCTGTTCCAGCCCAGCGAAGAAAGGTGGCGGCCGCAGGATGGGCACAGTGGCGGCAGCCTGATGGTCGAGCAGAATGCCCTGGATGGTTTGGATTCGGTGATTGCCTGTCATGTCGCCAGTGAGACGCCAGTTGGCATGGTGCAGGTCTGTGATGGTTTTTCGCTGGCGGCGCCGGATACCTTTGAAGCCAAAATCATCGGCGAGGGAACGCATGGCGCATCGCCGCATCATGGGCTCGACCCGATTTGGCTGCAGGCGCAGGTGGTGAATGCCTTGCAGGCGATTCGCTCGCGCCGCCGCAATCCAACGGAACGTTCGGTGGTCACGATTGGCGCGATTCACGCTGGCGCCGCCCCCAATGTCATCCCCAACGAAGTCCTGATGCTCGGCACGATTCGCACCTTCGAAGAAGAGGCCCGCGCCGCGATTCATCGTCTGGTGGAAGAGGCATTTGCGCTGGTGCGGCACTTTGGCGGGGATTATGAGTTGAAAATCTCCAGGGGTTATCCTTCACTGTATAACGACCCAGGCGTATCGGAACTGATACGGGGCGTGGGCCGGGAATTGCTGGGCGAGGAGAACTCAAGCGCCGGCGCGCCGATTATGGCGGGCGAGGACTTCGCCTTTATGACGCAAAAGGCGCCCGGCGCCATGATGCGGCTGGGCGCCAAGCTGGACAGTCTCAACCGTCCGCATCACAGCCCCATCTTTGATATTCACGAAGGCTGCCTGCCGATTGGGGTAGGGGTATTGGCAGAAAGCGCCCTGCGCCTGCTTAAACAGCACGGGGGCTGATGAAAACAGGCGAATCAAATGTCGATTACCATTGATGACATATCCAAGCGGCTGGGCTTGTCCATTTCCACCATCTCGAAGGCGCTGAATGGCTATCCCGATGTATCCGAACGGACGCGCGACCTGGTTGCGCATACGGCGCGGGAATTGGGTTATGAACCCAGCGCCAGCGCTCGCAGCCTGCGGCGGGGACAAACCGACAAAATCGGCCTGCTCATCAATCATTCCCTGAGCTATATCAGCGAATATCTGGCTGATGTAATTGTCGGCGCCGCCTACAGCGCCGAGCAGAACGGCAAAAACATCATCCTGTACACGGATGCCATTCATCAGCCGGACGGACTGCTGCGAATTTGCCGCGCCGGTGAGATTGACGGCGCTTTGCTGCTGTGGACGAATCTGCAAGCGGATACGCTGCGACAGCTTGAAGCCGAGCGGATGCCCTATGTGGTCTTGGGGCGGCGCGTCGATTATGAACGCGCCTCCTTTGTCTCCCCGGACAACTATGAGGGCGCGTATCAGCTAAGCCGTCATCTGATTGAACAGGGGCATCGGCGCATCGGTTTTATGTCGCGTCCGGAGCATGGCGCGACGCATGAAGACCGCTTGGGCGGCTATTGTCAAGCGCTGAAAGAAGCTGGCATCCCTGCTTGTGATGCGCTGGTGGTCGAGACGCGGGTCGAACCCGACAGCGGTTATAAAGCCATGAATCAACTGCTTGACCTGCCTTCGCCGCCGACGGCTGTTTTCGCATTTTATGATTTGATGGCCGTCAGCGCCTTGCGCGCCATCACCGGCCGCGGTTTGAACGTGCCGCAGGATATTGCCCTGGTTGGCTTTGATGGATTGCGCTCTGCGCGCCATACCGCGCCGCCGATTAGCACCGCCAGACAGCCGCTCGAACGGATGGGACGGGAAGCGGTGCGCCTGCTGGAAGCTCGCATCAAAAATCCGTCCCGCCTGCCCGACCGCATTACCTACCCCGTCGAGATTTGCCTGCGTGAATCCTCGCAAAAGCATGGCGCTCATCGGACAGGGTGAATATGATGATTCAGCCAACGCGCCCCTTTTGACAGGGCTGGTGACATGATTTATAGTGACAAGCAGTGAAAGCTGGCGGGGAGAACAGATGGAATTGAATCGGGAAGTAAAAAGCATGGCAGCGGTGATGGCTTTGGTGGCGGCGATGGCATTTGGCTTCAACTATCTGGTTGTCCCGAACACGGACAGCAGCTTTATCGCCTGGTCGCTGGGTTTGTTGGCGGTGGCGGTCTTGCTGTGGGCGTGGATGCGCCATGATGCGCTGGCAAAAAAGCGCGAGCAGACCATGAAAGCGGCTGAGGAAGCCGCCAGCCAAGCCGAAGAATTGGCGCAGCGCGTTCAGGGACAGGCTGAAGCCGAGCTTGAATCGGGTGCGGATGATGCAAGGGACGACCTTGAGTAAAATCGTCGGCATCGATACCTGGACAAAGCAGGCGGCCTGCGCGGCGAAAGGCGATTGGGGGGGCTTGCAAAGGTTTCAGGATTCGCTGGACATCGGTCGCCGCCAATAAACCCTCTCGTCCCTAATTTCAAGGACAGCGCATGCCCGCAGTCGCCCATATCATTCGCCGCCGTCATGCTCGAAAGATGCGGCGGCACAAACAGCGCCAGCGCTCGGCCCTCTGGATGTCCCTGATTGCTGTGGTTCTGGTGGTGCTGGTTATCGCGCCACTGGCGGCGCCGCTCGGTTTGGCGGCCTGGCTTTATGCACAGGCGGCCAGCCATTTGCCGACGCCAGCCGAAACGATTTACCTTGACCCGACAGTCGGGGTCACGCGCTTGGTTGACCGCAGCGGCAAGACCCTGCTTTATGCGGTGGAAGACCCGCTTGGGGTTCAGCGGCGCTGGCTGGAACTGGAAGAACTGCCCCAAACCCTCATTGACGCCACGCTCCTGACGGAAGACCTCGATGGCCTCCAGACGGCAAACTTCAATGTCATCCACACCTTAAACCAGCTTTGGCGTTATATTCTGGGCATCGCCATTGAATCGGATGACGGCATTGCTGACAAGCTGGTGCGCAATGTGATGCTGCCACTGGCGCGGCCGAGTGGCTGGGACGAAAGCCTGCTGGAAATCGCGCTGAAAGCCGAGAGCGAACGGCTGTTTTCGGCTGAAGAATTGCTGGCATGGCATCTCAACACGAATTATTATGGCCATGATGCTTATGGCATTGAGGCGGCGGCGCAGGTGTATCTGGGCAAATCGGCCGCAGATTTGAGCCTCGATGAGGCGGCGCTTCTGGCTGCGATTCCGCCGCGCCCCCATCTGAATCCATTTGACAATGAACTGGCCGCCCGCGGGCAGCAGGCGGAACTCCTGCTGAATATGTTCAGCCATGGCTTGATTGATAAACCACAATTCGACCGGGCATCGGCGGCGGTCACCGACCTGAAGAGCGGGTTCATTCAGCGTCCGCTCATTGCGCCCGAGTTTGCGATTTATGCTCGGCAGCAGGCACAGGACATCCTCAATCGTCAAGGGCTGGATGGCCCGCGGCTGGTCGCCCGCGGCGCTCTGGAAATCACAACCGCGTTGGATCTTGAACTGTATTTTCAGTCCGAATGCCTTGTCCGCGCGCATCTTGACCGCCTGAATGGCGGGGCGGGGGACGTCCTGGCATTGGATCAGTCCCCCTGTGTGGCTGCCGCTGAACTTGCGCCGCCCTCCGCGCCTGATGCCGCCCTTGCGCCTGACATGGGCACCCTGATGATGATGGATGTAAGCACTGGCGAAATCCTGAGTCTGGTTGGCGATGCCCGCCGGCAGGCGCAGCAGCCCGGTGTGCTGCTGCATCCTTTTGTGTATATGGAAGGGTTTCTGCGCCGTTTGTTCACCCCGGCTTCCATGGTCTATGACATTCCCCGCGCCTTCCCCGGACCGGCCGATGGCTTGATTTATACCCCCGCCAACCCCGATGGCCGTTTTCGCGGTCCGCTGAACCTGCGCGATGCTATGGCTGGCGGGCTGCTGCCGCCGGCGGTTCAGGTGGCGAACAGCCGCGGCATCACGCAGGTCATTCGCACCGCGCATCAGCTTGGCTTGAACAGCTTGGATGAAAACAGATACGCGCTTGATATTTTGGCGCGCGGCGGCGAGGTATCGGTGCTGGATGCGACCTATGCCTATAGCGTGTTCGCAGGCATGGGCATCATGCGCGGCCTCACAGCCGAGCCCATCGCCAGCGGCTATCGGGGGCGCGACCCGGTGGCGGTGCTGCGCATTGCGGATGCGGAAGGACGGGTCTTGTGGGAATATGACGGCGCGGCCTCAAGTCGAACGGTCATCTTTGAGCCGAGTCTGGCTTATCTGGTGAATGACATTCTGGCTGATGATGCCGCCCGTCAGCGGGTGTTGGATAGGGACGACTCAAGCCTGCGATTATCCCGTCCGGCGGCGGTTATCCATGGTTTAAGCGCCGACAAACGCGACAGCTGGACAGTTGGCTATACGCCGCAGATTATCCTGGGCGTGCATCTGGGACGCGGGGATGATGCCGCCATGAGCCTCGATGATGACCGTCAGGGTTCAGCGCCGATATGGCGCACGCTGATGAATTATGCCCACGAGCGGGATGACTTGCCGACAGCAGATTGGGGACGTCCTGCCGATATCGAAGAATACCTTGTCTGCGATATTTCCGGGCTGCTCCCGGCGGACACGGTCCCCTGTCCGACGCGGCGCGAAATTGTCCCCGCAGGGACGGTCTTGCGAACGGACACGTACTGGCAGACCTACGAAATCAACACGCGCACCGAACAACTGGCGACCGCGAATACGCCCGCCGATTTGCGGGCGGAAAAGGTCTACTTTGTGCCGCCGGATGACATACTGGCATGGTGGGTGGAGAACGGGCAGCCCTTGCCGCCCAGCCATTACGGCACGACCAGCCGCCCGCAAGCCATCAGGGCGGTGCAGATAACCCGGCCGACAGATTTCGCTTATGTCGCGGCGGTGGTCGATATTCGCGCCAGCATCCATGACCCGCAGCCTGCTGATGTTCAACTGGCATACGGGCAAGGCGTCAACCCGCGCCAATGGCAGGAAATTGACGCTCGGCTGGCTGATGACGGCAGCGGTGCGATTTCGGGGCGCTGGGATGCCAGAGCCTTGAACGGTGTTTATACCTTGAAATTGACGGCGGTCTTTGATGATGGAAGCAGCGCCGCGGATACCAAGCTGGTCACCCTGGATAACACGGCGCCGTCCATTGACCTGCGCACCAGCGATGCCGTCCATACCATTGAATACCCGGCGCAGACGGTGGTATCCTTGGTGGCGGATGCCAGTGACAATCTGACCATTGAGCGCGTTGAATTTTATCAGAACGACCAACTCCTGGGCATCGACCGCGAATGGCCCTATGGCTTTGAATATGACATCCGCCGCGTCGGGACGGAAGTCTTTAGCGCACAGGTCTTCGACCAGGTGGGCAACAGTGCGAGTGCCGAGCTCACTGTGCAGATTGTCCCCAGCGCCTAGCCGCTTTGTATCTGTAGAGACCAGGACTTGCGATGACCTTCAGGCGAACTTCCATGTTCCGATGGCTCATCGCCTTGCTCGCCCTTGTGCCGGCATTGCTTTTTGCCTATCTGGGACAATTCAGCCGCATGATGTCCGACGACTATTGCCAGATTGCACTAGGCAAGGAACTGGGCGCCTGGGATTATATGATTTACAAGCTCGACACCTGGGCGGGGAGCTATGCCAACTGGTTCTTCAAGGGCGCGGTGGCGCCGCTCGATACGCTGCTCCCCAGGATGACCCCGACACTGATTATCGCCTTGTGGCTGCTGGGATTGTGCTGGCTGGTCTTTCAGGGGCTTGGGTACTTGCGAATAGGCAAGCCGCGCGGTGCGCTTGCTGTCACCATTTCCGCATTCATCATCGCCGCGGCTGTCCATGCCTTTTATTCCCTGCAATCGTTTTACTGGTACGCTGCCAGCACGCTTTACACCCTGCCGCTGGCTTTGCTCACGATTTACATGGCGCTGGCAATTTGGACGGCGCAGCGATTGCGCAAGAATCTGTCGTCCTTATTGGCGGTCATCGCTGGCGGGATGCTTTGTTTTATCAGCGCTGGCACAGCCGAGGTCTTTGTCATATTTCAATTAACTTTGCTCGCAGCCTGTCTGCTGATGAGCCTTGCCTTTTTGTGCCCGCCTGTGCGGCGTTCTTTTGTTCTTGTCTTTGCTGTGGGCTCGGTGGCAATGTTGGCAAGCCTGGCGGTGCAGCTGAACTCGCCCGGGATTGCAAATCGTGTGGCATTTAATGAGAAGATCGGTCGTCAACCGATTCGGTCAATACCAGCGCTGCTGTCCGAAACATTAGATCGAACCTTCGGATATATTGGACATGCGGAGGCATTTGCCGGGTTTGTCTTGTTGCTGGGTCTTGGTCTGTTTGTCATGCTTGTCAAATATAGACCGCAAGAACCACCCGAAGCATCAAAACCGCGCGAACTTTCCATGCCGATATTGTGGTTTGGCTTGATTGTTCAGTTGATTTGGCTTCCGATATTGTGGGGGCACATCAGTGATGATCCACAACTTTTTGGGCGCTTCAGCATCAAGTATATGATGGTGATCGCCTTCAATGCCGCCTCCATATTGAGTTTTCTTATCATGCTTTGGCAGCGAGAGCGCATCAATGCCGAACTGCGAAAACACAAACGCGGCTTGTTCATTATCCCCAAGGTGCTGCCTTTGTTCTTCGTTGTCTTGTTTGCATTGACGCAATCAAGAAACTTCATTCACTTTCAGGCATTGATCTACCTGTTTATGAGCGTCTTTATGTTTTTGGTGCTGCTGGCATGGCAATTATCATCCCTGCTTCCGAGCGCATCGGCACAAAGATTTGGGGCGCTGGCTATTCTCTCTTCTGTCCTGGCATGGATCTTAATCGCGGTGCTTGTTGCGACGCCATTGTTCGGGGCTGGGTATGTGCGACAACGCACGCTCACCTTTGTTTCCTATCTATTGGTGCTGCCGGGTTTGGTTTGGGGCGGCTATATTGGATATTTGCTCAAAAATTATGCCGCTTTATGTCAAACAGGTCAAACTTGGCTCAAGCTGCTCAAGTTCGGAAGCCTTGCCCTTGTGGTGATAATCGCTATGGGCATTGTACTGAACCATACAGCGCTGATACCCAATTTTCAGCTTTATGCCAGCGAGTGGGATGCCCGCCATGAGCAAATTATCGCTATGCGTGAGAGCGGACAGACTGCTATCGAGGTCGCGCCATTGACCTTTGATCTGATGGATTATATGCGTCTCTCAGCAGTAATACGCGCAAATGACCCGTATTATCGTTGTGCTGAACGTTATTATGCTGTAGATTCTATCCTTGTCTCTGATCCTTAGATAACTGCTGTGGAAATGCTGACGGACAGCCATTTTACCG
>DAOUKA010000445.1:0-1859 GCA_034421915.1 Anaerolineae bacterium
CCTGAAAATGTTTCGTTCGTCTATAATATACGGGCGGATAGCGGGACAATAAGTTGGGGTAAATCTAACTGGGTGCCCTCCAGACCGTCTGGTTCAAGCAATATAACTTATGAAGTTCGAGTCATCTATTCCAATCGCACCTTAGGTCCATACACTGTTTCAGGGAACAGGCGTAGTTTTTCCAACCTGGACGCACGTCCAAGTCAAAGACTGAGATTTACTGTAACTGCTGTTGGTTCAATACGAATCGGACAATACGAATATGAAATAAAGTCAGAGGTTGCATCGTATAGTTGGATCAGACCGACAGCGACACCGACCAGCACTTCCACGAATACACCGACACCCACAGCGACATTCACACCTTCAAACACACCAACGCCAACCTCCACATTTACGCCTACCAATACGCCTACCAATACCTATACGCCTACGCCTACATTTACGCCCTCGAACACGCCAACGGCGACAGCGACATTCACACCCTCAAACACACCAACGCCAACACACACGTCGACACCAACTCCCACTCGGCTTCCCGCGTCAGACTCAAGGCTGGCATTCACGCTTACAATACCCCGCAGTTTACAATCGGCTTATCTTAGGAATGAGAGTTTAACTGTTTCCTGGACTGAGTCCCAATGGATGCCGCGGAAGCCCCGTGAAGCTGGTAACATTTCCTATGAAGTGAGTATCTTAAGTGGCGCTGGCAAGACAGAAGAAACGAAGACCACACGCGGGTCATCGATGACCTTCAACGCTAAGAAGTATGCCAATAAGCGGTTACGCTTTCGGGTAAAGGCAGTCGCGACACTGCGCATTGACGGACACGAATATACATTTCGCAGCAAAGCAGCTGAGGGGGCTGCGCTTTATGTGCCAGCCTACGATTACATGCTGGAAAGGGATGAAACGGATAGTCGTTTGCCGGGATATTGCAGCATAGCACTTGCTTTCAATCGCGGACGCGGTTACGACCTGACAGTCGCCTACTATGGCAGAACCTACGAATGGTATAGAGTGGATGTATTCGGTCCGGATGGAAAGGAATTGGATATCTACAGTACCAGACTCGGCGGTTCAGGCGATTCACGAGCGAAGTACCAACGCTACTCGGATACGACCTTCAAGCCCGGTTTATATACTGCTAGGACAATGGAATTAGACCCTAGAAGGACCAAGACATTCGCCTTTTTGCTGGAGGACGAAGGGGACTACTTTCTGCAAATTGGTGGCTGGGGATGTTAATCTAAAGCGCGAAGCGTGAGCGGGGCGATCCCCCGCTTCCCAGTACCTGCCGACGATCAAGACGAGCAAGGATATCAGCTCGATAGATTATTCAAAACCTGAACCACAATCCCGATAATTGCAATCGCAACGGCTATCGCATTTATTATATTAGTGTGCTATCATAAAAGGATATGGGAGCGAAAAGGGAATGAATACATCTGCGAGCGAAGCTGGCGGCGGCAAACTCGGGACGGTACAGCAGAACAGCCAGATGCCAAGCCAAATCGAACTTACCCCAGCGCAACAGGAGTTGCTGCATGATATGCGCGTAAGCCTTAAACAGATGAGACGGGGCGAAACGCTCCCCGCTCGTGAAGCGCTGGGTGAGATAGGTCTGGAACTGGAAGCAGAAGTCGATGCGAGTCGTTCTGACACCTAAATTCGGGTCTTTGCTCAAAAAACTGGGAAAGACCTACCGCCAAGCCAAAGATGATGTAGAAAAGCTCATTGATGAATTGGAAACAGGGGCCAGACCAGGTGTCCGCCTCCGAGGCGTCGGCGGTCGAGAAGTATATAAGGTGAGATTACCAAATACTTCTGCGGGCGTTGGTAAAAGCGGCGGCTTTAGA
>DAOUKA010000446.1:0-2826 GCA_034421915.1 Anaerolineae bacterium
CATTGGCCCAGAAAATAATGCGCCCAGCCGCGCAGGTAATAACATTCGACTTCGGTCGAGCCGAATTCGACGCATTTGTTAAAGGAGTCAATCGAGCCTTCGTAGTTTCGGCGGTTGTATTGCAGCTGCCCCAGCATACGATAGGCCGAGGCATAAGCGGGATTGATGTCGAGGGCGGTCTCGCAGTAGCCAGTGGCGGTGATGAATTCGCCCACAGAAGCATAGGTTTCGCAGAGGCGGAGATAGGCTTTGGCATTGTCAGCGTCGATGTCGATGATGTGGCGATAGATGCCGACCGCCATTTCGGGAAAGTCGATGACGCGGTATTGGGAGGCAAGCTCGGAGTAGGGCGCCGTCAGGTTGGGGTTGATGGCGACCGCCGCTTCCAACTGCTCGATGGCCTGCGAGTTGCGCCCGGTATAGATGAGCGGGATTGAATAAGCGCGGTGGGCAAAGGAATCCAGGGGGTCAAGCTCGGTGGCGCGGATGCCGCGCTGCAAACCTTCGGCATAACGTCCGATATTGGTGTAGGCGATTGCCAGCGCAGCGTGAAGCGGGGCGAAATAAGGGTCGATTTCCAGGCCGGACACGGCTGTCGGGATGGCGGTGCCGGGATCGCTCCACATCAAGGCGCGCGCCTTGAGGGCATAGCCGCGGGCGTCATCGGGCGCGGCTTCGATGGCGCGTTCGCCAAAGGAGACGGCTTCGTCATATTGGTCAAGCTCGATAAGAATCCGCCCATATTCATAGAGGTAGTCGATTTCGTCAGGCCGCTGTGCGATGACCATTTCAAACTCCAGCAGCGCCGCTTCCACTTGGCCGCTGTTGTAGAGGCTGATGCCCCGTTGGGCGCGTTCGCTGGCGAAGGGCGTCGGTGTGGGCGCGATGCCCAGCGCCTGCTGCGCCATATATCGCATTTGGTCGAAGCTGCTGTAGGTCAGCCAGACCAGACCCAGGGTCATACTGACGATTACAAGCGTAAAGAGGAACAGGGGAAGCCCGCTCAAGCCACGGCGGCGGCTGCTGAAAAAGGGTTTTTTATAATTGCGTCTGATGGTTTGGTTGGGTTTCATCCTATGGGGATTCGTCGTCTGCCTGAATGCTGCGCCGGTCGGTGTAGATGTAAGCTGGCTGATATTGTTTTCGCGGTTTGGGCTGGCTGTAGATGGCGCGGTCGAGGGTTTCGCTGAAGCCGACAATCAGGCCGCGCAGATGTTCGCGGGCATACTGCAAGCGCTTTTTGACGGTGGTCAGGGGGATTTTGCGCCTTTCGGAGATTTCGCGCTGGGATTCGCCCATAATGTAATAATCGCGGGTGATGTCGCGCTCTTTTTCGGGCAGGGCGGCGATGGCCAGCCGAACGCGGCGGCGGAGTTCGGTTTCTTCCAGCAGCGCTTCGGGCGAGGGGCTGGAGGCCGCCAGATGACGCTGCGCTTCGATGGACTCCATTGGGGGCTGTCGGCGGCGGGTGACGCGGTCGGCCTGCGTCATCACAATGCGCTTGAGCCATGATGGAAAGGCGGTTACATCGCGCAGCTGACCGATGCGCTTGTAGGCGGTCAGGAAGGCTTCCTGGGTGACATCCTCGGCCAGCGGGTGGTCGCTTAGCCGACCATAGGCGATATGATAAGCCATGCCATAAAAATCGCCCACCAACTGGCTGAAGGCATCATTTTTCTCGCTGCGGTCGTCTGACTGCGCCCGCAGCACCCAGTCCATATAGGTCGTCATTGATTTTCACCGCCCCATCCAGTGGGTCGCGTGACATGATTGTATCACGATTGAGGCGGATATACAGGGGAATCGCCACCAATTACCGGGCGATGGCATATCAGGGGCGCCGGTTATGACAAGCGCCCCTGTCACGATGCTATGCTTCTTTTCCGCGAGGCTCAGCCGCCAGCAGTAAGGGTAAGGCTCGCATCATTGGGAAGATACGAACTGCAGTGCCACGGAAATATCTCCCACCGCTCTTTGCAAATCTTCCCTGGCGGTAAAGTGGCATCCCATCCACATATATGAACGTCAACGGTGGGGATGAGTTGGTCTGGATACGCGGTATAGCAGAGCGTTCTGTTCCACGGCAAATCCGGCGACACCTCAGGCGACGGGGCTGCTCTTGTTGGTCCTATGCTTGGGTTTCTTCTTATGATTGGAGCTGCTGGCGCTCCTCCACTCATTGGGGCTGCTGGCGCTTGTCCGCCCATAAACTCTTGCAGCGATACCGACACCTCGCCGCGCTCAGAAGCTGCGCTGTACCATCCCAGCCGCCAGAAATAGGCGTTCTCGGCTTCACTGCCGGCGTTGCAGAAATCCCATTCGGTGTAGCACTTGTTGGGCTGTGCGCCGGCTGGCATTGACGAACCCGATGATGCGGAAGCGGGGGATAACGAGCGGGGATAAGAGACCGTTCCTTCTTCCTGCCCCATACAGGCGCTCACCGAGACCGAGGCCGCGCCACTCTCGACGGCGGCGACGCACCATCCCAGCCGCCAGTGGTAGGCATTTTCGGCTTCGCTGCCGGCGTTGCAGAAGTCCCATTCGGTGTGGCATTTGTTGAGGTCTAGGTCTGCCCCCCCCCCCCCGACTGTGCCTGCGCCAGCAAGACCAGCACGATACAGGCGGCGAATAAAATGACGCTGACGAACAAACGCGATACTTGCTGCAAATTCATATTGTCCTCCTAATTGATTTGAATCGATTAACCAACGGGAAACCTCCCATCGCTTGGGAGTTTAACACCCGCGGCTTCTTATGTCAAATTAGGGGGCAGGGCGCCGGTTATGACAGGCGCCCCCTGTCACGATGCTATGCTTCTTTTCCCCA
>DAOUKA010000447.1:0-1625 GCA_034421915.1 Anaerolineae bacterium
GATAAGCGATTTTCTCTTCCCCTTGATGGAGCGGGGCGGTTGTTTTCGTGAGATCGGACATCATGTTCAGTCGAATCATTTATCCATCCGAGGAGCACTGCCTTGAAACACTATTATAATGTGAAAAGTTATGCTCGTACCCCCGAAATTCAGGAACTTCCCTCACTGATTGATATTCAGTTGAAGTCCTTTAAAGACTTTCTGTATCGGGGCAGGCTGCTGGAACTCTTCGATGAGATCAATCCCATCGAGAGTTTTAACGGCAACCTGCTGCTGTATTTCCCGGGGAACATCCCCGAAGCGCGGGAATTCGGTTTGAAGTATTGGTTTGAAGAGCCGAAATATGATGAGGATGCCTGTCTTGAGCGCGATATGTCCTATGCGTCGCCGCTTCATGTGCGCGTTGCCTTGATGAACCGCGAGCAGGGGGATGAAGTCATCACGCAGGATATTTTCCTGGGGGATTTCCCGCTGATGACTGAAAAAGGCACTTTCATTATCAATGGGACGGAGCGGGTTGTGGTCAGCCAGTTGATACGGTCGCCGGGCGCTTATTTTGATGTGGAAGAAGAACGCGCCACCGGGCGCTCGTTATCGAATGCCAAAATGATCCCTGACCGCGGCGCCTGGATGGAATTTGAGACGCGCAAGGCCGAGACGCGCAAGCCGGAGACGCGCAAGGACGATTACATTACCCTCAAGTTCAATCGCAAGCGGACCATCCCGGTGACGGTGCTGCTGCGGGCATTGGCGGCCGTTGATGACGGTCTGCCGCCTGAAATGTCGCCGGTCAAGACGGGTGAGGACGATGAGATTCGCCGATTGTTTGCTGATGTGGATACTCATGAAGAGCAGCCTGATCATTCTTATATCGAGAGTTCACTGAAGAAAGAGCCGACTTGGGAGGTCAAGAAGAAGCAGACGATTGCGGAGGTGGCTCTGATTGAATTTTATAAGCGGATGCGCCCTGGTGACCCGCCCACGCTGGACAATGCGCGGAGTTATTTAGAGGGTCAGCTTTTCGATCAGCGGCGCTATGATCTGGAGCGGGTCGGACGTCACAAACTCAATCAAAGGCGCTGTGACCTGGTCAAGAAGCTCGAAGAACTGGGGCGGGAGGGCGCCATTGAAGCGCTTGGACTGAAAGACGAGATCGATCCAGAGCATCGCACCATCACCAAGGCAGATATTGCCGCGCTGGTGGCGGAGATGATTCTTATCAACAATGGTCAGGGCGGGCGCAATGATATTGACCATCTGGGCAATCGCCGCGTGAAGACAGTTGGCGAGTTGATTGGCAATAAGCTGCGGGTTGGCTTGCGCCGTATGGAACGGGTGGTTAGGGAGCGGATGTCGATTCGGGAAGCCGAGCAGCTGACGCCGGTGGCGCTGGTGAATATCCGCCCGATTGTGGCTGCTGTTCGTGAATTTTTTGGTTCATCGCAGCTGTCGCAGTTTATGGAGCAGACGAACCCGCTGTCGGAATTGACGCACAAGCGCACCCTGTCGGCATTGGGTCCGGGCGGTTTGCGCCGCGAGCGGGCGGGCTTTGATGTGCGTGATGTGCATCACAGTCATTATGGGCGGATTTGCCCGATTGAGACGCCGGAAGGCCCGAACATTGG
>DAOUKA010000448.1:0-3720 GCA_034421915.1 Anaerolineae bacterium
GGCAGCGGCGTCTCCGGTTTGAGTTCGGCCTTCCAGTTGCAGCAAGCCGGCTTCGAGGTCAGCATCATCAGCCGCGACCGGCCCCAAAATACGACTTCAATCGCGGCTGGCGCCTTTTGGTCGGGGCGCAAGGCACAAGACCGAGCCAGACAATGGGCGCAAATCACGCTCGACCATTTCCTGGCGCTGGCACAGCAGGCAGATAGCGGCGTGGCTGTCCGACGGCTGCGAGAGTTCTTCCCCCACGATGTCCCCGATCCCTGGTATCAAGACCAGCTTCCTTATTTTCAGCGCATCCCGCCGTCAGATCTGCCAGCCAACAGCCAGGCAGGCTTCGTGATGGATGTCCCGATTGTCGAACCGCCGCGTTATCTGAAGTTCTTGCATGACCGCTTTATCGCCAAGGGCGGCACGGTTGAAATCCGCAGCATCCAAAGGCTGAACGAACTGCGTCAGGCAGCGCCGCTGCTGGTGAATTGCAGTGGCGCCTGGGCGCGGCAAGTTGCCGCCGACCCTGCTGTGTATCCGATTCGCGGTCAGAGCGTGGTGCTGGACGCGCCAGACATCACACAGGGTTACATGAATGACCACAGCTTTACCTATCTCTTCCCGCGTGGCGACGGTTTGCTGGTTGGTGGCATTGCCGAACCGCATATCTGGGACATGGAAATTAATCCGCGACAAACAGCCGAAATCATCGCTCGCTGTTCGCAAATCGAGCCATCGATTGCCCAGGCGCGGGTCTTGCAGCAGTTTGTCGGCTTGCGCCCGGGACGCGAGCGCGTCAGGCTGGAGGCGGAAAGCCTTGCCGAAAATTGTACAGTCATTCACAATTATGGTCATGCCAGCATCGGTTATACCCTGTCATGGGGATGTGCGCGGGATGTGAGACTGTTGGCGCAAAATCTGCTGCACAGGTGATTGTCCGCGATGAAGTAACTGGAAAGTGAGTTTAGATATGTCTGGTCTTGGCGCTCCCGAACTGATTATCATCCTGTTTATCATAGTCATCCCGGTGTTAATCATTTACTGGCTCTCGCCGCGCCGCGCCTCATCAGCTGGAAAAGCGAAAAACGGCTTTCGCCCGCAAAGGATGATGATGGGGCGCAAAAACATTTCTTCAGGCACGGATTACGAAAAAATCGCCGGTTATTCGCGGGCGGTGCGGCTAGGCAATCGCGTTTTGGTGGCCGGCACCACCGCCACCGATGGCGCAAGTAAAATCGTGGGCATCGGCGACAGCGGCGCACAAACCGAGTTCATCATCCAAAAAATCGAAGCCGCTCTCCAGCAAGCTGGCGCCGAACTGCGGGATGTGGTGCGCACCCGCATTTATCTGACGCCAGATGCCGACTGGGAGGCGGTCGCCAGGATGCACGGCAAATACTTTGGCGACATTCGCCCCGCCAATACCTTGCTTTACATTCAGGCTCTAGTCGGCGCGGATTATCTGGTGGAAATGGAGGCAGAAGCCATCATCAGCCAGGCAGACCACACATGAAATTTAGCCTGCGCTTCAACAATGACCTGCCAGTGCAGGATTATGTCCGCTATGCCCAAGCCGCTGAAGCCGTCGGCTTTGACCAGTTTTGGGTGAGCAATGACCTCTTCCTGCGCAGCGCCGCGGTCATCCTGTCCGCCATGGCGGCAGCAACCGAGCGCATCGAAATCGGCACTTGCATCCTCAACCCCTACACCATCCATCCAGCCGAGATTGCCATGTTCGCCGCCACTCTGGACGAGCTTTCGGCCGGACGTTTTAACCTGGGCATCAGCGCGGGCGCAGCGGATTTTATCGCTTGGCTGGGCTTGCCTTATCCATACCCGCGCACCCTGGTGGTCGAAGCTATTTATGCCATCAACCAGCTTACCTCCAACCAGGGCGCCGCCAGCGATGGCAAGGTCTTGCAATGGACGCAAGAGGCCTATCTGCGCTTTCCATCACGTCGTCGAGTGCCGATTTACCTGGGCGCGATGAGCCCCAAAATGCTGGAAGAAATTGGCGCGGTGGCCGATGGCGGCTTGCCCCTGCTCTTTCCGCCAGAACACTATCAAGCGGTTATGCCCTATATTCGGCGTGGGCTGGAACGCGCCGGGCGCAGCGCCGCTGAAGTCGATGTGGCTGCTTGCATCTGGTGTTCGGTTTCCACTGACCAGCAGGCGGCGGAAGCGGCGCTGGCAGATAAAATCGCCTATTACGGGCACGCCATGAGTCCCCTGATTCTGGCGCAGCTTGGGCTGACACAGCAAGACTTCGAGCCGATTCGTCACGCCCGCCATGTCGAGGGGGACATCGGAAAAGCCAGGGCGATGGTCACGCCGCAGATGCTCAACATCGGCATCGCCGGCACAACCGACAGGCTTAACACGCGGCTGGCAGGACTGGCGGGGATGGGCGTCCGGCACATGAGCTTCGGACCGCCGCTCGGTCCTGATATTCTGGCGGCAATCCATGCCATCGGGCGCGATGTCATCCCACACTTTCAAATAGCCTAGAGAAACTATCTGTGAAGGGAGTAAAAAATGCGTTCCATGCCACTATTTGACAAACTGATCTTCCATGAGAATCATCCCTATTCCGAGCCCTTATACGTTGATAAGCACGGACGTATCCTGCGGTTCACTTTTAAGCCTGGACAAACCATTGCCGAACACAATGTCCCCAGTTCACCATTCTATGTTGTGATTTTGAAGGGAGAAGGGATCTTTACCGATGGTGAAGGCCAAGAACACGCTGTCAGGCCCAACGATTTGCTGGTTTTTGATGTAGCAGAAAATCACTCGGTTCGGGCTGGTGATAATGAGTTCGTCTTTTTGGGGATTTTGCACAATGCCCCGAATGTGCGGCCCGAGCATGTGAGTGGCACGATGGTTGACCGGGAGGCTGATGATACATAATCAGCACTTGCACCGCCGTTGCCAGATGTTCTTTTGCGGCTATTCCAGTGCCTCATCCACTAGCAAAAAGACTCAACTGCGGTTATGCTGCGGTTTTTCGCCCGCCAGGATGCGGCGCATTTCCTGCAAGGCCGCCGACAGTTCGATATTGCGGTTGGTTCCCGTGCCGCCGCCGATATGCGGGGTTAGAATCACATTGTCCAGGCTGCACAAGGGGCTGTCGGCTGGCAGCGGCTCATAAGTAAAGACATCCAAGCCAGCACCAGCAATGCGGTTCTCTTGCAGCGCTGCAATCAGCGCGTCTTCATCGACAATCCCGCCGCGGGCAACGTTCACCAAATAGGCGCTTTCTTTCATTAAGGCAAGCTGTTCCGCGCCAATCATGCCTTCCGTTTGCGGGGTCTGCGGGGTAGCAACGCAAACATAATCACTCGCCTGCAGCAGGCTGTCCAGGTCGCAGTAGGTGGCATCAAATTCCCGCTCCAATTCGGGGGACAGCGGGCTGCGCTTGTAATACAAATTAGTCATTCCCATCACACTGCTGCGCCGTGCCAATTCACAGCCAATCTCCCCCATGCCAATAATCCCCAGAGTTTTCCCGCTGATTTCGTGGACGCGCATATTTTTCATCCAGTGGAAGGCGATTTTGCGCTCTGCTGTCAGTTCAGGTTTCAGCCCGCGATAGCTGTAAGCGGCGACTGCCACGCTCTCATGCGACAGGATGAGGTCTTTGCTCAACGACAGAATCAGGGTCAGCGCCAGTTCCGCCACGCAGTTGGGCCCCTTGCGCGGCACACAGGCAAAGGTCAGCTTGCGCCCGCG
>DAOUKA010000449.1:0-2511 GCA_034421915.1 Anaerolineae bacterium
CAGAGTTCGAGACCCTTGATGCCATCAAGCGGGTTTGCGAGCGACTGAATGGCGCTGGCGAATTTGCGCAAGCTAACCGTCTGGCGCTGGGCTATCACAATCACTGGTGGGAATACAAGCGGTTGGAGAATCAGGCGACGCTCGATTTGATGCTCGATGAACTTGATGATGAGGTCTTTTTGCAGATAGATACCTATTGGGTGCAGGTCGGCGGGCTGGATGTGGTCGAAGTTGTGAAGCAGGCTGGAGAACGGGCGCCGCTGATTCATCTCAAGGATGGCTCTACGAACAAGGACGATGCGATGCTGGCGGTTGGCGCTGGCAAGATGCCGATTCCTGCGATTGTCGAAGCGACCGCAGCGACAGCGGACTGGTATATCGTGGAGCTTGACCGCTGTGATACCGATATGATTGAAGCGGTTCAGGACAGTTATTCGTATTTGACTTCAAATGGGCTGGCGCGTGGTAAGAAGTAATCCAGAGAGGGTTTGAAAGCGAGATTTGAGGTGCGAGAGGTATGAAGGTTTCCATAGACAGCTTGAAGGATGTCACCCGACGAGCCATCCTGAATCAAGGGTATGGTGCTGAAGACAGCGAAATCATCCTTGAGATTATTATGTATGCGCAGCTTCGCGGCAATAATCAGAATGTCGTTAAGCTGGTTGGGGCTGGCATGCCTGCCAATCCGGCGGCGGGCGAGATTGCCCTTGTCAAGGATACTCGGCTTTCGTCCCTGATTGACGGCGCCTGGAATCAAGGCATGGTTGTTGTCGCGCAGGCGACCGCAACCGCCATCCACAAAGCCAAAGAGCATGGTTTTGGCATAGTTGGCACGCGCAAGACAAACTCTTCGACCGGCGCCATCGGTTATTATGCCCGCCAGATTGCCGAGGCAGGTTTGCTTGGCTTCGTCTTTTCGGGGTCTGCGGAGTTTGTGGCGATGCACGGTTCTTATGAGGCTTTTTTCGGCACAAATCCCTTGGCTGTCGGCATTCCCACCGCAGGCAAGCCGATTGTGTTTGATATGGCGACGGCTGCGATTGCTTATTATGGCATTCTCCTGGCACAGGCTGCTGGCGAGGCGATACCTGAAGATGTCGCCTATGACCAGGCGGGCCTGATAACGAAAGACCCGACCAGGGCGCTGGCTGGAGCTATCAAGGCATTTGGCGGTTACAAAGGGGCGGCGCTGGCGCTGATTGTTGAGGTCTTGACCCGTCCGCTTGTCGGCGCATCGCGCAATCCAGATGGCACCAAACATGATTGGGGCAGCCTTGTTTTTGCCATTGATCCGGAATTGCTGGCGGATGATTTGGAAACCTTTCGGGCGGGTGTGAGTGATTTGATGGCGCGGCTGAAGGAGCGCAAACGGCTGCCAGGTGTTGACGAACTGCTGATTCCCGGTGAGCGCGGCGACCGATTTTATGAAAAGGTGATGGCTGCTGGGGAAATCGAACTTGAGGATAAGCTCTGGCAGGAATTACAGGCTGTCGCCAGCCAAGAGAAAGAATAGCCGCGACTGCCGTGGGTTAGGAAAACAGGGAGGATAGCGATGGACAAGGATTTGCTGCGGCGTTACAACTACGATGAATTTGTCCCTGACAAGTTCATGCCCTGGATGCGTTTTGACGAAAGCCCGATGCTGGGTTCGGCGGCGGCGGATTTCCCCTTGTGGCGGCTTGAAGACCAGTCGGAGACATCGCTCCAGGCATGGTGGGCGAGCCATCTCTATCTGGTGGTGGAGTTCGGGAGTTTCACCTGACCGTATTGCGGGATGGCGGGTCCATCCATGAATGCCGTAGCCGAAAAGTATGCCGATGAGGGCGTAGCTTCTGTTTTTGTGTACACCAATGAGGCGCATCCAGGAGAGCGTTTTCCTCATCTGCGCTCGATGGAGCAGAAGTTTTGTCATGCGGCCGCACTCCGTGATGAATTGGGGGTTACGCGGCAAATCCTGCTGGATTCCCTTGATGGCGCCTGTCACCGCGCCTATGGCAGTATGCCCAATATGACCTGGATTTTTAATCGCGCCGGCCAGCCTATTTACAAATCCGATTGGTCGGATGCGTGCAGTGTGGACAATGCACTGGCATATTATGTCGATGTGGCTCGCCGCCGCCAGAAGCGTCAAACGCTGGCGCCGTTCCAGGTACAGCGGCTTGATTATCGCAATGCCGACCGCCTTGAGTTTTTTAATGGGCTCAAGCGGAACGGGCCGCAGGCGGTAGACGATTTTATCCATGTCTTTGGCCCGCCTCCGGATGATTTCAAGCGGGATTAGTCGACGATGGCGATTGAGGGCAGCATGCGCTCATAGACAATCCCGCGCTGCCCGCGACGTTCTGCGGGCCTGTTGTATAATCCGCCCTGTACAAAGAGGTGGCTGGAGCCTTCCCCACTCAGGTTCAGCGCATCGACTGCCCCTTGTCCGATGAGAAAGTCGGTGACTTCCTGCAAGGTCGCGCCCACACTGTCCAAATTGGTTTGACAGGCAGGGTCGCAGCCATCGAC
>DAOUKA010000450.1:0-1879 GCA_034421915.1 Anaerolineae bacterium
TGACGATGTTCTTCTGCGGGTTTTTTCATGTAATCCAACGTTTCCGATGATGTCAATAAACAAGATTATATGGGATAGGCACAAAGCCTGCCAGCGACAATGCGGCTCGCCAGAGCAACCGCATCAAGTTCAGTCACAGGCGCTTCGGGTTGCCGCGCATTGGCGCAAATTGTTTGGGCACCGGCATAGGCACAGAAAAAACTTTTTTGTGCCCATCTGCCTTGGTCGCCTGTCCCGCTCGGCAGCGGCGAAAGGAGAAAACTTCTGGGCTGCCACTACCGAATCAGCCCGCCCCCCTCGGCGCCCTCAGCCAGCGCAGCCACCTCATCATAATCCACCAGCGACAAATCGCCCGGAATGGTAAATTTATGTGCCGTCATCGCCATAGCCCATTTGAGCGCCAGCACGACATCATCAAAGCGCAGATACGCATAAAGGAAGCCCGCGGCAAAGGCATCCCCGGCGCCAATACGTCCGACTGCGCCCATCGGAATCGGGGACGCGGGCTGTCGCCAGTTTTCACCCGCGGCTGTGCCGGCCAAAGCGCCGTCTTTGCCCAACGTCATCACAACAAGCGCATTCGGGTATCTTGCGGCAAGATATTTCAGCGCCCCTTCCGCTGTCTCGTCCCCATACATCACCCGAAAGTCACCCAGTGGGCAGAAGATAATATCCGCCATGCCCATCATCTCATCACAGCCCGCCGCCGCTTCCGCGCCGCTCCAGAGTTTGCCGCGATAATTGGTATCAAAGCCAAGAAGCCAGCCAGCCGCTTTCGCCCGCCTGCAGGCTTCATGCGCCGTTGCCATCGCCGTCTCGCTGATTGCCAGAGTGATGCCCGTGATATGAAGCAGCCTGGAGACACCCGCCTCAAACAAGCCATCAGGCAAGTCGCCGGGCTGCATTCGGCTCATTGCCGAATCTTGGCGGTCATAGATGATCTGGCTGGCGCGGGGCGGTTGCGCTTTTTCGTGAAAATAAATGCCCAGCCGTTCATCAGATGCCCAAACGACATGGCTGACATCCACACCATATTGCTGAATGCGCTGACTAATATAACGACCGAGCGGCGAGGACGGCAAACGCGACAGCCAAGCAGCCTTCATGCCCAAACGCGCCAATCCGACAGCCGTATTCGACTCGCTGCCGCCAACCCAAATATCAAACCCGCGAGTTTGCTCGATACGCAAGAATCCGGGCGGTGTCAAGCGCATCATCGTCTCGCCAAAGGTCACCACATCATATTTTGCCACAGTTGCCTCCTCTCCCCTTGCGGGTTGTCGCTGGCATATCCACCATGATACCGCTATACTGGCGATATGGCACATATAGGCATCGACGCGCGGCTCACGCACTATCGCATTGGCGGCATTTCCACATACACGAAACGCATCATATCCGCTTTGGAACAAGACGAAGCCACCCACGACTTCACCGTGTTTCAGAGCCGAAAAGCAAAAACCGCGTTGCCGAAGCGCTTCAAATCAGCAAAACTCTGGACGCCGCCGCACCATCGCTTGGAACGCGCCGCCCTGATGCTGGAATTATTCCGACACCGGCTTGACCTCTTGCACAGCCCGGATTTCATCGCGCCCTTTCGCGGCGCCAAACATCATATCATTAC
Organism: Anaerolineae bacterium; assembly: GCA_034421915.1. GTDB lineage: Bacteria > Chloroflexota > Anaerolineae > Aggregatilineales > Phototrophicaceae > UBA6055. Next base: position 1,625 of record DAOUKA010000450.1, read on the forward strand.
TGTGCATGACCTGAGCTTTATGCACTATCCCCAATACATCACCGCCGCCAGCCGCCGCTATTACAACGCGCAAATCCAAGCCTCGGTGAAACGCGCTGACCATATTCTGTCCGACAGCCAGGCGACCAAACGCGACCTAATGGATATGCTGGATGTGCCATCAGAGAAAATCACAGTTCACATGCTCGGCGTGGATGAAAAGTTTCAGCCGCTCCCGCCCGAAGCCACCGCAGACTTTATCCAGTCACGCAACCT
>DAOUKA010000451.1:0-32703 GCA_034421915.1 Anaerolineae bacterium
GTCCTCGAATTCCTGAATAAATTCATGGCGCTGGCTCGCGCTGCTGAAAAGCAAATGCTGCCGCTGCCGCGCCAGTCGAATGCCTTTGCGATAAAGCGCTTGGTGCGGTGTGGCTTGCACAGTATGCCAGCCCTTGCGCCCCGCCGACAGAGGGAGAATGACCGCCAGCGAAGCCGTCTGCACGAAGACCTCCGCTTCTGCCTTGACCTTGCCACGGGTGACGACGCCGCCATAACCCACGAACAGGTCAACCGTCTCCTTGGTGGCCAGGTCGGATGAGCCATCGCCAACCATCATCCGTCTGCCGGGCAAATCGCCAGTCAATTCGTTGATGATTTTGGCTTTGCCGCTGGAGACGGTCAGGGGGCCCTCGTTATAATCCAGGTAGGTTTTGGATTGCTGCGCCTGTGGGTCATGGTAACGCCACCATTCGCCAGAAAGCTCGTTGTATTCCAGTTCGACCGCCCGAATCTGTGCCGGATTGACACCCAGCCGCCGACCGAATCCCTTGACCGCATCAATCAGCCCGCCGCTAATGATAAAGATGTGCTTTCCCAGAAATTGCAATGCTGCGACAAGCTCTTGCGCATCCTCGACCATCGTTTCCCAATAGCGTTCCTCAACCGCTTTCAGCTGCGCGCGGGTGGGGCGAATCGCTTTCAGGCGCTTGCCATAGACTTCAGCCAAGTCAAGCTCGCCATCCATCGCCTTGTTGGTCAGCAGCCCGACGCGCCCCGCCTTGCCTTTGAGCCGAGCAAGCTCATCAATGCCTTCGATGCTGGACAAGGTGCTGTCACAATCGAAAAAAATCAGGTCATAGCTGCCCCAACGGGTCTTTGGCATTTGGGTGTGTCCCCCTGACGGGCTCGCATGGCTGGCAAGCAATCGCAGCCATTATAGTCCCTTCAGCTTAAATGTGTACAGTTGTCTGTCAGGATAACTTCGCCAAAACTTGCATATCTGTGCGAGGCTGGGTACAATGCTGTTTGAGCAAACTAACTTAAGGAGAGTTTTGTAATGCGTAGTTCTCGTGTACTTTTACATCTGATGATGGCTGTCCTATTTTTGGCGCTGCCAATCGGGGCAACGGTTGCCCAGGATGCCGACATCATGGATCCAGCCACCTTCGGGCTGAGCGCGGATAAACCCTATGACGGCACCGAACTGCAATTCCTGATTTGCTGCAGTACAGCGCCGCAGTTCGCATCGCTGGCAGCAAAGACCGACAGCGAATTCACCGCCATGACGGGCATCACAGCGACCTGGGGGGATTTGCCTTTTGGGTCTTTCCAGGAGCAGCTGTATCTGGAAGCCACCAACCCCAATACAGAATTTGACCTTGTCGCCTGGGTGGATGCCTGGGGAACCAATATCTACGATTTTCTGCATCCCCTGAATGACTTTATTGCCGAGGCTGGCATCGACTGGGACGATTATTCACCCGCCTATCAGGGCGCATCGTCTGGCAATAGCGATACCATCTATGGCCTGCCTTTCCGCGGGCATCCGCAGATGCTGTTCTATCGCGCCGATGTTTTTGAATCGCTGGGTTTGGATGTTCCTCAAACATGGCAGGATGTTTCGGCCGTCAGCGAAGCGATTGCTGCCAGTGGCATGGATATTTCACCGATAGCGATGTACTATGGCCTCAATGTCGATCAAAACCTGTTCAACTGGTACAGCCATCTGTGGGGCGCGGGAACGGACATCTTTGGTGAAAACTGGGAGCCCATTTTCAATAACGAAGCGGGGGTACAGGCAACCGAGCAATACATGAGTTACCTGCGCAGCGGTTACACGGCTGAATCGTCAATAGCATGGAACGAGCAGGAAGCGAACCTGGAAATGATTCAGGGTCGTGCCGCCATGTTCGTTGGCTGGTGGTGGATGGCAAGCCGCGTCACCAATTCAGACCTTCCCGAAGTTGCGGACAACGCTGGTTTCGCCCCGGCGCCCGGTTGGGAAGGCGGCGATATTGCCTCTTACGGTTACTTGTGGCCGGTTGGCGTATTAGACCAGTCAGACAGCCGCGATGCTGCCCTGGAATATCTGAAGTGGCTGACGCATCCGATTACAGAACGCCGCGTTGTTCTTGATGAAGAAGACCCGGCTCTGGATACGAATGTGGCGGTTCGTCTGTCTGTCCTGGCGGATGAGGAAGTCAACGACGTCCATAATGGACTGCAAGGGGTTGCCTCTGCGATTCTTTCGAATGCGCGCACCATTCCGTTGATTCAGGAATATACGGAGATTATCCCCATTCTGGCGGAATCCATCAATGAGATCGCAACGAATCCAAATGCGGATATTCAGGCTGTCTTGGATATTGCGGCCGAAGATGTCCGTTTTGTCATGCAAGCGGCCGGGTATTATGACTAAACCATAACCATCGGCTGTTTTAATGAGGGTATGATAGCGGTTATTGTACCCTCATTTCATATACAGTTATCCCGCTCTTTTCGCTGTTCATTTTGCTGACGGGAATATCTTATGCGAAAGAAACGCTGGGTTCCATGGGTGCTGATTGCCCCGGCATTGACCATCATCGTTTTAACGACGATATACCCGCTTGTGGCGGCGCTTTTTTTCAGTTTTCACAAGTATAACCTGCGCCGCGCGCCGCAATGGGCCATTCAACTCGCCAGCGAAGCCGGCGACCCCTTGATAGCGATTGACTTGAGTTTGCTGTCACTCGATAATTATGCCCTGGCATTCAGTGATGCGCGTTTTATCAACAGCTTGCAGGTCACTTTCTGGTTCACAGTCATCAGCGTCGCCTTATCGGTCGTCATCGGGCTGTTCATTGCGGTCATCGTCCAAAAAGGCGGCACCCTGCACACCTTCACCAAAGTTTTATTGATATTCCCCTTTGCTGTCAGTCCGGCGCTCAAGGGCTATAGCTGGCGGTTTATGCTCAACGAAGAATACGGGATTTATGACCTGCTCATTGACAGCGCCATCGTGAAGCCATTGAACGGGCTGATTGCCTTGGCAAATGAATTGCCCTTTCTCAGCATACCCTTTTTAAGCGAGTCGGTTGTTTGGCTGGGCGATCAGTTCTGGGCCCTGTTTATGCTTGCGATGAGCGAGGTTTGGGGCTGGGCGCCATTGATTGCGCTTATGTTTGTTGGAGCTTTGGGCTCCATCGATACCCAGATATTTGAAGCTGCCCGTATTGACGGCGCGAACAATTTTCAGATTTTTTGGCGCGTCACCCTGCCTATGCTGCGCCCTGTCATCTTGATTGTCACCATGCTGAAGGCGATTTTTTCGTTAAAAATGTTTGATCAAGTTGTGACGATGACGGGTGGTGGTCCCGTTCGGGCGACGCAAACCATCAACTTTTACATCCATCAGGTTGGCTTTGTGCGCAGCCTGGACATCGGATACGCCTCGGCCATGTCCTACATTTTGGTCATTGTCTTAACGGTTCTGGCGGCTTTGTATGTGTCCTTTGTTTTGAATCGTCAGTAAGCTCATCGGACGAGAGATGCAGATTATGACATCCAATTTCACTGCCTATCCAGCGAGTTTCAGAAAGCATCCTCTGGTCAATCGGATTCAGCGCGACAGCACGCGCATATTGGAAGCGCTGGCATTGATGCTCATTATTTTCTTTATTATGCTGCCCATAGTGTGGCTGGCGCTGACTGCTGTCAAACCCCAAGAAAAAGCATACACCACAGATATTGTCTTTCAGCCGACGCTGGATAACTTTCGCATCATTTTCTCGGACGAATCGGTGACCATCAACGAAGGAACTGAACGCGAGCGAGGCGAAGTGGGTCGTAATATGCTGCCCAACGTTGTCAATAGCGTTGTGGTTTCCGGGGCGACCATTTTGATTGCCATCCCCTTGGCAACCATCGCCGCTTATGCCTTTAGCCGTTATTTGTTTTTGGGCAACCGCGTGCTGCTTGTGTGGATTTTGACCACCCAGTTTATACCCGCTATTGTGGTTGCCATTCCCTTTTTTACGCTGTTTCGGTCTATCGAAATCCTTGGGCAATCCTTATTAGGCACACAAATGGGGTTAATCATTGTCAATATGTCGATTGTCCTGCCCTATGCCATCTGGATGATTAAAGGTTTTGTCGATGCGCTGCCAACCGAAATTGAAGAAGCCGCTTATGTGGACGGCTGCAACGATTTTCAGGTGCTGTTCTACATATCACTGCCACTGATTCGGCCCGGCATTTTAGTCGCTTCGGTATTTGCCTTCATTATGTCCTGGAACGAATTTCTGTTTGCGCTGATTATTGGACGCGAGATGCGAACCATGCAAGTCGCTTTGATGACGACCAGCGGCGCCCGCGGCATTATGTGGGAACAGATGGCGGCGGCTGGCATGGTGGTGATGATTCCCATCTTCTTTCTGGCGCTGTTCATTCGCAAGAATGTTGTCAACGGGCTGACCATGGGCGCTGTCAAATGATGGCTGCCTGCGCTTGAATCCCAGCGAACCCTGCTTTATAATCTAACCCTGATTAGATTAACCGCGCTATTCTCCAATGCAGGAAGGGGCGCTCTGTTGGCACGGAAACCTGCCGACCAAGCAGTCAATCGGGAAGATATTTTATGGGCGGCGGCGGAAGTCTTGCGCCACAATGGCTATGATGCCGCCACCATGAAGGACATTGCCGCCCAGGTCAATTTAACTGCCGCCAGCTTGTATCATCATTTCAAAAGCAAAGACTTCCTGCTGCTGAATGTGCTCGAACTGGGGCTTGATTTGACCATCGACAAGCTGGAAGGGATTGTCGCTTCGGATTTGTCCTGCGCCGAAAAACTGGAGGGGATGATTCGTTCTCATGTGATGAGCGTGACCAGCAATGTGGCTGTGGGCGCGGCGATGGTTTTTGAAATCCGCGCCCTGCTCCATGTGAGCGCCAGCGGCCGGAATGGGGAAAACAGACGTCATCCCGAATTTGTAGAACGCCGCAATCAGTTTTTTGCCCGCCGCGATTATTTCGAGGCTTTGTTCCGAGATGTGCTGGAGGCCGGCATCGCGGCCGGCGAGTTCCGTCAGGCGGATTGCGCCATTGTGACGAAAGCCATCCTGGGCGCGCATAATTGGGTGGGCGTCTGGTACAAGGAGGAAGGTCGCCTGTCGGGCGAAGAGATAGCGGATGTGATGGTCGATATTTTTCTGACATCGCTGCGGCGCGGCGGGCAGGCGATTGAAGTGACTGGAGGGCAGTAAGCGGCGATGGAAAAACGAGTTTTATCGCCATTTTTACCGACATATCAGCGTGCGCGGCGCTTTTTGCGGATTGTGGATGGCGCATCTTTTTCGCAGTATCAGGCAATGAACAGCGAAATCAAAAGTCATCGCGGCAATCGGCCAAATAAGACAAATTGGACTGAACCTGAAGCGTGGATTCCCGAAAGACTGACAGGGAAGAGCCAAGCGCTGGCTTATCGAATATGGCGCGAATCGAATCAGCTGCTTAATCCTGCTGGCAAGCCAGGTGAGCTAAAATTATGCGAAACACATGGGCTTATCGCATACCCCGATGACATCTTTATCATCACGGAAGATGGCGAAAAGTTCCTCCAAAATGAGGAAAGCATGCTCCGCAAAATAGATGAATATGAGGGCATGCTGCTTATCTTGACCGAAGTTGCCGACAAGGGACCAGGACAGCGAAACGACTTCTTGGAGGGTTATCAGGCATTTTGCCTGACTTCTACAACCTATGCCGCCGAAGCGTCTATTACATCCAGCCTTTCTGCACGGCTAAAAAATCTTGCTGCCCGAAATTATATCGAGAAAAGCGGGCATTCTTATCAAGTTACCAACTTAGGGCTGGCGTATCTTCAGCGCGGACAAGGCAGCAGCCGCATATCCAGGCTATACGAGTCGGCTAAGCGGATTAGCAGTGATACCCGCAAGCGGCTTGCCCGACACTTGCAAGAGATGAATCCCTATAAATTTGAAGGGTTAATCAAGCATCTGCTGGAAGAAATGGGTTACGACGATGTTGAGGTGACTTCGCCAACCAATGACAAAGGGGTGGATGTGGTTGCCGATATTGAATTGGGCATCAGCAAAGTCCGCGAGGTCATTCAGGTCAAGCGTCAAAAAACGAATATCGGACGCCCGACGCTTGACGGGCTGCGCGGTTCGCTGCATCGCTTTGATGCTGTGCGGGCCACCATCATCACGACAGGCGGTTTTTCCAAAGGCGCGAAAGATGCGGCCTTTGAGAAAGGGGCTGCGCCGATTACGCTCATTGATGGCGAGAAGCTGATGGACTTGCTGATTGAGAATCATATCGGCGTCCACAAGCGAGAAATCAAGGTCTTGGAATTTGATCCAGCCAAGTTAAACTCATTTGAAGCGGAGGATGAAGCGCATGGAACGCATCTTAATCACGGGCGCGAATCGCGGCATCGGCTTTGAGCTTGTGCGGCAGTATGCCGCGGATGGCGATGTCCGAGTGTTTGCCGCCTGTCGCCATCCTGACCGAGCCGAGCAGCTGAATGCACTGGCGCAACATTATGCCGAGCAGGTGCGGATGCTTCAGTTGGATATTAACGACAGCGCATCCATCGCTGCCGCGGTGAAAACACTTGAAGCGGAGGCTGAGGCCGTCGACCTGCTCATCAACAATGCCGGCATCTTCCCCCAAGGCGAGCATCAATCGCGTCATTTGGGCGCGCTGTCGGCCGATGACCTGGCCGAGGTCATCGTTACCAACTCGGTCGGTCCGCTGATGGTCACGCAGGCTTGCCGTCATCTGCTGAAAAAGGGGAATCAGCCGCGGGTGGTGATGATTTCGTCGGCGATGGGTTCGCTGGGGGCTGCCAGCGGCGGGTCTTATGCCTACCGCATGAGCAAGGCAGCCATGAACATGGCGGCGCGGGTGCTGGCGCAGGACAGCGCCATGTCGGGCATTGTCACTGTCACCACCCATCCGGGCTGGGTGCAAACGGATATGGGCGGGTCGGCGGCGGCGCTGACCGTGCAGGAATCGGCAGGCGGCCTCAAAAAGCTCATCAGCGGCTTGACCCCGGCTGACAAGGGCAGGTTTTATCGCTGGGATGGCTCGGAGCATATCTGGTGAGTCGCAGCGCAGTCATCAAGCAAAAGCGAAAGGCAGGGTTTAGATGGGATATGAAATCAAGAAGGCGGCGGTCATTGGTTCAGGTACGATGGGCGGCGGCATCGCGGCGCTGCTGGCGGGGGTTGGCATCGAGACTCTCCTGCTGGATATTCCGCCCGCAGGCACCTCGGCAGCCGATGGCCCAAAAGTTCGCCATGCCATCGTCAAGGGCAACCTCAAGGCACTGGGCAGGATGCGGCCGCCACAATTATTCAGCCCGAACGATTTGGCAAATATCCGCGTTGGCAGCATCGAGGACGACCTAGAAAAAGTGGCGGCTGCCGATTGGGTCATCGAGGCGATTGTCGAAGACCTCGATGTCAAGCGCGGATTGATGTCCAGACTGGTCGAGGTGGTCAAGGATGAGGCCATTATCAGCACGAACACCTCCGGCATTCCGATTCAAAGCATCGCCGCCGGCTTGCCAGAACGATTCGCCAGTCGTTTCCTCGGGACGCATTTCTTCAACCCGCCGCGTTATCTGCGCCTGCTGGAAATCATCCCGCACGCCGATACTGACGCCGAGATTGTTGATTTTATGCTGCGGTTTGGCGCCGAAAAGCTGGGGAAAGGCACGGTGCTGTGCAAGGATACGCCCAATTTCATCGGCAACCGCTTTATGTCCATGTCGGGCATGCAGGCGACCAACTATGCCCTGGATCATGGCTACACCGTCGAAGAGGTCGATGCGCTCACGGGTCCCCTGATTGGCCGCCCGAAAACAGCCACGTTCAACTTGAACGACCTGGTCGGTTTTGATATTGCCGTGGGGGTGGCCCGCAACCTTTATGATGCCATCCCCGATGACCCCGCCCGCGAATTGCTGCGCCATGCGAAAAACACCGCGCTATCCGATAAATTGCTGGAAAAGGGCTGGCTGGGGCGCAAGACGGGCAAGGGTTTTTATCAGATGCGGCGCGGGGGCGGCAAAAAAGAACTGTGGGCGCTCAATCTGGAGACGCTGGAATATGAACCGCCGAGCCGAGTCCGCTTTGACAGTGTGGGGCGCTATCGCAAAGTAGAGCCGCTTGGCGAGCGCATCCGCCTTTTGATGCGCGCCGATGACCGCGCCGGGCGATATTTGTATCATCTGCATGGCTTCCTGCTGGCTTATGCCTCGAACCGCGTGCCGGAAATTACGGATTCGATTGTGAATGTCGACAATGCGCAGAAGTGGGGTTTTGGGCATCAGATGGGGCCTTTTGAAATCTGGGATGCGATTGGCGCGGCGGATACGGTTGACCGCTTTGAGGCTGATGGCTATCCGGTGGCGCGGTGGGTTAAAGAGATGCTGGCTAGCGGCAAATCGACCTTTTATCAGCGCGATGCGGGCGGCAAGGTCATCGGCTATTACAGCCCGCAGGCTGGCGATTACCTGCCCCTGGTCAAAGACCCGCGCGAAATCAGGATAGCCGACTTGAAAGCCGGCGGCGCCCAAATCTGGAGCAATGGCGATGGCAGTGTTTATGATATGGGCGATGGCGCGCTGCTGTGGGAGTTTCATACCAAGCAGAACAGCATCACCGCCGCCTTGATTGAGTCGGGCTGGAAAGCGCTGGAATGGCTCGACAGCGCGGCGTATAAAGCGCTGGTTGTCGGCAATGATGGCGAGCGCTTTTCGGTTGGCGCGAATCTTGACCCGACGGCGCTGATGGAAGGCCTGGCGGGCATTGAAAAGACCCTGGTCGCCTTGCAGGATTTGACGCAGGCGCTGCGTTATGCGAGCAAACCGGTGGTCGTGGCGGCGCATAATATGGCGCTCGGCGGCGGCGCGGAACTGGTGATGTCGGGGACGGCGGCGGTGGTTCATGCGGAATTGTACATGGGTTTGGTCGAGGCTGGCGTTGGGCTGGTGCCGGCGGGCGGCGGCTGTAAAGAACTGCTGCGCCGCCTGGTGAACCCGTTGGCGCGGCTGGGTTCGGATGATATTCTGTCACAGCTGCCGAGCGTGATGGCGGGTTTGCAGAAGGCATTTGAAAATATCGCCACGGCCAAAGTCAGTGAGAGCGCCAAACAGGCGAAAGCGCTGGGTTTTTTGGCTGCTGACGACAAAATTGTGATGAACCGCGCTTATTTGCTGGGCGAGGCAAAAGCGCTGGCGCTGGCGCTCGCTGAAACCTATGCCGCGCAAAAGCCCGAACCGATTTATGCGGCGGGTCGCGATGCCTATGCCGCGCTGATGATTGCCGTCGCCGGATTTAGGGAAGCCGGCTATGCCAGCGAACACGATGCGCTGATTGCGCAGAAACTGGCCCATATTTTGACAGGGGCCGGTCTGGCGCAGCCGCAATGGGTCAGTCAGCAGTATTTGCTCAATCTTGAGCGCGGCGCATTTCTGGAGTTAATTATGGAAAGCAAGACGCAGGAACGGATTATGCACATGCTGCAAACCAACAAGCCGCTGCGGAATTAGTTGACAGCCTTATAACTCCACATCTGCAATCTTGCGCGCAAAGCGGCGAAAGGTATCCACCTTCTTTAACCTTTGCAAATTTGGCATGGCTTTGATGATTTTTTCTGCATGAATCCGATCACTGTAGGGTCGTCCGATATGTTTATAGAAAATCTTCGTCAGACGTGTCTTGGGGTTGTTCCTTTGTGGATACCGAACGGGCTTAATTTTCACTTTACGATGAGATTTTGACAATACTTCATTTAGTGCTCGGTTATCTGCCAATAACCATGCCTCAAGTTCTTCTTCAATGCAAACTAGGAAGACTTTTGTCGTGTCCACGTTCGAGGCTTTGAGCGAATTCATAATATGTTCACAGTCTTCTTTGCGACAGGGGGCTTCTTCGCGCCACGATGGGTGCAAATCCCAGATAATGACAATCCGATTACAGCCCTCAGCGAGTAGTTGTGCGGATGCCAGGCCACATTCGGAAACCAGTTTTTTCTTATTATCCAGCGTTACGCTTTCGATCTGAATGTCGCATTTGATTTGTTTTGCCAAATACTCACATACCTTACGGTCGGCACCGTCGGGACCGCATTCAAATATCATGCCGACTTTCATGGATGTTGCCTGAGACTGAGTTTGTCCATGGTATACAGACGACCAGAGCCGAAGTTCTTTGCCCATTCCTTGAGGGTTTCCTTATCGGCTGGGCGAGAGAATATCGGCTGTCCATCTACACGCTCGACCAGCACAATTTGAGAGAGTGCCAGCAAATCAAGCAGGTAGGGCGAGTGAGTAGTGATAATGACCTGTGTCCGACCGGTTTCGATCAGATTGCGCAATTCTTCGACAATCAAGTGAATCGTGCGCGGGTCAAGCCCGTTTTCGATTTCCTCGATAACAATCAGGGGAGGGGGGATGGGATGACGGAACAAAGCCAGCAAAGCCAGTATGCGCAGCGTGCCTGTTGAAAGCAACCAGCCTGGTATCTTGAAGTTTTCTTCAATCATTCGCAAATAGACCGCGCGTTCTAACTCGGAGGTCAAGACGGGTTGCAAATCGCGGACATAGGGGAGCGGGTGCTGAAGCGTTTCTATGATGCCTTCAAAAGCGCCGATATCGCGCTTGCGGATGTCAAGCAGATACTCCGCGATGTTTGAACCATCGTTTTCCAGTCGAATAGCGCCGCCAGTGCGCTGTTGCGGTCTCGGATTACCCATTGAATAGGGATTGAGCGTTACAAATTGCCAACTATCAATCAAATTATAAACATCCTGATATGCCCCGGGTTCATCTTGAAGATGGCTGATGAGTGACTCGCCTCCTGTTAGTATTTTGGGACCAAATGTAGTTGGAAATGTAACCGGGAATATCAGCCCGCTCAATGGGCTACCATCAGGAAGCAAAATCGCTCCTTCTTTATCCCGAGTCAGATTTATCTTCCGGCCAATTATCACCTTCTCTTCAAAAATAAAAACTTCATCACTGTTTGGACTAGCTGTGACACACATCAAATGGGATTGATGTTCCTTTTTGCCTGAGTTATCGGATTTGGCGACGCGGTAATCCATCCTGAATTCAATCGGATTAGTCTGGTAACTCCTTCCTTTGGCGGCTACTTTGTTGGTATGGGATACTGCGGCATTGCTGATATGCTCAAAGCCGCGCCACATATTCATCGCCCTGTCAAGTCCTCTTGTGACGATGCGCTGATAGGTCTGTAAGCCTTCCGTAAGACTGCTCTTGCCGGAGCCGTTATTGCCAATCAATACTGTCAATGGGCTAAAACGCACTGTACCGCTATCACGCACTGCCTTGAAGTTTTTGAGTCGAAATGATTTCAATACCAGATTATCCGCCATCGCCTCACCAAGTCTTTCTCAAGGCCCCGATACGCATTCTTTGATGCGACCTTGACCCGTCTTGCACACCAGTGGATGATATTAAAATATAGACAAATTCTGCTCCTGTCCAGCTATAGATACCGTCGGGATTGTTTTCTTGAAGTCAAGCGCCGCGCTGGCGAGTTCGTTGACCTTTGGCGGAAATTTGTTAAGATGAATAAATGACAAAACTAAACCTGCTCGACGAACAGCAATCAGATTGGAAAGGCAGCACTTATGCGTGAAGCAGTCATTGTAGGGATAGCGCGCACTGCCGTGGGCAAGGCGAGGCGCGGCAGCACAAAAAACGCCCGCTCCGATGAGATGGCGGCGGTCGTTATCAAAGACCTGATGCAAAAGACCGACGGTCGGCTTGAGCCGGCTGACATTGATGATGTCATCATAGGCTGCGCGATGCCGGAAGGCTCGCAGGGCATGAACTTCGCCCGTGTGATCGCCTTGCGTGCAGGCTTGCCGGTGGATACGCCGGGGCAGACGGTCAATCGCTTCTGTTCGAGCGGCTTGCAGACGATTGCGCTGGCGGCCAACAGCATTATTGCCAATCAGGCGGATGTGGTGATTGCCGGCGGCGCCGAATCCATGTCGGGGGTGCCGATGGCCGGGCATCATCTCAGCCCCAACCCGTATATGGCGGTGCATGAGCCGAATGTGTACATGAGCATGGGCCTGACCGCCGAACGGGTTGTTTCGGAGTTTGGGATCAGCCGTCAGGATATGGATGAATTCGCCTGTCACAGCCATCACAAGGCGGCGGCGGCCACGGATGCCGGCAAATTCGCGGAAGAGATTGTCCCTTTTGAATGGGAAGAGACGGTGGTCGGGGCGGACGGGATGCCGGCGACCGTGAAAAAGGTCATTCGCGTCGATGAGCATCTGCGCCGTGACACCACCCTTGAAGGGCTGGCGGGGCTTAAGCCAGTCTTTAAGCCGCAGGGGGCGGTGACGGCGGGCAATTCCAGCCCCTTGAGCGATGGCGCCGCCGCGGTCATTGTGATGGAGCGCGGTAAAGCCGAGCAGCTTGGATTGGCGCCACTGGCGCGTTTTGTCGGCTTTGCCGTTGCTGGCGTGCGCCCCGAAATCATGGGCGTGGGTCCGATTAAAGCTGTCCCGAAAGTGCTGCAACGCTGCGGACTGACCCTGGAGGATATGGACATTATCGAACTCAACGAAGCCTTCGCCTCGCAGTCGCTGGCGGTCATGCGGGAACTGGAATTGGATCCGGAAATCGTGAATGTCAACGGCGGCGCCATTGCGCTGGGTCATCCTCTGGGCTGTACCGGCGCCAAGCTGACCGTTCAGATGATCCATGAGATGAAACGCCGCGGCAGCAGCTATGGGATGGTCACCATGTGCATTGGCGGCGGCATGGGCGCGGCCGGCATTTTTCAGAATCTCAACTAGCCGCCCAGCCCGTCAGGACAGGATGATGTCCACATTTTATACCAGCGTGGCGCGGTTTTATGATGCCGAAACCGGCGACAAGACCGATGATTTGCAGATGTACAGCCGTCTTGCCGCGCAGTATGAGGGCGACATCCTCGATGTTGGCTGTGGCACCGGGCGCGTGCTGATTCATCTGGCGGGGGCGGGTTATCAGGTTCACGGGATTGACAGGGACTCGGCCATGCTGGAACGTCTGGCGCATAAGCTCAAGGGGATGCCGCATCTTCAGGACAGTATCGGCTATGTGAATGCTGATGTGCTGGATTACAGCTATGAGCGCGGGTTTGCGCTGATACTCTTGAGCTATAATGCGCTGATGCACTTTCAGGAACAGGCGAGTCAGATTGCCCTGCTGCGGCGGCTGCGGGGCTGGCTGGCGAATGCGGGTCTGCTGGTGATTGACCTGCCCAATGCCGGCGATGTTTTCGCCTCGCAGGATACGGATGCGCTCATTTTGGAGCGCACCTTCCTCGAACCCGAATCGGGTCATCTGGTGATGCTGCAATCGGTCAGCTGGCTTGACCGCGTGATGCAGGTGCTGCATGTGGACTGGATTTATGACGAGATGGATGATGAGGGTCGGGTCAAGCGGATGATTGCGCCGCATCGGCTTCGCTATTTCTTTCAGCCTGAGCTTGCGCTCTTGCTCAAGCTCTGCGGCTTTGGGGTAGAGGCTGTCTATGGCGATACCGCTTGGGGCCCCTTTGAAGATGGCTGTGAGCGCATGATTGTTCTCGCCAGACCCGTCTGATTGAGAAAGGCAGGCAATGACAGAACTTTTGGATTATTTCAAGGCGCGGCAAGCGCCCATACTCGACTTGCTGACCGAACTGGTGCGGCGGGAGTCCTTTACGCGCGACAAGGCGCGGGTCGATAAGCTGATGGATTTTATGGAAGCCAGGTTCAGGGATATGAATGCGGATTCGCTGAACCGTTATCCACAAGATGGCGTCGGGGATTTCCTGCTGGCAAAATGGAACGAAAAGGCGGCGGGCAAACCCTATCTGTTTCTGGTTCATCTGGATACGGTGCATCCTCCTGGCTCATTGGAAACCATGCCCATCCGAGTCGAAGATGGGCGCTATTATGGCCCTGGCGCCCTGGATATGAAAGCTGGCGCGGTCATTGCGCTGGAAGCCATTCGCGGCCTGCAGGCGCGGGGCCAGCTGCCGCCTCGCCCGATTCATTTTCTGGTCACCAGCGAAGAAGAGATTGGCAGCCCTTTGTCCGAAGCGCTGATCAAGGAACAGGCGGCGGGCTGTGAATTGGCGCTGGTGATGGAACCCGCCACCCCAGAAGGCGCGATTAAGACCTGGCGCAAGGGAGGCGGCAAGTATGAACTGGTGGTAGAGGGTTTGGCATCTCATGCCGGCATCGCGCCGCAGGAAGGCATCAACGCGATTATCGAATTCGCCCAACAGGCCCTCGACATCCATCGGCTTAACGACCTTAAATACGGCACCTCGGTATCGATGACCCTGGTTGAGGGCGGCTCGGCGGGCAATGTCATTCCAGCGCAGGTGCGGGCGCATATTGATACCCGCGTGATGACCATGGAGGCGATGCGGGCATTGCATGAGGCATTATCGAGCCTGTACCCTAAGATGCCCGGCGCCAAGGTATCCTGTGTCCGTCAGGGACATCGCCCGCCGATGGAACGCCGTCAAGGGCTGTTCGAGAGGGCCGCGGCGATTGGCAGGCGATATGGCGTGACAATTTATGAAGGCGGCACGGGGGGCGGTTCGGATGGCAATTTTACCGCCGCGATGGGCATTCCAACCCTGGATGGGCTGGGGGCGCATGGCGACGGGGCGCACGCCCTGCATGAACACATCATCAGCAGCAGTCTGCCGCGGCAGGCAGCCCTGACTGCCGCTATCCTGATGGATTGGAATCGGGCGGATTAGTCTGAAATCCCTCGTTTGTCAGATTGGTACAAGCTCTCCTGTCAAGTTTTGGTGCATAGTTCCCTTTTTCTGAAGCAGGTCTTTGCTAATATCACGGCATATTGGATTGCTGCGGAACTCTGCACATGGAAACCCTCTTTTTATCGGCCTTTGCGATGGCGATTGCCTTTGCCATCCAGCCCGGCGTGATTGGATTTGAAGCGCTGCGGCGCGGCATCTCTCATGGCTGGAAAGCTGCCCTGCATGTCGAATTGGGGTCGCTGGTCGGCGATGGGGTCTGGGCAGCGATTGCGCTGACTGGCGTCTCGGTGCTGTTTCAGAATCCGACCATCACCCTGCTGCTGGGTCTTTTTGGCTGTGGCTTGCTGCTGCGCTTTGCTTGGGAAGCCTGGCGCGCCTCCCGTTCCGATGTCGAAATGGCGGCGGCGGGTGACAAGCGGTCGAATCATTTTGTCGCCGGGGCGATGCTGTCGCTGTCCAATCCACAGAATATCACGGCCTGGCTGGGCATGAGCGGCACCATTATCGGGCTGGGTTTTCTCAATCCGCAGCCGATTCATCTGCTGGTGTTTTTTGTCGGCTTTATGACCGCGCAGGTTTGCTGGTGTTTTTTCTTTGCGACCGTGGTTGAATATGGTCGCCGGCTTCTCAATCAGCGCGTGTATCGCTGGATTCATCTGGCCTGCGCCGGCTTTCTGGCGTATCTGGGCGGGGCGCTGCTGCTGCAAACCCTGCAAATGGCCTGGGGGTAATCACAAGGCGGGCGGGTTAAATCTCGACGTAACGTTTCCATACTTCTGGTCCCGAACCCAGGGCAATCACGAGATAGCTGGTGCGCGGAGTTTTCGGCTCCCATTGGAGGCGCATGCCGGCGACATGATGCAGTCGGTTGCCTTTGCGATGATTGCATTTTGAGCAGGCGCAGGCGGTATTCGACCATGTGTCCCGGCCGCCTTTGGAACGCGGGATGATATGGTCGATGGTAAAGTCGCGTTTGCTCAGGACTTTCCCTTTTCGCATCCTTCCCAGCCTGATGCCGCAATAGATGCAGGTATAGCTGTCGCGTATCAGGACGCCTTTGCGGCTCCAGTGGGACTGGCGGCGCGGGACGTTGACATAAGACCTAAGGGCAATGACGGATGGAATCTCGAATCGGGTGCGAACAGTGCGCAGATATTGTCCTGTCTGTTCGACGGCGATGGCTTTGCCGGCAAGCAGCAGGCTGATGGCGCGCTGAACCGTGATGATGGACAGCGGTTCCCATGTGCTGCCATTAAGGAGCAAGACCCGATATTGCAAGATGCTTGACCTGGACACTGTTTGAGCCTCTCGACTGTAGTGACAGAATCCTCCCTGTATTATATACATGAAAGCGCGGGCTTGCCCTGCGGTTTTATTCCACCTTTTCCAAGACGATGAGCCGCGGCTGCTTGCGTACCACCCGCAGCATGACGCCAGCTTTGGCTTGAGCGTTTTCCAACTCGCTGATGCTTTCCTGTGCGGTATAAATCAGGTCGCGCAGCCAGTTTATCAGGTCGGCATGACTGTCAAATTCTGGCACTTTTTCCAGCCCGCCTTCACAGATGGCGGAATGCAGTTCGTCCATGGTCTCATACGCGGAATCCAGGCGGCTGCCGCGCGGTAAAAGCTGGATTTGCGTTGGCGCTGTTTGGTTTAGGTTCATCATGGCGGCTTCACTTGTTTGCTAAGGTCGATATCGAATAAAAAAGGGCGTGTGACTTTGTGCGGTCTCACGCCCTTTTGGTGGCTTGATTTGAACGAGGTTGATTCACTGTCCCTATGTGAAACCTCTTTCATCGTGAGAACGACACCTTTTCCGCATCTCGTCTTTGGCGGGGGCATTGCTGCTGCCTGTGCGCAGTAATGAATCTGCCCGGACGGTTTTCGATGGTTTTCTGCCTTGGTCCAATGCGATAGAGCGGCGCGTACCGCCTTCTGAACCCGCTTGCCATGCCATAAAAGCAGAGGAGAAACCGGAAAGACGAGGAAGGTTTTGGGTTATTTGAGTTTGGCTGTGTTTCATCATCTGATGTTCAGAGCGCGAACCAGCGCCCTTCCTCCTTTCCACAAGTCTCGGAGCTTGCTTTGTTTTCTTTTTGGTGCGGGTTGCTGCGACCCGTATGTCAGTATGTCACAATATCCCTTGCGAGTCAATGACGAATCTGCTGTGAGGGATGGCTATTGCGCTTTCTTTTTCACTGTGGTGGAGCTTAGCATGGACTCGATGCTCGCGCCGGTGATGAAGACGCGGCGCATGCCTTCGGGCTTGCTGACCTGCAAATGTCCGTTTTTGATAAGCCGCTTGAGCGTACTCAGGCTGATGCCGAGCAGTTCTGCGGTTTCCTGTCGGCTGTAGACCGCATGGGGTTTGATATTGAGTTTCTCTGGTTTTGCCATCTTGTCTTCCTTTCATCACTCAATTAAGATCATTCATAAGAGATTATTTTTATTATTAAAGAGTTTTTAGAGTCCTTCAAGGGTTTAGTAGAGAATTTAAGCGTCCATCATCTGCCAGCGCGCGTCCATGCGGGCTGCCAAGGGAGAACACCATGCTGGAAAAACCGAATCTGGCTGAAGAAGCCATCGCGGCGGCGCTTCGGGCGCATTATGGCATTGTCCCTGGGTCGCTGGAATTTCTGCCGATTGGCAACGATGCCCGAGCCTGGGTTTATCGTATCGAGACGGCGGCGGCGGATTACTTCCTCAAGCTGCGTCAGGGCGCGCCGAAACGGGCTGCCTTGCAGGTGCCGCATTATTTGCAGGGCAGGGGCATCGCCCATGTGGCCGCGCCCTGCGCCACGGCATCCAATCAACTCTGGGCCCCGCTGGGTGGCTTTTCGCTCATTCTGTATCCCTGGATAGAAGGGACATCAGCCTGGGATCTGCGCCTGTCGGCACAACAATGGCGGGAATGGGGGGCGATGATGCGCGCCATTCACAGCGCGGCCATCACCGAAGAGCTTGCGGAGATGGTGCCGCGCGAGCGATTCGAATCTGAATGGCCGCTGTCTTTGGCTCGCATTCAGCAGCAGGTGACGGCAGGCGCGCATCCGGGCAGGATTGCGCGGGCTATGGCGCAGGTCTGGCAGGCGAAGCAGCCCGAAATCGAGCAGGCGCGGCGGCGATACCTGGCCTTGGGCGGGCAGCTGCGCGCGGTTTCGCCGGATAGGGTGCTTTGCCATGCGGATATACACAAAGCCAACATTATGATTGATGAAGCGGCCGCCATTCATATCGTCGATTGGGATGAGGCGGTCATCGCGCCCAAAGAACGCGACCTGATGTTCTTTGTCACCGATGGTCATGCGCCCGAAGCGGTCGCTGCCTTCCTGTGCGGCTATGGACAGCGAGATGTTGACCCGATTGGACTGGCGTATTATCGCTATGACTGGGTGCTGCAAGAGTTCTGTGACAATGGCGGGCGGGTTTTTCTTTCGGCGGCGCTGGGCGAAAAGGAGCGGGCATTTGCCTTTGACGAATTCAGGCGGCTGTTTGCCCAGGGCGATGTACTCGACCGCGCCCGATGGGCCTATCAACGCGCTCGGCAGCTGTGCCAGGAACTGCCATAGCATCAGCATCGGTTTTATCTCATCAGATGGAGGATGCGGGGCAGCATTTCGGTGCAGGCTCGGTAGAGCAGGGGATGCGGGGCATAATCCCAGGCGCCGATATAACGGATGACCTGCCCGCGAAAGCCGCGCTTGAATTGATAGACCCCCCACAGGCTGTCGCTTTCATCAAAGACATCGGGTGCGCCCCACATATCATAAAGGACGCATCCCTGTGATTTCGCCCATTGGATGGCTTCCCACTGCAAGGCATAGTTGGGCATCCGCTGGCGCTCTTCATTGGACGAGGCGCCATAAAAATACCAGCACCTCTGCCCGAAATAAAACAGAATCAGCTGTGCAATCGGCCTGCCTTGATATTCGGCAATCAGCGCATGTGCCAGACCGACTCGCATGAATTCCTGCCAGGCGCGGCGATAATAATCGAAGGGGCGAATCAGAAAGCCATCGCGCTGCCCCGTGACTTGATAAAGCTGATAGAGAACAGGCAGGTCAGCCAGCGCGGCGGCGCGGACATGGACACCTTTTTTGCCTGCGACGCGGATTTTGCGGCGGGCGCTGCCGCTCATCGCCATCAGAATATCCGCGTCCGACCGGGTGAGGTCGATGTGAAGCGTATGCCGAAACTGCACCTGCGAATCCGAAAATCGCCACCCGCGCCCCTTGAGCCTGGCGGTGATGGCTGTTCCGATGGTGTCAGGTCGGTCATCCTCACTGTCTGGCAGGCCCGTCGCCTGGATGACATCGGGGTCGATTTTGAGCCAGACCGCGCCCTGCTGTCTGGCGCGGTTTTCCAGTTCCGCGATGACCTCATCAAACAGGTCGGAATCCGAATAATCCAGCGCGGGCCCCTTGCTGACATACATCACCTTCAGCGGCCCCATGTGGCGCAGGGCAACGCTTGCCATCGCCACCACCTGCGCGCCGCGCTTGAAGGCCAGCCGCTGCGGCTGCCAGCCGCCGGCTGCCCGCTTGAATTCGCCCCAGTCCCAGCTTTGCAGGATATGCGCGCAGGGGAGTTGGCGCAGGGCGCTGTTCCAGGCGGCGCGGTCGGTGATTTCAGTCAGGGTGAGAATGGCGGGCATCCTTTCTGTCTAGCGCTTTAGCTTCAGGGCAGCGCGATAGGCCGCATAGACCAGCGGATTGAAGCCCTTGTCCCAGGTGCCGACCGACCGCCGCACCTCGCCGCCCCAGCCCCGCTTGAAGCCGTACACTCCCCAAAGGCCATCCGACCTTTGGCGGAACTGCGCTTCGAGGGTGGCTTCATCGCAGTCGGGGATGCCCCACAGGTCATACCAGACGCAGCCTTGCGCCTTCGCCCATTGGATTGCCTGCCATTGAATGCCGTAGGTCGCAAACAGGTGGCTTTTTTCGCGCGAGGATGCCCCGTAGACATACCAAGCGGTGTCCCCCAGGGCAAAGACCATCACGCCAGCCAGCGGCTCGCCGGCGTGTTTTGCCATCAGCAGCGCGCCATATTCGGGAATAAACAGGTCATAGACCCGCTCATAATAGGCGGGGCTGTGGACTGCAAAGGCGTTGCGCTTGCCCGTCTGCCGCATCAGGCGATTAAAATCCCGCAGGTCAGCGCGCGAACCTTGATCATAGCGGATGTCATGTTTGAGGCTCTTGCGGATTTTTCGGCGCGTGCCTTGATTCATGCGCTTCAGGATGGCGCTGTCGTCGCTGGTGACATCTATGTAGATGGTGTTCGGCGGCTGTATCGTTTGCGGGCTGCGATGAAATCCCATGGCGGCAAAGTCGGGCGGGGGGCGGTTGATGAAGAAGCCGGCCTCCAGTTTGAGGAAAGCGGCGCCGGTCTGCCTCTGAATCGCCCCCCAAAGGCGCGGGTAGAGTGATTCATCGGCTGCGTAGCCGCCCAGCGGCACATAGGCAAAGGTCCCCAAGCGCAGCGGCAGCGCCTTGAGCAGGACCAGCGCCCCCGCTACGATTTCGCCCCGATGCGAGAGCGCCACGATTTGCGAACCCCAGTCAAACCCTGATTTGAGCTCGCCCCAGCCGGAAAGCTGCAAGAGGTGCGCCCGGGTTTGCTGGCGGACAAAGCGGTCCCAATCACGGGCCTTTGGACTGATGATGGAGATGCTTTCGCAAGCGGGCATAGCTGAAGGCTTCATAAGTTTTATTTTGAGACAGCTTGCCGCCAATTCATAGACTCATTCCGAGTCATTTCATCAAAATAAACTCTCAGGGTGTAGGATTTTGATGGTCCTTATGTTAAAATCCCTGCGCCACAGGACATATCAAAATGCACTCATCTATTGCGCTTGCAGGATAGTGTGCTATACTAATGCCGTTTGTGATAAATAGCGCAATCACAGCGTCATGGAAAGGGTCTGTGGTCAGGTGTTGCTTGCCTTAGCTGGTTCGGGGGTGTTGCTCCGATGAATGTTTTGAACGAGTGGGCTTTTATCGGCTTGTTTGCTGTCCTGGCGCCGGTATTCCCGGCGCTGCCGATTGTGATTGCCTGGGTGTTCCGCCCGCGCAAGCCCAATGTCTTGAAAAGCTCGACCTATGAATGCGGCGTCGAAACCATTGGGGATACCTGGGTGCAGTTCCGGGTTCAGTATTATATCTATGGTTTGATTTTCTTGGTGTTTGATGTGGAAATGGTATTCCTGTTCCCGTGGGCAGCCGCTTATAACGAGATGAGCCTGTTCGGTTTCGTGGCGGGTTTCCTCTTCATCTTTTTATTGACAGATGCCTTGTTCTATGCCTGGAGCAAGAAGGCGCTGGAGTGGAGCTAAGCGCCGGCCAGGGGTATCGGGAGACAGTGATGGACGAGATTTGTAGCGGCTTGTGCACGGTGATGGTCGAGGCGGGCGCCAACAGCGGCCTGGCGCAGTTTGTGTCTTTGCTGGTGGGTGTGCTGCTGGTGAGCGGCGTACCTCTGCTGACTGTGATTGTCTTAATCTGGGTCGAGCGGAAGGTCGCGGCGCGGATTCAGGACAGGATTGGTCCCAATCGGGTGGGGCCCGTGGGTTTGCTGCAGACCATCGCTGATTTGCTGAAGCTGCTGGGCAAGGAGGATATTACGCCCACCGCCGCCGACCGCGTTTTGTATAACGCCGCGCCGCTGGTGTCATTCGCATCGGTGGTTTTAATCTGGGCGGTCATCCCTTTTACGCCCTTCCACATGGGCGTCGACCTTGAGATTGGCGCTTTGTATTTTGTGGCGGTCGCCTCTCTGGGCACCCTGGCGATTATGACCGCCGGCTGGGCGAGCAACAATAAATATGCGCTGCTGGGCGCGTTTCGCGTGGTGGCGCTGCTGGTGAGCTATGAAGTGCCGCTGGTCTTCGCCCTGCTGGTGCCAGTGATGCTGGCGGGCAGCATGAGCATGGCGGATATTGTCAATGCGCAAAGCGGTATGTGGTTTGTGGTCTTTTCGCCCCTGGCATTTGTCATCTTTTACATCTCATCGCAGGCGGAGACCGGCCGCGCCCCCTTTGACCTCATCGAGGCGGAATCCGAATTGGTGGCTGGCTTTAATATCGAATACTCCGGCATGAAGTTCGGCATGTTCTTCGCGGCGGAATTTTTGCATGTCTTTACCAATGGCATTCTGATGGCGCTGCTGTTCTTCGGCGGCTGGATGGGCCCCTTGTATTACGAATCTCCGCTGATTGCGTTTGCTTGGCTGGGCGCGAAAGGCGGGATTATTTATCTGACGACGCTCTGGCTGCGCAATACGGTGCCGCGCCTGCGGATTGACCAGATTATGGCGTTCAACTGGAAGGTTCTGGTGCCGCTATCGATTGCCAATATCGTTGTGTTATCGGCTGTGCTGAAAATTTTACAGGAACTGGGCCTGGCGCCGCGTGATTTTATCGCTGCCAGCGTCCTTGATGTGCTGCCGACCACCCTGATGATGCTGCTCGTCAATCTGATTGCCATCGTTTGGCTGCTGGGCATTTTGCGCAAACAAGGACGCGAGGCGCGCCGCCAATCGCAGGCGAGCCAGGGCGCTTTGGCGCAGGCTGGCGCCGGGGATTAGGGAGACGGATGCGATGGAATGGAATGCAATCACGATAGGATTTGTCGTTTTTACCATCTTGACCTTGGGCGGCGGTATGGGCGTTGTCACCACCCGCAACCTGTTTCAAGGCACGATTTGGCTGATGGTGAGCCTGTTTGGCGTGGCGGGCTATATGGTTCTGCTGAGCGCTCCCTTTCTGGCGGCGGTGCAGATATTGGTCTATATTGGCGCTATCGCCATTTTAATCACGTTTGCGGTGATGCTGACGCGCAGTGTCACGCGCATCAGCCAACGTTATATCCGCACCCTGCCCAGCTTGATTGCCGCACTGGTCTTGTTCCTGATTCTCATCGCTGGCGTGACCATCCCGATTTTTGGCGGTCAGACGCCCGATGCGGTATCGGCGACGGTGGCAACCACCACGGATTTTGGCAAAGCACTGGTCGATGGCAGCGGCTATGTGGTGCCCTTTATGCTGGCATCGCTTTTGCTGACGGCAGCGATGATTGGCGCCATTTTCATCGCCCGCGATGAGGACGGACAGGGAGGGAGAAGCGCATGATACCCCTGTGGATGTATCTGGCGGTTGCTGCGGGCTTGTTTTCGATTGGCGTCTTTGGTGTGCTGGCGCGGCGCAACGCGGTCGCCATCCTGATGTCCATCGAGTTGATGCTGAATGCCGTCAATATCAATCTGGTCGCCTTCTGGCGCTATGGTGAAAGCGGCGGCGGGCTTTCGCTGAATGGCTATGCCTTTACCGCCTTTGTCCTGATTATCGCGGCCGCCGAAGCGGCTGTCGGCCTGGCGATTATTATTTCAGTCTATCGCAATCGGCGTTCGGTCATCCCCGAAGAAGCGGATACGCTGAAAGGATAAAGAACCCTATGGATTTCCTGACCGACCCCAATTTACTGCCCTGGTTGATTCCAGCGGGTCCTTTGCTGGCCTTTCTTGTCATTGCGCTGCTGACCAACAAATCAAAAAGCGTGCCGGCGACTGACCACCATGAATATGGCGGGCATCATCCCGATTATGAGGGGATGCGCGTTCCCGTCGTGACGGGAATCAGCCGCGTCTTGAGCATCGCGGCTGGCTTGGGCGGCGTCATCTTCGCCCTGCTGATTAGCTGGCTGACCTTGTGGGAAGCATCGCAGCTTCATCATATAGGCGAGGAAGTGCTGGAAAGCTCGGTCGCCTGGATGAGTACCGGAGAATCCTCGTTCTTTATGGGCGTGCTGGTTGACCCGGCGACGGTCATTATGTTAGTTATGGTGCCGATTGCCGTCTTGATGATCTTCATCTATTCGATTGGCTATATGGCGCACGACCCGCGCCAGTCGCGGTTTTTCGCGCTGATTTCGCTTTTTGCGGGCGCGATGCTGACGCTGGTTGTGGCGGATAATGTCTTGCTGCTGTTTGTCGGCTGGGAAATCATGGGGGTTTGCTCGTACCTGCTGATTGGCTTCTGGTTTGAGAAAGAAACGGCTTACAAGGCAGCCATCAAGGCATTCACCACCACCCGCATTGCCGATGTGGTGATGCTGCTGGGCATCGCCTATCTTTATTCCATCACCGGCACCCTGAATTTCCGCGAGATTATGTACAATCCCGAAACGCTGAATATGCTGGCGACAACCACGCCTATTATTTTTGGCGGGTTTGCCGTGAGCGCCGCCAGCATCATTGGCATCTTCCTGATTGTCGGCACGGTGGGCAAGTCGGCGCAGTTTCCGCTGCATGTCTGGCTGCCGGATGCGATGGAAGGCCCAACGCCAGTCAGCGCGATGATTCATGCGGCGGCGATGGTTTCTGCTGGCATCTTCTCGCTCATCAGGCTGTATCCCCTGTTTGCCGCGGGCGGTGACCCGCATCATGGCATTTTAACCGAATCGCTGGCGTTTATGGCGGTGGCTGGCGCGTTCACTGCCTTGCTGGCGGCGACGATGGCTGTCGCCCAGAGCGATGTCAAGGCGGTGCTTGCCTATTCCACCATCTCGCAGCTGGGCTTTATGATGGCGGCGCTGGGCATCGGCGCTTATGTCGCCGCGGCTTTCCATCTGATTACGCACGCCTTCTTTAAGGCGCTGCTGTTTATGGCGGCGGGTTCGGTCATTCATGGCATGGAACACGGCGAGCATCATGTCCATGAGCATGGACATCAGGCGCATGATGGCCACGGACATCATTTTGACCCGCAGGATATGTTCAATATGGGCGGTTTGCGGCACACTATGCCAGTGACTTTCTGGACTTTTCTGATTGGGGGGCTGTCGCTTTCGGGTTTGCCGATTGTCACCGCCGGATTTTGGTCAAAAGATGAGATTTTGGCGGATGCCTGGCTGGTCTTGTCGAAATATGGCAGCGGGGCGCATGGCATGGTCTTTGTGATGCTTGCCTTGGCCGCATTTTTGACCGCCTTCTATACCATGCGGCAGATTTCGCTGACTTTTGGCGGGGAGGCGCGGACTGAAGCGGCAAAATATGCCAATCTCGGTCAGGGGGTTGTCAGTTTGACTATGACGCTGCCGCTGATTATTCTGGCGGCCTTTGCGCTTTTTGCTGGATTTGTCGGCGTCCCGACCGATTTCCCGATTTTGGGACCTATTTTGTCACCAGAGCATAATTCCTTCCATCATCTGATCATCGAGGCTCTGCCGCTGCCAGAAGCGACGGCAGCCTACGTCTCCCTGCCGAATTATCACCCGCAGGCGCCGCCCTTTAACATCGTTCCAGTGGCGACATCCTTCCTGGTGGCTTTGGGCGGGCTGGGGCTCGGCTGGTGGATGTACTGGCGCGAGCCACTCCAGGCCGGTAAGCCTGACCCGATGGAAGAGGTGCTGGGCCCATTGCATCCGATTCTGAAGCAGCGCTATTATCTTGACGATTTGTATGAATGGCTGTTGGTCAAACCGTCGCAGTGGCTGGGCCGGCAGGTCATCATCTTTCTTGACCGCGGCATGATCGACGCGGTTTTGCATGTGATTGCCCGCGTGTTCACTTGGCTGGGTGATTTGGTCAAGGTGTTGAATCTGTGGCTGATTGATGGCGTTGGCGATGGCATCCCAATCGCCATTTTCAATCTTGGCGGCTGGATGCGGCGCCTGCAAAGCGGAAGGGTGCAGCAGTATATGCTGCTGGCGCTGGCGGCGGCAGTCCTGATAGGCATCCTGCTGGTTGTGTCGGCGCAATAGGGAGACGCATTTATGTTTGATATTTTTGGGATTGACGCGCTCTCGGTGCTGGTCTTCGGCCCGGCGCTCAGCGCCTTTGCCGTGGCTGCCATGGCACAACTGGGACCGAGCAAGGCTGTCGGACGCTGGCTTGCGCTGACGCTTTCCATCTTGATTGGGCTGGTGTCTTTGGCGGTGTTCCAGCATTATCAGCAGGCGGCGCCAGCCATAGGCGAAGAACAGTATCTGGTGGCACAGGATGTGGAATGGTTCGCGGCGCTTGGCGCTCGCTGGACCCTGGGGATCGATGGCATCAGCGCCGTGATGGTCTTGCTGACGGGTTTGCTGACGCCTTTGGCGATACTCGCCAGCTGGCATGTTGAAGACCGCTCCAATATGCACCTGGCGCTGCTGCTCTTCTTCGAGACGGGCAGCATGGGTGTCTTTGTGGCGATGGATTTGATGGTTTTCTTCCTCTTTTATGAACTGACGCTCGTGCCGATGTACTTTCTGATTAACCAGTGGGGCAGCCTGCCGAAAGTCGGCCTCAAGTTTAGCGGCCGTTATTATGCCTCGACCAAGTTTATGATTTATTCCTTCGGCGGCACGCTGGGGATGCTGCTGGCGACTCAGCTGATTGGCTGGTCGGCCGGGACCTACAGCATAGCGGCATTGACAGAAAGCTGGCCGCTGTTTCGGCAGGGGGAGGCTTTGCTGGGGGTGGATGTCAGCACGATTAAGGCGCTGGCATTTATGGGCTTCTTCGTCGCCTTCAGCATCAAAGTGCCGATTTGGCCCTTTCACACTTGGCTGCCAGATGCTCACGGCGAGGCGCCGACGGCTGGCTCGATGCTGCTGGCGGGCATTATGCTCAAGCTGGGCGCTTATGGCTTTATCCGCTTGATGATTCCCTTTTTCCCCGATGTGTGGCTGTCCGAGGTCGTCCTGATTGGCGTCAATGTCGCTACCCTGCTGGCGATTCTTTCGGTCGTGGGCATCGTGCTGGGGGCTTTGGCGGCATTTGGTCAGAATGACATTAAGCGGCTGGTCGCCTACAGTTCGGTGAATCACATGGGCTTTGTGGGGATTGGCATTGCGGTTATGGCGCAGATTTATGCCCAGCTTTGGTCGGGCGCGCAGGCGGATGTCGATGTACAGACAGCGATTATCGCCGCCAACGGCACGGTGCTGCAAATGTTCAATCACGGGCTGAGTTCAGCCGGGATGTTCCTGCTCGCGGGGGCGCTGTATCACAAGACGCATACCCGCGACTTGTCCGACTACGGCGGCCTGTGGGTGAAAGCGCCGGTGATGGGAGCTATCTTCCTGTTCACCAGCTTTGCCAGTCTGGGCTTGCCCGGCCTGAATGGCTTTGTGAGCGAATTTTTGATTGTGCGCGGGGCCTGGCCCATCTTTACCGGCTTGACGGTGATTGCAATGATTGGCCTATTCTTTACGGGCGGCTATATCCTCAAGGGGATTCGCGCGGTGCTGCATGGCCCCTTCAACATGCGCTGGAAAGATTACAGCCTGGAATTGACGCGCGCCGAGCTTCTTGCCATGGCGCCGCTGATTGTCCTGATGCTGCTTACGGGCGTCTATCCCAACTGGATTCTGCCGATGATTAATGCGACTGTCACGACCTTGTTCACGGGATTAGCGGGGTAGGATTATGGATGGAACGGGATTTTCGGTACTGACGGCAATCATTTTCATCCCCATCATCGCGGGCGTGGTCATCCTGTTTTTGGATAGCAAAAATCGCGACCTCATTCGCGGGGTATCGGTGACGGCGGCGGCGGCGGTCTTGGCTTTGTCGTTCGCGGTGTTCTTTGGCTATGACAATTTTGTCAAGCAGGCGGATGGCTTGGCCGACCGACAAACCGCGCTGCTCGAGGCCGGCGGCGAAATCAGCGGGACGCAGATGTTCGCTGATTCGCTGGCTTTTGAACAGCGCATTGTCTGGGTGGAATCGCTGGGGGTTGCCTATCATGTCGGGGTTGATGGCGTTTCGGCGCCGATGGTGCTGCTCACGGGCATGGTGGCGCTCGCTGGCGTGCTGATTTCTTGGAACATCGAAGACCGCCTGCGTGAATTTATGGCGTTTTTCATGCTGCTGGTGGCGGGGGTTTATGGGGTCTTCATTGCGGTTGACCTCTTTATGCTCTTCTTTTTCTATGAATTGGCGATTTTCCCCATGTATCTGCTGATTGCCGGCTGGGGCTGGGTCAAGCTGCGCGAATATGCCGCGATGAAGCTGACCCTTTATATTTTGGTTGGCTCTGTGTTTGCGCTGGTCGGCGGGGTGGCGATGTATTTCGCGGCCGGCTCGTTCTTTACTGGCACGGGCGCGGATGTCTTTCAGGCGGCGCTGGACAGCGGCCTGCTGCCCGCCGACAGCCAGCCTTACAGCTGGAGCATTGTCCATTTGACCCTGGCGGCGGAAAACGGGGCATTTTCGATTGATATTCTGGGCATCCCCGGCTTGAACTTCGCCAAGTTCTGGTTTCCGATGATGTTCATTGGCTTTGGTGTTTTGGCCGGGGTCTTCCCCTTCCACAACTGGTCGCCCGATGGTCACGTTGCGGCACCAACAGCCGTTTCGATGATTCATGCCGGCGTGCTGATGAAAGTGGGCGCGTTTGCCGCCTTGCGCGCTGGGGTGCAGCTGCTGCCTGAAGGCGCACAAACCCATCTGCCCTGGATTGTCTTCCTGACCTTAATCAATGTCGTCTACGGGGCGCTGATTGCCTTCCGACAGCGCGACTTCAAATATGTGATTGGCTTCTCCTCTGTCAGTCACATGGGGCTGGTCAGCATGGGCTGGGCGACCATGAATCTGACTGGCATGACTGGCGCGGGCATTCAAATGTTTAGTCATGGCGCCATGACCGCGCTTTTCTTCGGCTGCGTCGGCATGGTTTATGACCGAGCGCACACCCGTGACATCCCCAGCCTTGGCGGTTTTATGAAGGTGATGCCCTGGGTGGGCGTTGCCTTTGTCATTGGCGGTCTGACGAGTATGGGGATGCCGGGACTAAGTGGCTTTATCGCTGAATTTCCGATATTTCAGGGCATGTGGGCGGCTTCGGAGCAAATCACGCTGCAAATCGGTCGCTTTGAAATTGGCAATTATTACAGCGTGATTGTCGTCTTGTCGGCGCTGGGCATTGTCGTGACCGCCGCCTATGTTCTGCGCGTGGCCGGGCAGGTTTTTCTGGGCGAATTTGACGCCGAAAAATTCCATGATGTTGGCGATATTCAAGTCACCGACCGCATTATTCTGATTTTGCTGGGAGCGCCGCTGATTGTCCTTGGGCTTTATCCGCCTATTATGGCGCCCATGATTGAAGCTGGCATTCGCCCGGTCATCGCCTTGCTGGGAGGTGGTTAAATGGAAGCGTTTGATCTTTGGGCACAGCTGCCGTCGGTCTTGCCCGAGCTTGGCTTGACCGCGCTGGCGGTGCTGGTGCTGTTTGCCGATATTTACGGCTCGCCTGCCACCCGCCGCCATGTCGTCTATATTTCGGCTGTGGGCATGGCGCTGCTGGCATTCGTCCCCTTGATATGGACACCCGACCCCGCCCTGTTTGAAAATAGCGAATTGCTTTGGGGCGGCATGATTAACTATGATCCGCTGTCGCAGATTTTCAAGGTGATGCTGCTGCTTTCGGGCGCGGTCACCTGTCTGATGGCGGTGGCGGACGAGGGCGTCGGCGATAAGGGGGAGTTTTATCTGATTGTCATCATAGCCACCCTGGGCGGTGTGATGATGTCCAGCGCCAGCGACCTGATTCTGGTCTTTGTCGCGCTGGAAACCCTGTCCATTCCCCTGTATATGCTTGCCAGTTTTCGGCGCGGCGACCTCCGCTCTTCCGAGAGCGGCATGAAATACTTTTTGTATGGTTCTTTCGCCTCGGCCATTATGCTCTTTGGTTTCAGCCTGCTGTACGGCTTCACCGGGACGACCAGCCTCGCTGGCATCGCGGCTGCGATGGGTGAAGGGCTTGAGGGGAGCGTTGTTGCCGTGATGACCGCCTTGGTGATGGTGATTGTGGGCTTCGGCTTCAAAATCAGCGCGGTGCCATTCCACTTTTGGACGCCTGATGTTTATGAAGGCGCACCGACGCCAGTAACGGCATTTGTCAGCGTTTCCAGCAAAGCCGCCAGTTTCGCGCTTTTGCTGCGCTTTATGACGGCGGTTTTCCCGCTTGAGCTTGTTGTTGGGGGCGTCGTTATCCAAGATTTCTGGGTGAATCTGCTGGTTGTCATTTCGATTGTGACCATGACTCTGGGCAATGTGGTTGCCTTGCGTCAAAGCAATATCAAGCGTCTGCTGGCCTATTCGTCGATTGCCCAGGCCGGTTATACCCTGATTGGCGTCGTGGCTTTGCAAGCCGGCGATGACAGCCTGGCGGTGGCTTCGGTTTCCTTTTATATGTTTATGTATATCTTTACCAATCTGCTGATATTTGGCGGCGTCATTCTGTTCATCTCTGTGACGGGCACGGAAGACATCAAGGATTTGGCGGGTTTGAACCGCCGCAGCCCGTGGCTGGCATTGACCATCACCATCGCTTTGCTGTCGCTGGGGGGGATTCCGCCAACAGCCGGTTTCTTTGGCAAGTTCTTCCTGTTTCAGGCGGCGGTGAACGCTAATCTGGTGGGGCTGGCATTGATTGCGGTTGTCAACGCCATTGTCGCCTTGTATTACTATCTGGTTGTTGTCAAAGTGATGTACGTTGACACCAGCGCGGATGATGACAAGCCGATTGCCATTCCGCGCGCTTATGGCTGGGCATTGGGCATCACGACGGCTGTGGTTATCCTGTTGGGTACGATTGCAGTAACGCCCATCTATGATTGGGCGACTTTGGGCGCAAATGGCTTGTAATCGTTATAGCATAGGGCGGGTATTTGTGATAAAATTCGCGAAACATTCTGGGGATGCCGATCCGCCATGGGTTTATTGATGACAAGTAATGTAATGTATGAAACCAGATAACAATCCCCTGTCTACATACGGATTGGTGGCAGGGGTGATCGGGCAAGTGGGCTGTTTGATTTTGCTTGTGATTCTGGGGACGGTGCTGCTTGGTCTTGGCTTGGATGAGGCATTGGGGACTCGACCCGCATTTGTGTTTGTGATGCTGCTGGTGAGCGTTCCCTTGAGCATCTGGACGATTTATGCCTATACCCGTTACAAAGCCAAACAACTCCAAGCCACAACTAAACAGAAGGAGGAAGGTATAAGTGAATAGTTTTTGGAACGGGAAACGCCGATTCGTCGCCTTGATCTTGTTTCTGGCTGGTGTTTTTGTCGCGCTGAGAGTGCCGCCAGTCATCCCTGTGATTCAACTTCCGGGCGAGAGATTCCCCGCCGGCTATGACCTGCCTGTTTTGGGGATTCGCTTAACCAATACCCTGGTGGGCGGGATCCTGGTCTGGATTATCCTGGTGCTGCTGGCTGTTTATATTTCACGGCGCAGACCCAAGAGCGCGACTGAAGTTCCGCCTGGCGGCTTCTACAATATGTTTGAGGCTGTGTTCGAAGGCTTGATGGGCTTTGTGGGCGGCATCGCCGGCGGCAGACACTTCCGCCTGATCTTCAATATGTTCATGACGATATTCCTCATTGTCCTGCTCTCCAACTGGCTTGAATTGGTGCCGGGCATCGATACCATCGGTTTTATTGAGCCGCACGTCGACGAAGTGTACAATGCCGAGACGGGCGAGGTTGAGGTGGTGACGACCGACGGCTATGAGATTTATCCGAGCATTGTCGGTTATGCGCTCAATGGGCAATGTGACTGGATCAGCGCCGAGGACGAAGCTGCGGCTGATGCGGCTGCTGAGGACGCTGCTGATGCGGCTGCCGAAGCGGCTGAAGCCGACCGAGTGGTGCAGGCTGCGTTTGAGCGATATGAGGCTGCGCACGGCGGCGGACACGGCGAAACGGCGGATGATGACCATGCCAGCGATGATGCGCATGGTGATTCGGCGGCGGATGATGATCCTGGTGCGGCTGCCCGCGAGGAGATCTTGGCAGCGCGCGAAGCCGAAAAGCAGGCGCGCCGCGACCGCAGCTGTTATACGGGTGTGGGCCCGGTGCCTTGGGATGATTCTGCCGCGGACGATGACCACGATGAGGATGACCATGCCGATGCTGCGGATGACGAGGAAGATCATGCTGATGAACATCATGGCATTCCTTTGCATCCGGCGCCATCCAGCGAGGAGGCCAAGCTGGTGCCCTGGGTGGTTCTGCCCTTTGTCCGCGTGCCTTCAACCGACCTGAACATGACCTTGTCACTGGCTTTAATCGCCTTCGCGATGATTCAGTTTATCGGCTTCAAGGCATTGGGCATTGGCTATCTCCGCAAGTTCTTCGCCTTTGGCACCCTGTTCAAGTCGCCTTTGGGCGGCATTGATGTGGCGGTTGGTTTGCTGGAGCTTATCGGTGACTTTGCGAAAATTCTCTCATTCAGCTTTCGTTTGCTGGGCAATATCTTTGCCGGGTCGATTCTGCTGTTTGTGATGAGTTTTCTGGTGCCGATTCTGCCGTGGCCCTTCTTCATCCTTGAGTTTTTCGTCGGCGTTATTCAGGCATTGGTATTCGCCCTCTTGACCGCTATTTTTATGAACCTGGCGACCATCAGCCACCATGATGACGACCATGCCGAAGCACATTAGTCGAAGTCAATTATCTCGCACATATCTACAAGCAGAACTGGAGGAAACATAAATGGATGCACAAGCAACGATTTTATTGGGTAAAGCGATTGGCGCTGGCATTGCCATGATTGGCGCCGCTGGCGGCGGGATTGGGATTGGTCTCGCTGTGGGCGGCGCGGTGCAGGCGATGGGGCGCAACCCCGATCATACGGCGACGATTCAGGTCAATATGATCCTTGGGGTGGCATTTGCCGAGGCGGTCGCTATCTATGCCCTGGTTGTATCGCTGATTATCCTTTTCGTGCTTTAGTCGGCTGCGAGAGACGAAGGGGAGGAAATCATGAGTCCACTTGATAATTTGGGGATTAACCCGGGTACGCTGCTCTTATGGATTATCGCGTTCATCGTGCTGTATGTCTTGCTGACGCGGTTCATCTATGACCCCTTGGTGAATATGCTGAACGAACGCCGCGACCGCATCGCCAAGGGCTTGGAAGATGCGGCGGCGGC
>DAOUKA010000452.1:0-2356 GCA_034421915.1 Anaerolineae bacterium
TCCCAGCCACCAGCGCGCCTTTAACGCTGCCGAATGGAAAGCGATGTTCGCAGCGGCCGGCCTTCGGGTCGAATATGCCGAAACGTATATCAAGCGTCATGTTTTTCTGGATTGGGCAAGACGTCAGGGCAATGATGAGCGCACGATTTCGGCGCTGGTTCGGATGGTGGAGGATGCGCCGCCGATTGCCAAAGACTGGCTGGATGCGAGGGATTGGGGAAGCGAGGCCGCCAGCTTTGTCAATCATCATATCCTCATTCGCGGGCGCGTCCCGTAGCGAGCGGGCGGAGGCTGGCGTGCCGAATCTATTTGTGGCGAGCGGGATATTCCACCCCGAAGCGGGCGGACCGGCGACTTATCTGCGGGAGATCCTGCCGGCGATGCAAAGCCGCGGCTGGGGCCTGCGCGTGCTGAGCTATGGCGACAGCGCGGAATCGGATTATCCCTACCCGGTTGCGCGTGTGGCGCGGCGGGTCTATCCGATGCGATTGGCGAGATATGGGCTGCTGGCGCGAAAAAATCTGGCTTGGGCGGATGCTGTCTATGTTCAGACGATTGATTTGCCGCTGTGGGGCGGCAGGCGACTCCCCCGCATCATCAAAATTGTCGGCGACCAAGCCTGGGAACGGTGCATCCGCCGCGGATGGATTGACCCGAATTTGAATGTGGATGATTTTCAGAGGATCAAGGGGGATTGGCGGGTGCGCTGGCAAAGGGATTCGCGTTCGCGGCAGGTGGCTGCGATGGATGCGGTTGTCGTTCCCAGCCATTATCTCAAGCGAATGGTGGTGGGCTGGGGGGTCGATGCGGGGCGCGTTCATGTGATTGGCAATGCGCTTTCCCGACAGCCGGCGCCTTTCGGATCGCGTGCCGAAGCCCGCGCTGATTTGGGCTGGGACGACCGCCCGACCCTGCTGACGGCTGCCCGACTGCATCCGTGGAAGGGGATTGACTATCTGATAACCGCTATAGCGGCCATGCCCGAAGTCCGTCTGATTGTGGCGGGCGATGGGCCTGATTTCGGGCGCCTGCAAAATCTGGCGCGGCCGCTGGGAGAGCGGGTGAGATTCGCGGGATATTTGCCGCGGCGCGATATTCACCGTCTGATGGCGGCGGCGGATGGGCTGGTTTTGTACAGCGCTTATGAGGGGCTGTCACATACGTTATTGGAAAGCCTGCGGCTTGGCACGCCGGTTCTCGCCAGCGATAAGGGGGGGAATCCCGAGCTTGTTCGGCATGGGGTGAATGGCTTGCTTGTCCCTTATGCGGACATCGCGGCGCTGCGACGGGGCCTGCGGCAGCTGCTGGATCAGCGGGATGAATTGGCGGCGAATGCGGGGGTTGGCCTGGAGCGGTTCACCTTTCAGAGTATGGTTCAGCGAACCGATGCGCTCTTGAGGTCGTTTTTGCGCTGAAACCGGGCGGTTTAACGTTTGGCGAAACGATAGCCAAGGCCGCGGATTGTCAGGATGTATTCGGGCTGCTGGGTGTTGTCTTCCAGCTTTTGACGGAGGTAGTGGATGTAGAGTTTGAGGCTGTTGGTGGCATCGCTGTATTCCTCACCCCAGGCCTCGGTGACAAGGTCGGAGTGTTTGACGGCGCGCCCGGCCTGGCGGACGAGCACCGCCAGCAGGCTGAACTCTTTGGGGGTGAGATGTTTGAGGCTGCCATTCACCCAAACTTCCCGATTCATCAGGTTAATCCGAAATTCGCCCTGATTGAACACGAGTTCCTCGCTCATATCGGGGGCAGGCGAGCGGCGCAGACAGGCGCGTATCCGCGCCACCAGCACATCGTCATCACAGGGTTTGACTATGTAGTCGTCGGCGCCTATCTCCAGCCCTTTCACGATGTCCTTGGCCTCGCTGCGCACAGTCAGAAAGATAATCGGCATATTGGACATTTCCCGCAGCCGTTTGCAGATGTCCCAGCCGCTCATGGCGGGCAGGACAGTTTCGAGCAGCACCAGGTCGGGCTGATGTCGATAAGCCATACGCAAGCCCTCGGCGGCGTCCTGTGCCTTGAACACGCGGAAGCCGCGCCCTGTCAGCGTGGCCGCCAGCCGCCCCGTGGATGGATCATCGTCAACGATGAGTATTTTCTTGGGCATGGGGTTCTGCTCCTGATTTTAGTTAAGGGCTGCGGATGCTGGCGATGAGCTTGTCGGCAATCGGGGCAAAGGAAGCGGCGCGGTTGTCGGCCGGCTGGATGCGCACCTGAAGAATGATGCCGTTATCGAGGCTGACAGTCTGTTCATCATCGGCCGAGTCGACTTGTGTCAGGGTGATGGTGCTGGTGTCGGGCGCGACAAAGACGACTTGCAGGTGATCGGCGGCGGCGATGCTTGTTTTGACGA
>DAOUKA010000453.1:0-2645 GCA_034421915.1 Anaerolineae bacterium
AAATTGAGTTGGATTAAAGTAAATAGCGATGGTGACATCTCACTGCTTGATTTTAACACTCACTGTTTCTGCTGTCAAGTCAGTTGGCAAGGGTCAGGGTAGGGCGATTGTTTGTTTTGGCTGGTGCGGAATATGCTATAATGGTGCTTTGCGCTGACCTGCCAGGACAAAGCATGATAAGCGAAACGCCGTACCCGTACTTCAAGTTCGTGTTCAATCCCCGTCAAAAAGACCTCATCCTCTCGATTGATGGCGGCGGGATGCGCGGCATCATCCCCCTGGCGATTTTGTGCTGGCTCGAAGAACAGACCGGGCAGCCCGCCTATGACCTGTTCAAGATGGTCGGCGGCACCAGCACGGGCGCCATCATCAGCGCTGGCTTGGGGCTGGGCATGAGCGCCAGGGAAATCATGGAGGATGTCTATAAATCGCGCCTGCCCAAGGTCTTTGGCGAGGTCAAACGTTTTCGCTGGCTGCGATTTCTGTTCAACGGCACCCGTTATCTGTACCCGATGGAGCCCTTTTTGACGGCGCTCGGCCCGCTTTCCAGGGGCAAGCGGATAGCGGATATTGATAAACCGGTGATTTTGCTGACCAGCAAGGATTTGCGCACCAGCAATACCTATTACATCATCAACAAGGGGCCTGGCGCCGCCAAATTTGGTCATTGGCCTTTGGCTGGCGCGGTTGCCGCCAGCGTCGCCGCGCCGATGTTCTTCCCGCCAGCGCTCGGCAATCTGGTTGATGGCGGCGTCGGCTCTTTTGGCAATCCCTGTCTGGCTGTTTCGATTGAGGCGATCGAATATCTGAACATGAAGCCGGAAAATATCATGCACATCTCATTAGGCACCGGCTTTTTGAGCAATGCCCGCCGCGAAGGCGCGGGGGCTGGTTTCTGGCTCAAATCATGGATTGAGTATCTCCTGCTGGAGGCGATAGACGACGCCACTTTGCAGCAGGTGTTTATGACCCGCGCCATCTATCGCCAGATGGATTTCCGCCGCTATAATCCCGCGCTGACCATCGAAAACATCGAGACTCATCTGGGCATCAGCGCCGCTGGCGTCGACCCGCGCAGACTGGGCCTGGACAGCAGCGCCGAAGCCGAAGTGGACTTGATGGAACGGGTCGGACGCGCCTATGCCGCCAAAATCAACTGGCTCAAGGAACGGGCGCTGCCCTGGGAGACCACTGGCGGGCATCCGCCGCCTGGCTTTTCCACATCCGATTGGACGAGTACCCCCTTCGCCGCCAAGGCTTTCAAGGGCTGATTTTGCGAATTGTCCTAAATCCGGGACAAATGGGCTTTCTTTTTCAGAACAAGTGTGCTATAATGTGTCAACACTGTTAAATTGGGTGCTAATGTCATGTGAATCGGCTGGTGACAGGGCAAATTCCACACGACATATTCACAAATCAGTTCAATATGTAAAAAGGAGAAACCATGCCATTTAGAGGAATTTCAATTGATGACGAAGGTTCAATCATTTACGATGGCAAAAAGTTCATTGTCAACAATCCGAGCAAGGTGTCGGATGATTTTGATCCAGGTGATAAAGAAGTCGTCGGTTTGCCAGAAAACCATCCGAGCCGTCCGCAAAATCGCAAGCTGCCTCCCATTCCAAAATATGTGCCACCTTTGGTCATTTACACAGCTTTTGACAAGCACAGAGCAAATGAGCATCAAAGACGTGTTGAAGAGGCATCAGACAATAACAAATCCAAGAAAAAGGAGAAGAAACGGCAGAAGCCGATGGCAAACGAGCCATCGCTCTTAGATTTTCCGCAGGATATGGAGTGGGCGCCGGATATACAGAAACCGCCGGTGAGGATTGAGCAGTCATGGGTAAAAAAGCTGTCCGAAGGTCAGAAACTGCAAATTGATTATCTGTTAAGCACTGAAGATGATTCTTTGGTGAGCAATATGCTAATTGCCCTCAAAGTCGAAGGGATGCCGGAGTGGATTTCCTTTGACGATTATATGAAGCGCTTCGCTGAATGGGGCTGGGATGAAGAGTCGGATCAACGAGCGCGGGAGACCTGGCAAAGCATCATGCAAGACCGAGCGGACGCCTCGATAGAAAGTCTGCCGGTCTTTGGCGATAGGTGGTGGAATCAACGTATTGAAGAGACCCTAGCCGATCAAGCGGACGATACCATCGAAAGTTTGCAGGTCATTGATGCCGCCACGGGGCGGGTCTTGCTCAACCGAATGGGTGTTCTGGGAGCCGGTGGCCAGCAATATGTGGGTTTGCAGGCAGAAGACATCAGGCTGTTTCAGGGTCACGAACTGATTTTCGTGCATAATCATCCCAACGGCAGGGAGGCATCGGAGGCAGACTTGCGGACGGCTTTTGTGGCAGGCGCGGAAATGCTGCTGGTGTTGACACCGCGCGGCTACGAATATGTGTATATCCGTGGCGAAGGGCGTATGGTGCTTGTCCGCGAGGGGGAAGGCAACTATGAAGCAGCGCCGTCAACGGCGGAAGAATATGTGGA
The DNA here is from genome assembly GCA_034421915.1 of Anaerolineae bacterium. GTDB lineage: Bacteria > Chloroflexota > Anaerolineae > Aggregatilineales > Phototrophicaceae > UBA6055. Next base: position 2,500 of record DAOUKA010000453.1, read on the forward strand.
ATTGGAGGGTCGTTCATGGCGGCAGGCGCAGGCAGACAAGCGCAATCCGCCGGAGTATGTTATGCAGCAGGAGGAGAATGAGCCAACTCTGGAGATAGAAGTTTCGGGGGCTTTATGGTTCTACGGGCACGACGAACACGGTGCGA
>DAOUKA010000454.1:0-10503 GCA_034421915.1 Anaerolineae bacterium
TGCGGGTCATGGCACGGATTAGCGCCGAAGAGGGCGGCATTCACGAGCGTGACAATCGCATCGTGTCCAATCTGCTCCAGTTGGCGGATGTCCAGGTCGAGACCATTATGACACCCAGGACAGTCGTCTTGATGTTTCAGCAGGATTTGACAGTGGGCGAGGTCATGCGGCGGCACAAGATTCTGCCCTATTCGCGCATTCCCATCTATGGCGAATCGGCAGACGACATCAGGGGCTATGTGCTGCGCCATGAGATTTACAAACGCGCCGCGGCGGACGAACATGACTGCAAGATGGAAACAATCGCCCGTGCTTTGCATGTCGTGCCAGAGACTAATACTGTGGCACAGGTGCTTGATGAGTTTATTGTCAAGCAGGATCATATCTTTCTGGTGATTGACGAGTATGGGGGGACGGCGGGTTTGATTACGCTGGAAGACACCGTGGAAACCCTGCTGGGCATCGAGATTCTGGATGAATCCGACCGCGTTGCCGATTTGCGCCAGTTGGCGCGGCGCCGCTATCAGCGCCAGCTTGACCTGTTGGAATAAGCGGCTACATGGATTGATGTCTGTTATCTATCTGCCGCGGCCGGATTTCGCTTGGCGCTTTGACCTCCTGCTTGCGTTCCTCAAGCGCTTTGCCCATCCTGCCCGCATGATGGTTCGTGATAAAGTCTTGTGGCGGGTGACAGCGGGTCACTTGCTTTCGTACCGCCTGACGGAAGACGCGGTTGCCGTTCAGGGTCCGAGACTGTCAGCGGCACAGGCGGCGCAGGTTTATCAGGCCTCACAGGTGGTACTGGGACTGAAAAACGACCTTGACGCATTTTATGATGCCGCGCAGAGAGACGAGCAACTCTGGCGCATCATTGAACCCGTGCATGGATTGCCTGTTCTTTGCACAGAAACCGTCTTTGAGGCTTTAATCACACTGATTATTGAACAGCACATCACCTGGAAAAGCGCCTTGCGCGCCCAGCGCAGCTTGATGGAAATCCTGGATACCGGCCATGCGCTGGGGGATGAGCAGGTCTATGATTTTCCATCGCCGCCGCAACTGGCACAAGCCACGCGCGAGCGGCTTAAAGCGCTCAAGATAACCAACCGCCGCCTGGATTTAATCATTCACATTGCGCGGGAGTGCAGCAGCGGCAGGCTGGAGCTCGAATCGCTGCGGCATCGTGATGCTGAAACCGCCTATCAGCAGCTTGTGGCGCTGAAGGGCGTCGGGCATTGGACGGCGGGGAATGTCATTGCGCGGGCGCTGGGTCAATTCCCGACCATCAGCCATAATGATGTCGCGCTCCAGGCGGCGATACAGCATTATTTTTATGCGGATGCAGGCAGGAAAAGCCCGCAGCAAGTCATTGAGACGCTGCAAGCCTATGGAGAATATGCCGGCTTGGTCGGGCATTTTGTGCTGTCGCGCTGGGTTCTTGACCGCTATCCGTCCCTGGACTAAACAGAAAGCTCGTCATAAAGAAGCTCCTGATTCAGCGTCGGCAGGACGGTTTCCTCGCTCGCCAGTGTGAGCGAAGCGGCCGTCACGCCCAGCCGCATGGCTTCGTCAATGGGGACATCGTTGAGGATGCCGAAAATGACAGCGCCCGAAAAAGCGTCGCCAGCGCCAGAAGCGTCGACAACTTCGGTCTGAATGGCGCGAATGTAGCCGCCGCCGCTGGTATCGGCATAAGCAAGCCCCTGCTCCCCTAAAGTGACGACGGCGATGTCCGCGCCCATATTAACCAGACGCTGGGCGATATCGGTCGCCGCTTCGCGCGTGGTCGCTGGCTCTTCAAGCGCACAGAGAACCGCCGTCTCGCTGGCATTGGGGACAATCAGATACAGGTTTTGAATGTATTTGCACAGGCGGCCAGCTATCAGGGGCGATGTCGGGTCGGCACAGACACGAACTTTGTAGCGGGCAGCAAGCTCGAAAAGTGTGTCCAGTGCCTCTTCGGGCAGGGTGGCGTCGATGACGATGAGAGCGGCGTTTTTGAATAGCTGTTCGTGTTCCAGCAGATAATCGGAGTCGAGGTGTTCCATAATGCTGAAGTCGTCAATGGTGGTCGCGCCAGCATCATCAGGCTGACGCCAATTCATGGACGTTGCCGTATGCGCACCGCTGACCCGTAAAATATGACTGCAATCCATGCCGGCATTTATCGAATGCGTCATGAGATGCTGTCCAATATCATCGTCGGCGATGGCGGACAGCAGCAGGGTTTCGACTTCGAGACGGGCGAGATTTTCGGCTATATTTCTTGCGACGCCACCCACCGAGCAGTGAACATATCCGAACTGGCGTGCGCCAGCGTTTAGCTGCTCTGCGGTTTTCCCGCTAATCTCAAGTACCGTTGACCCAATCACCAAAACAAATTCATCGTCCATTCGCTTGCTCCTCAAGCCTGGCAGCCAAACAAATTGTAATACAGAAAGGCTGTTTTGGCAGGGCGAGAGCGCAAGAAAACCAACGCTGCCCGCGCGTACAAGGGCTATCCTGCCGAGTTGGATGCCCTCGTTTGGTCGGATTGCCGCGCCTCTGGCGGCGGGGGTTGGGTGGGCTGTGCATTGGGCGGGCTGGCGTTTGCTGGTGGCGCGGCTGGTACATCCAGCCCCAGCGTCGCCGGATTCAAGTCGGATGACCCGATGACAGCTTCGTTGGGCGGGTCGGCTGCACAGCGAAATCCAACCCACCGTTTTTTAATGCTGTCTTCTGGATTCCAGGATGGATCTGAGGATTGGCGATGAACAGTGCGACTGAAGAAAGGAACGCTGTTCCAGGAGCCGCCGCGCAGCACTTTTTGCAAGCCGGCCACCGGCCCTGCTGGGTTAAGGGCAACCCCCTGTGAAGCTAATTGGGCATAATAGTTCTCGCGGTACCAATCGCTCACCCATTCAGCGACATTGCCGGCCATGTCAAGGATTCCATAAGGGCTGGCGCCGGTTGGATAGCTGCCAACCGGGAATGAGCCGGGCGGGGTATCCGGTGGTCGGTTGGTTTTCGCCAGGGCATTGTCCCAAAGGTTTCCCCAGGGATAGATGCGGCTATCGTCGCCGCGGGCGGCGCGTTCCCATTCGGCTTCGGTTGGCAGGCGGCGGCCAATGGCTTCGCAGTATTCACGGGCGCCATACCAGGTCACGCTATAAACAGGGTGTTCAGCCAAAGCGCCGCCGATGCTGTAGTTGGCGCTGTCGAAGGTAATCACGGCGTCGGGGCTTTCGTTGCGGGTCTGAATGCAGGGGAAGCCGGCACAGCCGCTCAGATGGCTGTTCGCGCCTTTTACATTGAGAAAGGTGACATACTGCTCAAAGGTCACCTCCGTGGTTTCCATCAGAAAAGCGTCCACCGTTACCGGATGAACGGGATGAGAATCCTCACCATAGGCGGCAACACAGCTACCGCCATCCCGGACGGTACACTCTTCGACTGCCCCGACGACTTCGCTGGGGGTTGTTCCCATGTTGAAGGTGCCGCCGGGAATGGAGACGGTCAGACTTCGTATCGCTTGCAGCGCTTCGGGAATCGGGTTGGCGGCGCTGGCTGGCACAGGTGCGACCGCTGGCGCAAGTGTGGAGACGGGAGTCGGCTGGACAGCGACTGAATCGCGGCTGACGCTCGGCGCGACCACAGCTGGGTCAGGCGTTGCCGTTACCACCACGAGTTCTCTTAAAGGCGTTGAGGTGGGTTCGTTCGGGTCGATGGTCGGCGACAGCACGATATAGACGCTGGTTGTCATAACTTGCGGGACTGGCGTGGGAATGATATATTCCAGCAATGAACCTTGCAGGATGACGGTGACCATGATGATGAAACCGCAAAACAGCCCGGGAATAAAGCCAATGGCTACCCACTGCCAGGCGGCGCTTCGGCTGCGCCGTCCACCGATTTGTCTGTAAGACATAAGGTTCTCCTCGCATCCCTTGGCATCGGGTCGGTTGTCGCTTCCAGTGCGTACTGTTCTATATGATAACAGGGCAAATCACAAGGTTATGTTATTGACAAGGCATCGCTGCGGGTTTAGGCTTATCCATAAAGCTGTTCAGGAATCCTGTTGTGACTCGATTAAGCGCAAGCCCCATATCCGCGCCCGCGCTCTCGGCGGATGGGTTGCGTCCGGTGAACCTGCGAACGGATTTGCGCCCACTGGCAGATTTGATTGAGTTTGCCTTTGCGGATTCGATGGATCAGAGCGGTCGTTCCGCCCTACGCGAGATGCGTTATCTGAGCCACATGGGCTATGGTCTCAATCTGATTTCACGGCTGAACGACCTCGCGCTGGGGATTAGCCTGGGGTATGTCTATATCCTCGATGGTCAGCTAATCGGCAATGTTTCCATTTATCCGGCGGATTATCCCAAGGACATGGGCGCTGCCTGGATTCTCGCCAATGTTGTTGTGCATCCCGATTATCAACGGCGCGGCATCGCTTACCGTCTGCTTTCAGCCAGTCTGGATATGATTCGCAAACGGAAGGGCAAACAGGCCATCTTGCAGGTCAATTATGACAACCTGGGCGCACAGCGACTTTATGAACGGCATGGGTTTATCTATGAACGCGCCTGGCGGATGTGGCGGCGCAGCAGTTTTGTCAAAGCGCCGGTTTCGAGCAGCCACGATTTCCATATCACCCGACTGCGGCGCAGCGAATGGCAGTCCGAGTTTGCGCTGGCGCAGCAGGTTCGCCCGAACACTCGCGGCGGGCTGGGCTGGCTGATGCCATTGCATCGCCTGTATTTTCACAGGCCCTTATGGAAACAGTTCCTTAATTTGTTTTCGCTGAACAGCGTCGAAAAATTGGTTATCCGCGATGAGACGTCCCCCGCGATTCTGGCGTCCTGCTGGCTTGAGAGTGCGGTGACTGCCCGCAGCCTGCGAGCCCGTCTGTTCGTCTCACAGCAAATTGATGCCGCGCCCTGTGCGGATGCCCTGATTAACAATGTCCTCCAGCGATTTAGTGGCTCGACCATCCTCTTCGAGCATCCAAGAGACGACCAAGCAGTCAGCGACCTGCTCAGGCATTATCAGTTCAAGGTCAAGCGGGAACTTTGGCACATGCGGCTCGACCTATGACAAAATGACCGTCTGCGGCGCTGTCCTTAAAAGCTTCGGGTGTCATCCTGTCGGGGACGAAAGCGCGGCGGAGGAGGCTTGGGCTGTCGCGGCTGGTCAAGGGCAGCGGGCAGTGCGGCGGGTTTCCCGTGTGCATCCAAGTTGCTGGCTGGCTGAGGGTCATCGGGCGGCTGCTGGTGTCTGTGCATGTCGTCCTCTGTCTGCTTGACCGCAGCCTGTTCCTGAAGCACATTAAGATATTCGCCCAAGATTTGGCGCTGCTGCAAGGCATCATAGCGGGAACGCCGCTGTGCCATCTGATGCTGGCGGCGTGATATTTCCTGCTGGATTTCTTGTGGATTCGGCACTCTGTGGAACATTTTATGTTCGTCCGCGCCAATCAGCGACATGCGCACATCGCCATATTTCATTATGGCGGCGAAGAAGCCATTCGATACCGATTCAACATTGTCTATCCGTTCAACCAAAATCTGGTCGCGGAGGTTTTGCAGGAACAGAGGGCGCTTGTGAGCCAGCGTAATGGTGTCATCGGAAATGATGTAGCAGTCGTTTCGCCAGTCCCAATCGACCCAATAATAAGCCACAGCGCCAATAAGCAGCGACACCAGCCCAAGCGGAAAGGTCAGGATGCGCATATCAACGCTGACAAGCGTAAAAGTCAATGCCAGCAGGATGAACGAAAATAACATCAACGCAATCGGAATCGAGGTATGCTGCACCCAAACGCTAAGATGTTTGCGATAGACAATATCGCCATTGGTCATTTCGATGCGGGTGCTCAAATAGCCATTTGTCCCCCGCTTAGGCTGGGGCGGGCCGGCAGCTGGTTCATCCAGAGGGTCGGGTGTCTCGCCCGCCAGCCAACTCTGGAGTTCGGCGCGTACCAGGTCGTGGTGCTGCTTGGCCTTGCGGCTGGCATGGTTTTGGCGGTCTTCAATGAGAAGCTGCTGAAAGCGCTTGGGATTGGGGATAAAGTCAAGCTCCAGATTGCCCTGAGAACCCGCCGTCTTGATTTCCACAGTCCCGTAGTTGAACAGCCGTGCGAACAGGTCGGCAGGCGGTATTTCAAAGTTGATTTCGTGGACGCTTTCCAGGCCGATTTCAGTGACCTGTTTGTGTAAAGCCAAAATCGTTCGGCTAATTCGGATAATCCGCTGGTCGGTTACGATGACCGAGTCGTTGCGCCATTCACGATACAGGTAAAACAGAACAGCGCCCGGCAGGAGAATGGAAAGCAGGAACACCAGAAGAGCGCCAGATGGCTCTTGAATCCACACAGCGCCAACCCACATCAAAATCATCATCAGGCCTGGCAGCCAGGCTGTCCGTACAAATGCCCACCAATGATGATGCATCATCATAAGAACGGCTTCATCTTGCCGCTGTTCGTCAAACCGAATGCCCTCATCTGAAGCCATGCCGAAGGCGGCTTTTAATTCGGGATGCTGCGCCAGCAGGGTCAGGAATTTTTCGCGTGTCAGCTGGAATATGGTCACTGGCTGCGCAGCACGCAAGGTTGCGGATTGGACGGCAGCGGCGAAGAGCGCTTCCTGATTGATGGTTTGGTGGGCGGCAAGGGAGGCCAAGACTTGCTGAGCGCCGTCCTCCGCCGTTTGAAAAAGGACAGCTTGACCGGAGAGCAGGGTCAACATGCCATCAGCCGGGCTGCCCTGCACAAAAATATCCTCACCAGGCTGGTAGCTGCGGGTTTCCAGCGCCGAGTCAATCCAGCCCAGTTGGGTACGGCTCAGGTTGGCAAAAAGCGGGATGGTTTGCAGATAGTGGCTGTCTGGCATCGTCTGCGGTCGTCCGGGTATGGTCATATTGATTGCCCATTATAACATAATCTCAAGGATAGTTATCGAAATTTCAGCAAAGCGTGCTATAATTGTGCCGAGATCAAAATAGAGTAGGAAAATACTATGGCGAATTTAGGTGGTGGTGAGCTCCTTATCGTACTTGCGATTGTGCTGCTGTTGTTTGGCGTCGGCCGCGTCTCTCGGATTGGGGGAGAACTGGGGTCGGCAGTTGCGAATTTCCGCAAGGGCTTGCAGCAGGGCGCCAAAGAGTCGGAGGATGAAGTCGCTTCAGTCGAGCGCCTGTCAGAGGATGAACGAACGAAACGCGCCTGATGGATGAGGATAGCGCATTCTCATCTCATCCTTTCGAAGTTTCCTTGATGAATGCCTTGCTGTTCAACAGCTGCCTGTGGGGTATGCCAGCAGGCACTTTCAGATTGTATAGCAGGACTTGCTGGTTATAGCGCTCTATTCTCGCAGCGCATTCTTTGACGTAATGATTCCAGGCCCGCCTGACCTTCGTCTCGTCCCTTATGCTGCCCTTGGCTTGTGCCGAACGCAACTCCCGCCGATGCCTTGAGGCTCGGCTGGCAATCTGCTGGCGCAATTCCTCCTCGCGCTGCTCCAGCGCTCGTCCCATAACAATCCAGTCGGGGATGACCTCATGGTCTTTCATAATCTTGAGCGCCGCCCGCATATCGTCGGGCGTGTGAGAATCGTCCTTGAAGACAAACGGCTTGCCTGCGCCCGGCAAATTCGATATATCGCCGTCGCCAATCACATCCCGCATCAGCCGTTCCACGATGCGTTCCCAGCGTCTCATGCGTGCCTGCCCGCGCTATTCAAGGTCGATGGCCTCCACGATGGGGACAGTGGCTTGAATCTGCCCAGCCGCATCAGCCAGGGTCAGGACATCGCCATCTTGCCAGACAGCCTGGTCTTTTCCCCAAAATAATGTATCTGGCGTATGCGTGCCGCTGCGTGTATAGAGGGTGATTTGGGCATCGGGGAAGAGCATCAGTTCCGGGAATGAGAAGCTGTTGTCAGCGGCATCGCTGAGTATCCAACCCGTCAGATTAACGGTGCCGCCCGTGTTGCGCAGGCGGATTCCCTCCGCCGTAATATCGCCCATGCCCTCGACTTCGACGATTTGGATTTGGGCGCTTTCGGCTGGTGCTTCGGCTGCTGGCGGGTCCACGGCGCCAACTGTCTCGGTGGATTGCGATTCAAGATTGCAGCCTTCAAGGGGTACGAGGAGCGTATCCCCGATTTGCAGGTTCACGGCGCTGTTGACGGTCAAATTGTTGACTTCGAGCATCAAAAGGAAATTCACGCCATATCGCTGCGCCACGCCGGAAACGGTATCGCCGCTCACGACGGAATGGAAGATGCACTTGCTTTGTGTGTCCGTTTCGTCCGTTTCCCTGTTCTGGACGCTGCTGCCCAGGCTCACAGCATCCAGCTGCGCGGGGTCAATGGTGGCATCAGCGTCAACAGCCGCCAAATCATCTGGCAGGTCAACCTGGCCGGGGCGGTTTGTCGCTGCCACAGTGATTTGCCGCTGGCTGGGGTCGGGCGTCGCGGTAATGATGATTTCGACTGTGACGATGGTTACGCTGTTCCGATTGGCGTTTGTCGGGCTGCCAAAAAAATTGAGCGCCAAAAAAGTTCCACTGACCGCTACTATGAAAATCAGAAAGAGGAAGAAAACCCTCGGCAGAATGTTATCCGATTTCGGGGGAGGTTTCCGTTGAATCATGGTGTTTTCCTGTTCGCAGACGCGCCACAAGGCAATGTTATCACAGGGCGGTATGTCTGGCAACGAAAATGACGCAGTTTCCTGCCCCGCCTGCTGTTTCGCTAGGGTATAAGTGGTTGTACTTATGTTGACGATGTTGCGTTATAATCAGGAACTGGCTGGCATCAAATGGAAGCAGAATGTCGTCTATGAAAGTCTTGCTCACAAGCGCGGAAGCGGCCCCCTTTGCCAAGGTTGGCGGCCTGGCGGATGTCCTGGGTTCGCTGCCTGCGTCGCTGTGCGAGCTGGGTGTGGACGCGCGTGTCATCATCCCTGGTTATGGCTTCATCGACCACCTCAAGCACAGCATCAGCCACCTGTTCAGCTTTGACTTTCATCATCGTCTGGGGATGAACGAAGTCAAGCTCTACACCTGTGACTGTCAGGGTACGACCTTCTATTTCCTGCAATCTCCGCCTTATTTTGGTCTGGAGGGTTCGGTCTATACCCATTGGAACTGGGATATGGAGCGCCACATCTATTTCAATCAGGTTTTGATGGCGGCGATTTGGGAGTTGAAACAGCGTTGGGGCTGGTTCCCGGATGTGGTGCATGTGAATGACTGGCATACGAGCCTGCTGCCTTTTCTCATTCATACACAAGCGGATGAATCGGGCTGGTCGAGCTTGGCGACGGTGCTTTCGATTCATAATATCGCTTATCAAGGCAACCACGCTGGCGGGTTCCTGTTTGCGGCTGGCATTGAGCCGCGTTATCAACCTGACCTTGTGCATTATGATTTGACCGATAACCTGCTGGGCATCGGCATCGGCTACAGCGATATGATTTCGACTGTCAGTCCACGTTATGCCGAAGAAATCAAGTACCCCTATGCCGGTTATGAGTTGGCGCCATTGATTGGAAAACGCGCCGCCGACCTGCGAGGCATCCTGAACGGCCTGGATGTGGACCTCTGGAATCCGGCGACTGCCCCGAAACTGGCCGAGAATTTTAATGTGAATAACCATGAACGCAAACGTCCCCTTAATAAACGCTATCTGCAATCTTTTGCCCGGCTGCCCATTCGGCAGGATGTGCCGTTGGCTGCTGTGGTGAGCCGACTGGCGGCGCAAAAAGGTTTTGATATGGCGCTGCCGGCATTGCGGCAGGTCTTGGCAGAGCGCGATATGCAGCTGGTTGTGTTGGGTACGGGCGAAGCCGCGCTTGAGTATGCGTTCTGGCAGCTTGACCAGGATTTCCCGGACAGGGCAAGGATATTCCTTCAGTTTGACGCGGCTTTGGCACAGCAGATTTATGCCGGCTGTGACATCTTTTTGATGCCCAGCCACTTTGAACCCTGCGGCATGGGCCAGATGATGGCGATGCGATATGGCGCCCTGCCACTTGTTCGGGAAACAGGCGGCCTCGCTGATACGGTCATCAACTATGACAATGCGGAGGCCGAGCAAGGCAACGGCTTTGTGTTCCAGTGGCAGGAGTCGGCTGCGGTGGCGGGAACGCTGAACTGGGCGATGGATGTCTATCATCAGCGGCCTCATGCCTGGAAGCGGATGCAGGAACGCGGCATGTCCACCGATTTTAGCTGGCATAAAAGCGCCGGCGAATATCGTCAGCTGTATCGCCAGGCCATCAGCAAAGTCCGTGGCGCATGATGCCACAGCAGACGAGAGTTCGTAAAATTATGAGGGGCCAAAGGAGAAAATCTTGAAGATCAAAGCCATTATTCTTGCGGGCGGCAAGGGTACACGTCTGGGTGTCTTGACCATTAAACGAGCCAAACCTGCCGTTCCCTTTGGCGGGAAGTATCGCATTATTGACTTTGCTTTGAGCAACTGTGTCAATTCAAACGTGTTTGATGTGATGGTCTTG
>DAOUKA010000455.1:0-3691 GCA_034421915.1 Anaerolineae bacterium
CTGGCGACTGTCCTGCAAGCCGGCCGCGGCATCGTCGAGATTTACCTGCGCGATGTCTTCGCCCTGGAAGCCGCCGCCATCGTCGGGCTGCTGCTGCCGCTCACCCTGATTTGGCTCATCTGCCTGCTGGCTATCGCCTTGGGCATCATCATTTATGCGCTTGGATTTTGGGCGCGGCGCCCCAAGATTCTAGTTGTCCCCACTTGAACCCAGGGAGGCTGGCAACAAAGCCGCCAGCAGCACCGTCACATAAGCCATCAGCAGCCATGCGCCAAAGCTGCCAGCCGCCGCGGGCATATTGGGAAAAACAGATGCGAAGGCTTCGGTGATGAAGGCATCCAGCGCCATGCCGGGGATGACCATCAAGACCGCCGCCTCATAACGCTGAGCGCGGTCGAGCTTTTGCCAGCGAAAGAGGAACAGCGACACCAACAGCAAACCGACAAAAGTGCCTGTCCAAATCACCGCCAAGACCGCCAGATTGTCATCCAGGAACAGGAGATGCCCGACAAGCCGCATGACGATCGTCGCCAGCAGCCAGACCGCAAAGCCAAACCCGAAGAAAAAACGCCGCCTCATCACAAAACACCTTGGACTTAGTTTAACAGGCGCGCCCGAATCCACGCCATTTGGGGATAACCCTGCGCCTCCCATTGGCGCAGGGCCGCCGCGGCATCATAGGGCACCGAGCGCAAATCCACCTCCAGCGCAGCATCCCGCCATTCGAGACAGGCCCATTCGGCAAAACCTGGCTTGGAAAACGACAAGCCGACGCTGCCAGGATTTATTACCCGCCACATCCCGACCTGACGCTGCATCGCCAGATGCGTATGACCGCAGAGCGCCAGCCGCCCGGCGCGGTCCAGCAGGGCATCCTGCGCCTCTTCGTCAGCGCTGTCCGGGCGCAGGGACATCGATTCGTCATCGCCGGGAATGGCATGAAAACCCACCACCTGACCGTATCCCTCGACCTGCTGACGCAATTCGCGGCCGAGTATCTCCTTCAGCAAAACAAAGCCGTCCCAGTCCAGAAAGCTCATGTTCCATTCATAAATGGCGCTCATGCTACTGATGTTGTCGCGGTAGGCATCGAAGTCGGCTGCGGCTTCAGGAGGCGAGAAAGGGAAACGTTCGCCAGTCACCAGGTAGCGGTCGGTATTGCCGCCAATGACTTTGAACCGCTCTTTGCCGTAGCCCGCGCGCAGTTCGCCCAGCTTTTGGATGCACTCGCGCGGCTGCCCGCCAAGCGCGGCAATATCGCCCAGACACCAGATTTGGTCAAATTCGCCCTGCCCTTTCATATCCGCCAGCATGGCCTCAAAAGCCGTCAGATTGCCATGAATATCCGCAAAGACCGCCAAACGCATCGTAAAGCCCATCCCCTAGACTCGACGTCCAAATACCCTGTAAGTGTAGCATGGATGCGCCGCGATGACAGGTGGATTCTGGCGGACAGGTAAGAAACTCGCCCGCCGGCGCATCTTGAAAACAGTCGTTGATCATTTCAGCGAATATCGGTATGCTTTCATCAGAGCAAGACTCTGGAGACCCAAATGTTTGACCTGTTTTGTTGCTGCTGCTGTCATAAGACGGGACGCTTAGGATAACAGCCACAGCACACACAGACTGAAAATTTCGAGTCAACTGGCAGACAAGCGAGCCCAGCGCCCTGATTTCGGACAGGGGCTTATGATGTCAGTTGGCTTTTTTGTTGGGTCATGGCGACAGGGCAAAGACGGGGGATGCAATGACCGCAAGAGCCAAAATCGAAAGCCAGGCAAGAGCCAATCACTCGATGGACATCGAGGGGCAAATCGGCCATACAGCGCTGCTGAGCTTCCGCCGCGTCACGGGACATTTGCCGCAAAATATCAGGATTTTCGCCAAAGCCGAATGGCAGAATCCCGGAGGCAGCGTCAAAGACCGCGCCGCCTGGCACATCATCCGCACGGCCGAAGACGATGGCCGCCTGACGGCGGGCAGGACCCTCATCGATAGCACCAGCGGGAATACCGGCATCGCCTACGCCATGATTGCCGCCGCCAAAGGGTATCGCGTCAAGCTGTTTCTGCCGAAAAATGTCAGTTCGGAGCGCATCGCCATCTTGCGCGCCTATGATGTGGATTTGGTCTTGACCGACCCGATGGAAGGTTCTGACGGCGCGCTGAAAGCCGTGCGCGAACTGGCGGCCAAAGAGCCGCAGCGATACTTCTATGCCGACCAATATAACAATCCGGCCAACTGGCAGGCGCATTATCACGGCACCGGCAGCGAAATCTGGCATCAGACGCAGGGGCATATTACGCATTTTGTGGCTGGCCTGGGGACGAGCGGCACACTGATGGGCAGCGGCCGCCGCCTGAAGGAATACAATCCGGCCATCGAAATCGTCTCGATTGAACCCGATTCACCCTTCCACGGCCTGGAGGGCCTGAAGCACATGCAAACCGCTGTGCGGCCGGGCATTTATGACCCTGATTTTGCTGACCGGCGGCTGGGCGTTCGCACCGAAGATGCTTATGCGATGGCGCGGCGGCTGGCGCGGGAAGAGGGCTATCTGGTCGGCATCAGCGCGGCGGCGGCGATGGTCGGCTGCCTGACCGTCGCCGACAGACTCGCTCGACAGGGAAAGCCGGGCATCATCGTCACCCTGTTCCCCGACAGCGCCTACAAATATCTTAGCGAAGCCTTCTGGAAACAGTAGCCCCCCAGCTACTCCGCAGCCCGCGCATAGGGGATAATTTTATCCCATTCATCCGCCGTCGAGCGGGCGACAAAGGCGACCACCGGCTCGGTGTCGCTCATATTGAAGACCTCATGCGGCACCCCCGGCTCAATAAAGATGAAATCACCCGCCTTGTTTTCGACCGCCTGTTTGCAGCCCGCGCCGTATTCATGCCGAACCTCGCCTTCGAGGATGTAGAGCATCACCTCAAATTCGACGTGGATGTGGGCATAGGCGACGCCGCCGGGCGGAATGGTGGCGATATTGATGGACAGCGCCTGGGCATTGACATTTTTGCCAGAAAGCCCGGTTTTGTAGTGAATGCCATTCCAGTCGCGCTGATGGCCGCCGCCGCGCAAGACGCTGATGCCATCATCGCCCTCAATCAGCGCTTTCAAATCCCCTGCTTCGCTCATCAATCCAGTTCTCCCGCTTCATATTTTGCCTGAGTATAGCTAAGATAAGCTAAATTATCCAATCACATAACGAAGGGGGCTGCCTGTAATGACGGCAAAAATCGGCATTCTGACTGTATCCGACCGCGCTTTCAAGGGCATCTATGAAGACCGGGGCGGGCCAGCGATTCACGAATACCTGCGGGAAGTCCTCACCAACCCGTGGGAAGCCGTTGCTGTGGTCGTACCCGACGAGTTTGACCGAATTGAACAGGCCCTGATTGATATGATTGACAATCGCGGGTGCAGTTTGGTGGTGACCACAGGCGGCACCGGCCCGGCGGCTCGGGACATTACGCCCGATGCGACCGCCGCCGTCTGCCAAAAGATGATGCCCGGCTTTGGCGAACTGATGCGCCAGGTCTCGCTGGAGGTGGTGCCGACGGCGATTCTGTCGCGCCAGACAGCCGGGATTCGCGGCAAGGCGCTCATCGTGAACCTGCCCGGCAAGCCCAGCGCCATCCGCGATTGTCTGAACGCGGTTATGCCGGCGATTCCCTATTGCATCGAC
>DAOUKA010000456.1:0-1921 GCA_034421915.1 Anaerolineae bacterium
CATGCTACCTTTGACGCTTGCATTCAGCGCATGGCGGCCTTTGGCGTGGATGTCATTGAACACGGCGGATCCATGACGGACAAAACCATTCAGCTTTTGCTTGACAAAAACATCCCCATCGTCACCACTTTCGCCCCGCTCTTGATGCAATCGCAGACGGAGCTTGCCCGTCAATATGATATTCCCGAATGGAAAATCAAAGAACGCCGGCAAGCCATCGTCAGCCGCGAGCGTTATGACGGAATTGTCAGGGCGGCTCAAGCTGGCGTGCCGATTGCCTTCGGCACGGATGCCGGCAGTCCGGTTGTTGAGCATGATGTGGTTGTGCCAGAGCTAAAGTTTATGATCGAGTTGGGAGTGAAAAAAGATGTCTATGATGCGCTGCGATGCGCAACGATGGTCGCCGCGCAAGTCAGCAAGCTGGAGGACAGACTTGGCAGTTTGGAAGTCGGCAAGGAAGCTGACATTATCGTTGTGGATGGCAACCCGCTGGCAGATTTGGATGCTCTGGAGCAGGTTGAGATGGTTTTTATTGCCGGCAAAAAAATGATAGGAGATGGATAAAATGGCAGGCAAAATAACAGGCATCTTCAATATTCTGGCAACGCCCTTTACGGCGGATTATGCGCTCGATAATGACAGCCTCAAGAATCTGGTTCGATTTCAAATGGACAAAGGCGCACACGGATTGACTATCTTGGGGGTCATGGGCGAAGCCGCCAAACTCAACGTTGCTGAGCGTCAGGCTGTCATGGAGACGGTTATTGAGACGGTCAATGGCGCTATTCCGGTCGTTGTTGGCACCAGCCACCCCGAAATCAAAACTTGCATCGCGCTCAGTTCAGCGGCATTTGCGGCGGGTGCGGATGGGGTTATGATTGCGCCGCCGCGTCTGAAAGATAAATCTGATGCTGCCATCATGGCGCTCTATAGCACTATTGCCGAAACGATTACGCAGCCGATCGTCGTGCAAGACTTTCCGCCTGTCAACGATGTTATCATGTCGCCTGATTTACTGGCGCAAATTGCTGATGTCATCCCGAATGCTGCTTACCTCAAGCTCGAAGACGCGCCCTTGATGCAGAAGATTACCGCCATCCGCCAGCGTACTGACAAATTTCAAATTTTCGGTGGGCTTGGTGGGATGTTCCTGCTTGAAGAACTTCAGCGCGGCGCGTCTGGTACGATGACCGGTTTTGCTTTTACCGAAATTCTGGTGGCGGTTTATAATGCTTTCAAGGCAAGTCGCATAACTGATGCTGAAGTGCTGTTTGACCGCTATCTGCCGCTGATTCGCTATGAAAATCAGCCTAAGTTGAATTTGACTATCCGAAAAGCCTTGCTGCAACGGCGCCAGGCAATCACCAACGCCACCCCACGCCCGCCCTTTACCCTCCTTGATGCCGGCACGCATCAGGAAATTAGCCGCCTGCTCCAGCGCGTCGGCATTGATGACCCAACCCAAAGGCTGAGCCTTTAACTCATTGCAGGTCGGCAGAGCGCAGATATGACATCCCTCGATGTTCAAGCCTGGTTTCCACCGCCGCAGTCACAAAGGGATTGGCGCTGCACTCCTCGCAAGACCTGAAGCCCGAATATGGCTACTACAGCAAGGGTATACGCTGGCAGAGTTTACCTGCTGACAACGTTTGCGCTGGAAAGGTATAATTCAATCGGTGTGGGTCCGCCACAAGAGAATTGTAGCGTCACCTATTCAGCTTAAACATTAAAGGACGAAACTCATGGATTTAGGATTAAAAGATAAAACTGCATTGGTCGCCGCTTCCAGCAAAGGCTTGGGATACGGCATTGCCAGGGCGCTGGCTGCCAATGGCGCCAAAGTATCGCTTTGCAGCCGTTCCGCCGCCGACATCGCCGCTGCTGCCCAAGCTCTCGCCGCCGATTACGGCATCGAGACCCT
>DAOUKA010000457.1:0-1744 GCA_034421915.1 Anaerolineae bacterium
GGCGACGGAAACCGTGCCTTGATAGCTCAAATAGTCTTCGGCAGTCCGCAGTGCAAATCCGGAGCCAAGGTAGGCCAGCATAACCATCGCCGACAGCCACCAGGGCCGCAGCCATGCCAATCCGCTTCCGATAATCAAGGCGCACAGCCCCCAGGCGATAAAGAAATAACGGGCGCGGCGCAAGATAAGCAGCCCGATGATTTCGTTTGCCGACAGCAGCAAGAACAAAATCAGAATGGCGAGCAGCCAAAAAGGCCTCACAGACAGCCGATACCCGCGCTGGCGCAAGGGAATCATTGCCGCAACCAAGGGAATTAGAATCACAAGCCAGTTGCCGTTGGTGAACAAGCGGACAAACACCTGCGCCGCCTGCTCCAATGCCATCGCCTCGGCGGCGGTATCCAGTTTTGTCGTCAAACCCTCATAGGTCACCGGCCACCACGGCAGATACAAGACTCCGACAGCCAGAAATGAAAGCGCGATTTGAAACCAGGTTCGGGATTTAGGCACAAAGAGCAGGTGATAGATGCCGATTGCCAGATGCACAAAAATCGAAAAGGGCTGTGTATAGAGAGCCAGCGCCGCCGTCAGAATCAAGCCCAGCCAATGATGCCAGCGTGCCGCCGACTTCGCTCGGCTCAAATGCAGATAATGCCACAGCAGCGCCATAATCAGCATGAATTGCAGCGAATACATCCGTATTTCGTGATGGTATTCAAGCCAAAAGACGTTAAGGCCCAGAAACAGGCTCGCCCATACCCCAACCCGCCAGCCAAGGAAGTCCCTGCCGATGCGGTAAATCCATGCCAGCGTGATGACACCGAAGAAGAGAGGCAGCATTCGCAAGGCAGCGTGATGCCAGCCGACCAGCGCCCCCCAGCCGGCCGTCAACTCGAAGAAAAGCGGCGTGTGCTTGGGGCTAATCTCCCTTACCGATGCCAGCACATCAAAAGGCGAAAAGGGGCCGGTTAATCCGCCGGCATGGCCACTGGAGGTCAATTCGTCAGCCCAGATGGCATCCGCATTTAAGCCCTGCGCGCCCAGAAACGCGGAGACAAGGAATACCGGCAGCATCCAGTACCAATGCCGGCCAGCCCTAGGAGATGCCCCTGTATCCCGACTTGAAAAACGCATGCTAAGGTTCGATGGTAAAGGTCAGGACAGGAAAGATATTGGCTGATTCGCCTGTCGTCAAGTCGATGCCATTAACTTTCTTGTTGGTCTCGCGGTCATAGACAATAACCACCGCGCGATAATCTCCTGCTGGCAGCCCCTCGGTTGACAATTCCGCTTCATACCACTTCAATACCTCGCGCTCATACAGATGACGGTCAATCTGTCTTACATTCTGCCACTCAGGCGTGATGATTTGCAAAGAGACGTTATACTCATCAAGCAAACTCTCATCGGGGACTTCCCAGCCAGTCAGGATTTGCAGGACTTCCGACTCCGGGACATAGCGTGCAAAGCGGTCAACTACCCTGATGCCGTTGTCATATTCAATCGGCGCATATTCCCGCTCGCAACCGAGCATGGGATTGACATAGCGCTGCACAAACAGGTCTGGCTCATCAACAATCACATCGCAGGCGGCGTAGTCTGCCTGAATCCTGTTGATAACCTTATCAAGATGATACTTGGGCTTGTTCTGTGGGTCATAGGTCAATAACAAATAGGGATAATTGTCAATTTTGCGTCCCAGGTCTCCAGCCACCCAGTCTGTAGAGGCGCGGCTTCGAATAAA
>DAOUKA010000458.1:0-2882 GCA_034421915.1 Anaerolineae bacterium
ATGATGCTGACACATGTCATGATGGCAGGATTTGCCCTGGTTGCCATCGGGATTTGGTGTCTGGTTCGGCTGGTATGGGACAAACAAGGCCGGTTAAATGCCATTGTTATTGGGCTGATTGCCGCTGTCATCTTTTCTCCTGCGGTTTTCCTTCGCTTGAATACAGATACGAGTATTTATAATTATGGGGATGAGACAGTTTCAGCCCTGCATAAGGTATTGGTTGATGAAGAAAGCGGGTTTTATGTAATCCATCCGAACGTAGCCGGCGCCTTAACTTATATCCTTTTGCTATCAGTCGTCGCCGCAATCGTTTTGCGAGTGAGGATGCGTCAGCCATTCAATAACGAGAGTATGTTCATGCTGGCATTGGCGCTCACAGCAGGAATTGGACTCGTACCCTATACTGCCTGGATATATGGTCGGCTGGTATCGATACCGCATATGGTACGTGTTCTTTGGCTGCTGCCTTATGGGTATATGCTGAGCTTCGTCTGGCAAACAGGCTGGGACGCATTATGCAGCTATGCTCCCCGAATCAGAGACAAAACTAAGTGGTTGCAGCAGGATAAGGCGGTCATCTTTTGTCTTGGGCTGACCATTCTTGTTACTGTGATATTGCTTAACGTTCATCGTGATATTGTCTTCTTTACCAATGTGTCGTATGTCATTGATGAGAAGAAAGAATTGCTGGAGATCGCTGAATATATTGAATCCAACCATGATGAGCGGGTCTGGATCATTGGAAGTCCTGGATATCGGAATGTCATACCTTCGATAAGCTCAAAAGCAATCACGCTTTCACATTTTCATGTTGTAAGGATGGTGTCATTTTCGGGAATCTCGGAAGATCAGGCGGCGATGCAAAAGGATGACAACTTCCGATTTTTTGATCGTTATGTGTCATTGGAAGAAAAGATGGCAATTATTAATAAATATGATATTGATTATTTGCTTTTCGATCCTAAATATAGTTGGATGGTGGATATGCTGTTTGACTTTGAAGCCGGACGATTCGAGCTTGTCTACGGTCAGGATTCGGTGAAATTAGTTAAAATAAACTAAGAAATGCCCCTGTCCCCAATCACCTTGGCATTTTTCAAAGGGAGTGTCTAAATTAGTGGATGTGAGATAGGATGTAGAGATAAACACATGGATTACAAAGACCTCATGGCTGGCGTCGACTATGTGATTGAAAACGGTTTTCCTGACTCCGACCGTCTTGGAATCTGTGGACTTTCGTATGGTGGCTTTCTGACCTGTTTCACTGTTGGACAGACGAATCGCTTCCAAGCCGCCGTTGCCGAAAATCCGATTACGGATTTAGTCAGTCGATACGGGACCGCCGATATGGGACCTCGGGGTTCATTAAGTGAACTGGGCGGCAAACCCCACGAGATTCCCGAAGTCTATCGTCGCAGTTCTCCGATTACCTATGCGCATCATTTGCGCATCATTGCACCACACCGGCCTTGTTAATTCAATGTGAGGCGGATTATCGCTGTCCGGCTGGTCAATCTGAACAATTTTACGCGCACCTCAAAGCGAACGGCTGCATTGTAGAGATGCTGCGCTTTCCCAGTATGTCCCATGCAGCTTCCATCAATGGACCCATTAAGATTCAGAAAACGCAGAATAAAGCTTTGTTGGGTTGGATGAATGAGTATGTGCTGTCGGGGCGCTGAAAGTGATTATCGTATGACGGCCCCCTAATCCAGTCGGCGATAGTGTCGCATGATTTCTGCCAGTTTGTCATGCGGCAGGGCATCATAGACATTGCCATCGCGTCCAGTGGTGGTCTCGGCAGTGATCAGGGCATTGTACACAGATTCTTCCACACATTCGACCACAGCGCGGAAAAAGTGGTCGATTAGCGCCTGCCCTTCGCGGTTCGCCTCCTCATTGAACTGCTGTACATCATTGACGGGGTTGCCTGAGTCTTGCACGCGGCGATTTTGGGTCGAGAAAGCAATTACAAAATCGCCACTGCCATGATGACACACAGTTCCTGTCCGACCGAGACCGAAGGCCGCCCGCTTCGCCAGCCGCTCGAGTTGGCGCGAGTTCATCGGCGCATCGGTCGCCATCACAATCATCACCGAACCCTGCGGATAATGCGGTGCATTAGCGACAAAATGCTGACCAATGGGGACACCCAAAATCCGCAGTTCCGACCTTTGTCCGAAGTTGGTTTGCAGCAGCGTAGCGACGGTATAACTGCCGCCCATCACCTGGCGGGATGCTGTTCCAATCCCGCCCTTGAATCCATAACAGAGGGTGCCTGTTCCCGCGCCAACGCATCCTTCCTGAACCAGGGCGGGAGAGGCAGTGTCGATAGCCTGCAAAACCTGCGCCTCGCTGATATGCCGCCCTTGACCGTCATTGAGGAAGCTGTCGTTGCATTCACCCACTACCGGACTCACGTTGCTGGTCGTGATGGCAATATCGGGGTTTTCGCGGATGGCATAACTGACAAGGGCATCCCATGCCTTGCCGACATTTAAGGTGCTGGTGAGGCAAATCGGGCTTTCGATGACACCGAGATGCCGAATCTGCTCGAATCCAGTGGCTTTGCCATAGCCGTTGATGGTATAAACTGCCGCAGGAACTTTCTCGCGGAAGATATTGCCGGGGTGGGGCAGGATGGCGGTAATGCCAGTGCGAACAGGGCCTTGCCCGATACGCAATTCGCCTTCGCCCTCGATGCGCGTCACATGTCCCACGCGAACCCCGGCCACATCCGTGATGGCATTGAACCGACCGGTCGGCAGGTGATGGTGGATTGGAATCAAATCGCGAAATCGCGTCATGGCGAATCCTCTCGATTTTATCTCTTTCTAACATTGGCAGGGCAAATAATTTACAAATTGTTGGTAAAGTAA
>DAOUKA010000459.1:0-2210 GCA_034421915.1 Anaerolineae bacterium
CATCCGCCCGGAGAATCTGGGGACAGGCATGGGCTTGATTGGCATGATGCAAAACTTCGGCAAGGTCGCTGGGCCTGTCCTAGGCGGGCTGGCGATTCAAACTTTCGGTTATGAACCCTCGCTCTTGCTCTTGAGTGTCATGTTAATCATTGGCATGTTCATCATCTGGCAGGTCTTCGCGCCGCGCTCGTGGCTCAGTCTCCAAAAATTTTCCCCGGATTCAGAATCCCGTGTGGGTCCAGCAAGTCCTTGATATGGCGCATCAGTGCGAAGGCAGCGCCATGTTCCTCAGCCATAAAACGCGACTTGCCAATGCCGCGACCGTGTTCGCCCGTGGCAGTGCCACCGAGTGAAATCGCTACTTGCGCATTCAAACCTTCGGCGATTTGGTATTCCTCATCATCACCGAAGGGGAAGATGATATGGATATTGCCGTCGCCAGCGTGTCCAATCAGATAGGCTGGCAAGGACGCCCGCTGCCGCAAGCGATGAATAAAATCAATCAATTCGGGATAGGCGCTAATCGGCACGGCAACATCATTCAAATAGGCGCGTTTGCCGAGGTGGTGCGGTGGAAACTTTCCAAGGCATGATAACGGGCATACCACAGGGCTTTGCGCTCTTTGCTGTCGGCAGTGGCGTGGATTTGGCTTGCGCCAAGCTCCTGACAAATGGCACGGATGAAATCCATCTGCTGTTCGATGGCTTCTTCATGCGCGGTATGAAACTCCATAAAAAGCTGTGGTCTTTCGGACAGATGGACATTGGGATGGCTGTTCATCATGCCAGCCATGTAGCGGTCGATGAATTCCAGCGCGACTGGCTCCAGCCCACTGCCGCACACCGCGATAACCGTTTCGACGACAGCGGCAACCGTGTCAAAGACAGCCTGGACGGCAATTTTGTGTTCGGCTATCGGGGCGAGCTTGAGCGTCGCTTCGGTCACGATGGCAAGCGTGCCTTCGCTGCCAGCGATGAGACGCACCAGGTCATAACCGGAGGATTGCTTGACCGACCGCGAACCCAAACGCAAAATCTGACCATTTGCCAGCACAACCTGCAAACTCAATATATTGTCGCGGGTAGCACCATATTTGACGGTGCGGATGCCAGCGGCGTTATTGGCAATCATGTCGCCAATGGTTGCATTCGCGCCAGGGTCGAGCGGGAAGAACAAGCCGCAGCGTGTCAAAGCTGCGTTCAGGTCTTGATAGCCGATGCTGGGCTGAACTGTCACCTGAAAATCATCAGCGTGGATGGCAATAATCCGTGCCATCTTTTGAAAGTTCATCAGAATCCCGCCATGAAGGGGTATGGGATTGCCCTCCAGCGACGACCCCACTCCCCAGGCGGTGATGGAATACGAGCGAACTAGCCAGCTTCAGAATCGCGGCAACCTGCTCTGCTGTCTCGACCCAGACCACTATATCAGGCAAACTCGGGCGAAACATCGATTGGTCTTTGCTGTGGAGTTCGCGCTGTGCCTGTGCTGTAATTGTCAGCGCCAATAATCGCGCCAATCTGCCCGACAATTTTATCGCTTACGATTCCAAAGCGGCTTGTACCCAGCATCTCGTCTCTCAATTCATCTGTAAGGGGCAAATCAGTTCCCCTGCGCTGCTTCGTTTTCCCGCAAATCAGGATACCCCATTGCCTGCGCCGCTGCCCAGAAACGCTCGATATTCCCCAGCTTGACCTCATCGTAGCCGCGGACGATATCGGGCAGACTTGCCAGTTTGACGGCTTGGGCATAATTGTCCGCGCTGAGATTGTCGGCTGCTGCGAAGATGAGTTCCCGATATTGTCCAATCAGGGTGCGTTCCACCTGGCGGATGTGGTCATAGCCGAAGATGTCCAGCCGAGTGCCGCGCAAGCCTTTCAGGTGAACCAACAGATGATAAACCGCTTCAAACCAGCGTCCCAGCTTGATTTTCTTCCGCAAACCGAGCGCCTTCAAAATTGGGGGGTGCAAATGATAATGAATGCGGGCGTGATCCCCAAACTGCTCTGTCATCGCCGCCCGACCTTCGGATTTCAGGCTCAGCCGAGCAACTTCGTATTCGTCCTTATATGCCATCAGCTTGAAGAGATAGCGGGCAACCGCTTCACTCAGATCAGTGACACCAGCGCAGACTGCTTGTTCGGCATCATAGACTTTTTTCACATCAGCCACATAACGGCGGGCATAGGCTTCGTTCTGATAAGCAATG
>DAOUKA010000460.1:0-29850 GCA_034421915.1 Anaerolineae bacterium
GTGGTTGCTTACAATATGGATTTCGATTGGCGCATGCTGCAACAAAGCAGCGCCAAATATGGTCTGCCGGATATTCGCATCGGCAGGCGCGACTGTGCCATGAGGCAATATGCGCAGTACAAGGGCAGGCGGTCAGGCAGGCGGCGCGGCTATAGCTGGCACAAGCTGGGCGATGCGGTGGCACAGGAGGGCTGTCAGGTCGTCAATGCCCATAATGCGCTTGGCGATGCCCAAATGACGCTGACACTCATCCAAAGAATGGCGCAGATATGATGCGCCGCGTCGACCTGCACAGCCATCGTTTGCATATCCGATATTTTGAGCAAAAAGACCTGGAGAATTGTTATCAATTCAAAACGCAGGTCTTCAAAATGAAGCCAGCCCTGTCAGAAGTTCAAGGCTGGCTCCGTTGGACCATCGACAGTTACCGCGAGCTTGCCAGCCTGTTTCAGCCCCCCTACAGCGATTATGCGATTGAATTGAAACCCGATGGCGAGTTCATCGGGTCGGTTGGCATTGTGCCGTCGGTTGTGCCTTGGGGGGTTCTGGAAAACACGGCAGCGGTGGGTCATCACAGCCTGCTCAAGCCGGAAGTCGGTTTGTTCTGGGGCATTATGCCAGCCTTTCGGCGGCAGGGCTATGCCAGCGAAGCCGCCGCCGCGGTCATCCATTATCTTTTTGCGGAGTGGAACTTGCAGCAGGTTGTCGCCACCACCGAATATGACAACATCGCTTCGCAAAAGACGATGGAAAAGCTGGGCATGACCTTGTATCGCAACCCCGCCCCCGAGCCGCCTTGGTGCCAAGTGGTCGGACGGATAAAAAATCCCAAATTGCGCTAATCCTGCGATGTGGTATGCTATAAACACAATGGGAGGCGGCGAACTTGCGCTGTCTCGTCGCTTGGGATGACGGCCGCGGCAAAACATTCTTAACCGATTTAAGCTGTCATCTCCATAATTAAGTTCGCAGCAAGATGTTTCCTTATAATTATTCAGGTACGGAGGAATCGATGAATCGCAAGTTAATGGTAACTTTTGCTCTGCTGCTGCTGTTTGCCAGCTTGGTTTCGGCACAGGACGACAGCTATTCCCTGACCATCATGCACACCAACGATGTTCATGGCCACCATGAACCGCAGCGCGATGGTCACGGCGGCGCTGCCCGGCAGGCGACAGTTGTGCAGCAGATTCGGGAAGAGGTTGACAATCATCTGCTTTTGGATGGCGGCGACCGCTTCACTGGCACCCTGTTCCATATCCAGTATCGCGGTCAGGACAGCGTTCAGATTATGAATGCCATCGGTTATGACGCCATGGCGCTCGGCAACCACGAATTTGACGACGGCAGCGAAGTGCTGGCGAACTTTGTCAAAGGGCTGGATTTTCCGGCGCTCAGCGCCAATGTTGATTTCAGCGAAGATCCCTTTCTGGCGGGCTTGATAGAGCCATCGGTTGTCCTCGATGTCGGCGGCGAGCCCATCGGGATTATCGGTCTGACCACCCCCGAAACCGAGATTCTGGCGAAACCGAGCAAGTCGCTGGTCTTTGAATACAACCTGATCAGCATCGCCCAAGAACAGGTCGATATGCTGACAGCCGCCGGCGTCAACAAAATCATCTTGGTCACGCATATTGGTTACGGCGCCGACCTCGAAGTCGCGCAAGGGGTCAGCGGCGTTGATGTCGTCGTCGGCGGCCATACCAATACCTTCCTTAGCAACAGCTACACCGGCGCTTTGGGTGACTATCCGACTGTGCTGGAAAGCGCGAGCGGCGAGCCGGTGCTGGTCGTCCAAGCCAGCACCAAGACCATTTATCTCGGTCGGCTTGATGTCGAATTTGATGCCGATGGTCTGCTCACCGATTGGGAAGGCGATGCCATTCTGCTCAGCCGCTACATCACCCCCGACCCGGACATCAGCGACCTGATTGCCGGCCTGGCGGAACCCATCGCCATGCTGCGTTCGCAGCCGGTGGGCGAGGCTGCCATCGCCCTGACCGGCACCAGCCCGCGCCTGTGCCGCATCGAGGAATGCCTGCTGGGCAATATGATTTCTGATGCCGTGCTTGAGGAAACTGGCGCTGACATCGCATTCCAGAATGGCGGCGGCATCCGCGCCGATATTGACGCCGGCGAAGTCTCCCTGGGTGAAGTCTTGACGGTGCTGCCCTTTGGCAACCTGATAAGCACCTTCGAATTGAGCGGCGCGGATGTGATAGTGGCGCTGGAAAACAGCGTCAGCCGCATTGAACTGGATGAGAACAATTATCCGACAGTTGAGGGCGCTTCCGGCCGCTTTATGCAGGTTGCCGGCCTGCGCTATGCCTTTGATGCCACGCGGGAAGTCGGCAGCCGCATTGTCAGCGCCCACGTCTTGCAGGATGGCGAATATGTCGACATCGACCCGATGGCCATGTACAGCATCGCCACCAACGACTTTGTCCGTGCCGGCGGCGATGGCTATTCGGTCTTTGCCGACAATGCCATCAACCCCTACGACCAGGGCAGTCCGCTGGATCAGGTTGTCGCCGATTATATCGCCGCCAACAGCCCGATTATGGTCGAACTCGAAGGGCGCATCGTGCATCAGGCAGGCCAATAAGTCAAAACAGCCTGTGACAGTGCTGTCCGTAGATTTCCCACAGAAGACCGTCAGCATGCGCTGGCGGTTTTTGCTGCTCGGATACAGCGCTTCGATAGGCAACTGTGCTATACTAGAGGATAAATTCAGCGCAACTGATGAACCATGCTCGACGCCAAGAATCTGCATGACATCTTCTTCATCTATCACCCGTCCGACCTGCGCTTTGTGCGCCATCTTGAGGCGCGTCTGAGGGCAAAGGGGGCTGACTGTTACGTCAATGTTGATGAGCCTGGCGACAGCGGCGAAGGGCAAGAGGAACTCCAGGCTGGCATCCTGCGCTCGCATCTGGTCGTCATGGTGCTGTCTCCCCAAGCTGCCGAAAGCCCCGCCTGCAATGCGCTCATTCAGTTCGCAGTGGACAAGGGCAAACGTTTCGCATCCTTGATTGTGGATGAAGACATCGAGGCGGATGTCCACCCGGCCATTGCCGACCATCCCTATATTTTTTTCCGCCAGCAGGATGTCCTTGAAGATGGCATTCAGGCATTGCAGGAACTAATGGCAGCCAATCGCTATGTCAAACTGCACACCGAACTGCTGATTCATGCCGCGAATTGGGAACAGGGCAAGCGAGCCAGCCATTTGCTGCTGCCATCGGAGCGCATCCATCGGGCGCGTCAATGGCTGGCAGAGGGCCTTCATCAGCAGCCCGAACCTTCGGAGCTTCAGCGCGAATATATTCACGCCAGCCACAGCCGAAAACCGGCCGCCAGATATGGGTTACTGGTTTATCTGGCCTTGGCGCTCGGCATTCTGATTGTGAGCGCGGTTGTGATTGCCTCGCTGCAAAATGCTGCCGCCAGCCAAGCGGCGGCAACCGAAACCGCCGTCGGGATAGCAGGCCGCCAGACCGAGACGCAGCTGGCGCAAGCGGCAGCGGTTTCAGCCACAGCCGAAGCCACCGATTCGGCCTTGGTGCTGGCGGACATCGCCACCAGCAGCGCCAGCATCAAGCAGACCGTTCAGGCAGATGCACCGCCCCAGACAACAGCCGAATTGCCCGCGACTCCGATGCTTCCCAGCGGGGCCGAAAGCGACGCCCCGCCCATCCTCCTCAGCGCCGAAGGCGCGCTCGAAGCTGGCGCCGCCGATTTGGCGCTGGCGCTGGCCTTGGCAGCCGCGGAGTCCCTCGACGACCCCAGCCAGGCCTATCGCATCTTGAGCCGCGCCGCCGCATCAAGCCCAACTTTGACGCTGCATGATGTCGCCCTGCTGCGCTTCAATCCGGCCGGCGGCGAATTCGCCCTGATTCCACGCTCATTGGACCGCGTGCTGGTTTATGATACGGCAGCGCGGACGCTGAAATATGAACTGACCGACTACGAGCAGGATGTCGTCAGCCTGGCATACAGCCTGGATGGACAATTCTTAATCACGGGGGCGCAGGATGGCGAACTGGTCATTCGGTCGAGCGCGGACGGCGCGCCGCTTCATCGTCTGCGGCGACATCAGGGCAGCATCACCGCCATGGCGCTGTACCCCGCCGGCAATCGGCTGGTCACTGCTGGCGCGGGCCCCATGCTGGTCAGCTGGGACATCCACACTGGCGACGAACTGGGCAGTTATTCGGCTGACGAGGGCGCGGAACTGCTGGTGGAGGATCTGCTGGTCACGGCCGATGCTGCGCGCATCATCGCTTGGTCGAATGTCGGCGGCGAGTCGGTGATGTCCCAGTGGTCAGCCGACAGCCTGGATCTGCTGACGGCAGACAGCGGCGGACAGGTCTACCGCGGCTATCATCCGGCGGGCGGCATCGCCTTTAGCGGTGGCCGCGCCTTGCCCGCCTATGCCGGCGATCCGAATATGGGCGACCTCATTTTCTGGGATTTGACATCCGCGCAGCCCATCAGCCGCTTGACCGACGGCTTCAACTGGTCAGTCCTCAGTGGCGGCGATCTGGCCGCCGCCACCGACAGCCTGCTCTTTATCGCCTTTCAGGATGAAACTGCCCTGCTCGGCATCGGCAGCAGCGCCGGCGGCCAGCGGTCGGTGCTGGTGAATATCGCCGACGGGACGGCGCTGCGCAGCTATGAACATGAGGCTGAACTCACTTGGGCGCATTTTATCAACGCGCAGACCCTTTTATCCGCCACGCGCGACCATCGTCTGGTGTTATGGTCAAGCGAGGACGGCACTTTGCTGCAAGAGGTCGGTTTGGCGCCGCAGCCCTTGCGGGCAATGATGGTCAATGCGGCTGGCGATGCGGTTCTGGGGCAGGCAAATGACGGCACAGCCTATCTGTGGTCAGTTGCCAAATCGCCGCCGGCGCTGGAACAGGTGCTTGCGGATGCTGCCAGCGGCACGGCTCTCAATCAATCGGGCACCGCTTTATTGATTGTCAGGGACAGCGGCGTCACCTTGCAGAACACCGATACCCAGCGGAGCATGCTGACGCTCACCGACAGCCGCATCGCCCGCATGAACCCAGGCGGCTCGCATTTTGTCATCCACAGCGAAAACCGCATCGCCGTCTACGATGCGGCCAGCGGCGC
Source organism: Anaerolineae bacterium (assembly GCA_034421915.1). Taxonomy (GTDB): domain Bacteria; phylum Chloroflexota; class Anaerolineae; order Aggregatilineales; family Phototrophicaceae; genus UBA6055. The sequence goes on from DAOUKA010000460.1 coordinate 5,140, forward strand.
CGAACAATCGACCTGGACAGTGAACAGCGATGACATTCAAGATCTGGCTCTGGCGCCGACTGGCGACGCGGTGCTTTTCAGCACCCGCGGCGGTGAATTATGGCAGCTTGAGCCTGACAGCGAGAGGGCGCGGCGCCTGCCAGCCAGCGGCCTGGGGCCAGCATGGCGGGTCGAGTTTGCCGCCGATGGCAGCCTGTTTCTGACCCTCCATGACGAGCGCGCCATCCTGTGGGAAAGGGCGACCGCATCCCCTCGACAGGGCTATCCTCTGGGCGTGCCGCCTGATTTCCCCTTGACCGAGCGGGTCGACATCGCCTTGAGTCCCGCTGGCGACAGGCTGTACTTCTTTGTGCGGCTGGATGATGATTTGGCGGGGCTAACGATATTTTCGCTGGATGACGGTTCGGTCAGCCGCCACACTTTTACGGATGTCCAGCATGGCGAACTGACGCCCGATGGCGCGCATCTTTTGCTGGCATCCAGCGACCATCGCATTCAGATTATCGACACCTCAAGCGGCGCGGTTTTGCATCGTCTGAGCGGGCATCAGGATGTCATCCGCAAACTGCACTATCAAAGCGAGTCCGGGCGTCTGCTATCCGCCGGGGACGATAACAGCCTGAACCTTTGGGATGTGGAAGCGGCTGCGCTTCAGCAGCGTTATCTCCATCCAAAAGCTGTGGTTGATTTCAGCTTGGGCGCTGACACTCAGCGCATTCTGTCGCGGGACAGCGCGGGGGTTTATCGGCTTTGGCAGGTCGAAAGCCTGCCCGAACTGATTGACCGCATCCAATCGACCTTCAGCCCGCGCGACCTGACCTGCGGCGAGCGTCAGCAGTACCATGTCCTCCCCTTGTGCGAATAGCCACCACCGGCTGAAACGATGAAGCGGATTCTGTTCGCATCCTGGTACACCGGCCTGGGCGGCGGCGAAACAGACCTGCTGACCCTGGCCGAATCGCTGGATGCAAGCCGTTACGAACCCCGCCTGCTGCTGCCCTCTGATGGCAAATTGGGCGAACGCTGGCGGGCGCTGTGCCGAAAAACGCATATTATCCCCTATCGCGGCGCGTCGACCTGGTTTGTGCCGCAGCTTTGGTCAAGATTTCCGGTGGTGCGGCGCTTTGCTCGGCTTATCGAAGCCGAGCGCATCGAGCTTGTCCACAGCGATTATCACACCCTGCCCCTGATGACCGCAGCTGCGCGGCAGACCCGCATTCCGCTTGTCTGGACGGTGCATGGCTGGTGGTTCAAGCCTAAAATCTGGCAGCGGGGATATTTCCGCCGGCTTCCTGCTGTGGCGCGTTCCCGCGCCATTCGCGCCGGATTTTTGGGTGCGCCGCCTTTTATGCCCGCCGAGCGGATGCCAATCATTTATTCGGGCGTGAACACCGCGCGCTTTCATCCCGAACTCGACGGCGCTCAGCTGCGCCGGGAGCTTCATATCCCGCCAGAGGCAAAAATTATCGCCATGGCCGCCCGTTTCCAGCGCGTGAAGGGTCATCAGGTTTTTCAGGCGATGGCGGAACAGGTCGCCATGCAAGAACCCGCAGCGCAATTCATCGTCGCTGGCGATGATGTTTTTGGCGTGGTCGCCGATGGGCGCTATCGCGATGAGATGCTGGCAAAGGCGGACAGCAGCCCGCTACTGCGGGAGCGGCTTCATTACATCGGCTTCCGCGATGATGTGGAACGGGTTTATGCCGCCGCCGATGTGGTGGTCTGCGCCTCGGATTTTGAAAGCTATGGCAAGGCGAATCTGGAAGCGATGGCCTGTGGCAGGCCAGTCGTCAGCACGCGCCGCGGCGGTCCCGAGGAGACCGTCATAGATGGCGAAACTGGCTTTCTGGTTGACCCTGGGGATGCGGCTGGCTTGGCGAGACAGGTTATTCGGCTGCTGCGCGATGCCGAAACCCGCCAGCGAGTCGGTCAGGCGGGACGAGAGCATGTCAAGCGGCATTTTTCGATGGAGGCGGCGGCGGCTGCCTATACGCAGATTTTTGAGGATTTGCTGCGCGGGCATAAGCCCTAGTTGACGGTTTTGTTGCGCAGGAACTTCGCCAGCGCATCGCCAACTGTGTTATCGTTCAGATAATCGATATGTTCGCCAGAAAAGGGAATCGGCTGGATGCCGAAATGATTGACCAGCGCATTGTCGGCGACGGTGTTGGGGACGGACAGCAATTCGAGCAGGCTGGTGCTGACGGGCGACCCAGGCAAAAGAGCCTGCATCACCAGCACCGCCGGCCGCAGCAGAAAGAGCGGCGTCGGCAGCAGCAGGCGGCGGGCGTTCATGGCGCGGATAATCCGTCTTTCGATTTCCCCCAGGCTCAAGACCTCGGGCCCGCCCAAAGCCAGTTCTTTGCCGATGGTGCTGTCGTCATCGAGGCTGCGAATCACCGCTTCGACGACATCATGCACTGAAACTGGCTGGAAGAGCGCCTTGCCGCCATCAATGAGCGGAAAGACGAGCGGGGTGATTTTCAGCAGGCGGGCGAAGGTGTTGAAAAATTCATCCTGCCGCCCAAAAATGGCGGAGGGGCGCAGCGCCGTCCACTGCATATCGGACGCGGCCACATATTCTTGGGCGCGCCCTTTGCTGGCGAGGAAGCGGTAGGGCAAATCGCTGCGGGCGCCGTTCTGGCTCATATTGATGAAGCGCTGGACACCGGCGGCCTGCGCCGCATTGAGCAGGTTGACCGTCCCCTGATAGTTGACCTCCTCATAAGTCTGTCCGCCCTTCTCCATCGCGATGGCGACATAATGAATCACCGCGCTTAGATTTTCCATGACCCCTGACAGACTGTCCGGGTCAGTCACGTCCCCGATGACGATTTCGATGCTGTCAGCCACATCTCGCAGGCGGGTTTCGGCTTTTGCGCGGTGACGCACCATCGCCCGCACCGGCCGCCCCAGGGTCACCAGTTTTCGGACGGTTTGATTGCCCAGGTAGCCAGCAGCCCCCGTGACCAGAATTGTCATCGCAGATTCCCCCGTCATCAGCGGTCCCTCAGATGATAAAATAAGGCAAAAGTCAAAAATGCTCAATACCGAATTGCGAAAGTCATCGATGCACGAACCTTATCTCGCCCCGACCAGACGATGCCGCGTCCATCCGACCTCGCCCGAACGCGGCCTGATTCAAGCGGCCGGCGAGGTCATTCGGCGCGGCGGGCTGGTTGCCTTCCCGACGGAGACGGTTTATGGGCTGGGCGCGAATGCCTGGGATGCCGCCGCCGTCAGCAGAATTTTCCGCGCCAAGCGGCGGCCAGCCAATGACCCGCTGATTGTGCATATTGCACAGCAGAGTCAACTGGCGGAGATTGCCATGGATATTCCTGACATCGCCAGCGCATTGAGCCAGCGCTTCTGGCCGGGGGCGCTGACGGTCATACTGAAAAAACAGGCGCGGATTCCCGCCAATGTTACCGCCGGGCTGGATACGGTCGCCGTCCGTATGCCCGACCACCCGGTCGCGCGGGCATTGCTGCGAGCTTCGGCTGTGCCAATCGCGGCGCCGAGCGCCAATCAATTTTCGCGCCCCAGCCCAACCACGGCCCAGCATGTCATGGCTGATTTGGAGGGGCATGTCGATGTGATACTGGATGGGGGGCGCGCCGCTATCGGCGTCGAATCCACCATACTTAGCCTAGTTGAGGATGTGCCGCGGGTCTTGCGTCCGGGCGGCGTCTCGCTGGAGGCACTGCGCCAGATGATGCCGCAGGTTATCTATCAGCCCGCCTATCTGGCGGAGGATGTCGCTGCCGCGCCGTCTCCGGGGACGCTGCTCCGGCATTATTCGCCCAGAGCCAAGGTGATGCTGTTTCGGGGTGAGCATGACGAGGCTGTCTTTGCCGCCATGCGCGGCGTCATTGCCGACAGCGACAAGGCGGGCGTTATGGCGCTGGATGAGGACACCGCGCAGTTTGCGGGGCTCGATGTCAGCATCGAAGCGCTGGGGGCGACTGTGGACGAAGCGGCCCGGCGCCTGTTTTCGGCATTGCGGGCGCTTGACCAGCAAGGTCTTGATTTGATTTTGGTGCGGGCGCCGCAAACGAGGGGGCTGGGGCTGGCGGTATGGGACCGTCTGCTGCGGGCGGCGGTCGGGCAGGTGGTTGAAGTTTAGCCGCGCGTGATATAATGCTGTGTATGGATTGGCGCAGCAAGGGACAGAGGACTGTGGCAGAAGTCATCCGCATTCAAGATATTGCCCGCTATGAGGGACAAGAGGTTACTGTGCGCGGCTGGGTCTACAGCAAGACCGGCAAGGGCCGCCTGCAATTCATCCTGCTGCGCGATGGCAGCGGGCAGGTGCAGTGCGTCGCCTTCAAAAAAGAGATGGACGCCCAAGAATTTGCCATCGCCAGAGGGCTGACGCAGGAATCGTCTTTGATTGTCACGGGCACGGTCCGCGCCGACAGGCGGGCGCCTGGCTTCCCGGGCGGCTTCGAGATTGGCATCCGCAAACTGGGATTGGTGCAGCAGTCGCAGGAGTATCCGATTACGCCCAAGCAGCACGGCACCGAATTTTTGATGAATCAGCGGCATCTGTGGCTGCGCAGCAACCGACAGTGGGCGATAGTGCGGATTCGGGCGACGATTATCAAGGCGCTGCGCGACTGGCTGGACAGCCACGACTTTTTGCTGGTCGATACGCCCATTATCACCCCCGCCGCCGGCGAAGAAACAACGACCCTCTTCGAACTCGATTATTTTGGGGAGCCGGCTTTTCTGGCGCAGACCGGTCAACTCTATAACGAAGCCAACATCATGGCTTTCGGCCGAGTCTACTGCTTCGGGCCCACCTTCCGCGCCGAAAAATCCAAAACCCGCCGCCACCTGATTGAATTCTGGATGCTCGAACCCGAAATCGCCTTCTGCACCCTGGAGCAGCTTATGGAAATCCAGGAGCAGATGGTCGCTTATGTGGTCGAGAAGGTGCTGGAAAAGCATCGGCAGGAATTGGAGATGATCGGGCGGGATGCCGAAAAACTGAAAGCGATTGCCGCGCCCTTCGCCCGCATCAGTTATGATGAGGCGGTTGAGCGCCTGAAAAAGCTCCACGACCAAAGCGATGACCCGCAGCAGAAAGCGGAACTGGCGATTGAATGGGGGCAGGATTTCGGCAGTCCGCATGAAACCGCGCTGGCGGAGATGTTCGCCCGGCCAGTCTTTGTTTATCACTATCCGACCGCCATCAAAGCCTTCTATATGACACCGGTAGCCGGCCGGCCGCAGGTGTGCCGCAGCGTCGACTTGCTGGCGCCAGAAGGTTATGGCGAGATTATCGGGGGCAGCGAACGCATCCATGACCTGACCTTGCTGGAGCAGAATATCGAGCAGATGGGCTTGGGGCGCGAAGCCTATGAATGGTATCTTGACCTGCGCAAGTTTGGCAGCGTGCCGCATGCCGGCTTTGGCATCGGCATTGAGCGCACCGTGGCCTGGATTTGCGGCCTCGGTCATGTCCGCGAAACTATTCCTTATGCGCGTTTGCTCAACCGCAAATATCCCTAATTCGCCGGCAAAATGACGCGCAGGGCATCGGCGACACTGCGGACTTCCAGCAGTTGGATGCTGCGGGGGATGTCTTCGGTTTTGCGGCGAATCCGCGGGATCAAGGCGCGTTTGAAGCCGATTTTGGCCGCCTCGTTCAGCCGCGCGCCCAGCTGACCCACCTGACGAATCTCGCCACTCAAGCCGACTTCGCCCACCATCGCCAAATCGGCCGCCACCGGGCGGTCATAATAACTGGAGGCAATCGCCACCGCCATCGCCAAATCGGAAGCTGGCTCGGTGATTTTCATCCCGCCAATCACATTGACAAAGATGTCCTGTTCCCAGAGTTTCAGCCCCATCCGTTTGGTCAGCACCGCGCTAATAAGCAGCAGTCGGTTCATATCGACGCCGTTGGGGGTGCGGCGGGCATGACCAAAAGCCGTCGTGCTGGTCAGCGCCTGCAATTCGACCAGCAGCGGGCGCGTGCCTTCCATAGTAATCGCAATCGCTGAGCCAGAGGCATTCACCACGCGCTCTTCCAAGAAAACCTCCGAGGGATTTTCGACCTGAACCATGCCGCGCCCCTGCATCTCAAAGACGCCCACCTCGCTGGTCGCCCCGAAGCGGTTCTTGACGCAGCGCAGCAGGCGGTACTGCTGGAAGGGGTCGCCCTCGAGGTAGAGAACCGTATCGACAAGATGCTCCAATGCCCGCGGTCCGGCGATGCTGCCCTCTTTGGTCACATGGCCGATCATCAGCACGCTGGTAGCGGTCGATTTGGCGAGGCGCTGCAAACGGGTGGCGCATTCGCGCACCTGCGACACCAGGCCGGGCGAGGAATCGAGTTCGTCGGTGTAGGTCGTCTGAATCGAATCGATAATCACCAGCGTTGGCTTGAGCGCCTTAATTTGGGCGGAGATATTGCCCAGATTCGTCTCGTTCAGCAGATACAAATCGGGCGCATTCAGGCGCAGGCGGTCAGCCCGCATTTTGATTTGATGGGCGCTCTCCTCGCCGCTGACATACAAAACGGGACTCTTTTCATTTGCCAGCAGCGCCGACAATTCGATCACCAGTGTCGATTTGCCGATGCCGGGTTCGCCGCCAAGCAAGACGATGCTGCCTGGCACCAGCCCGCCGCCCAAGACGCGGCTGAATTCTTCAATCGGCACGGGGATGCGCGCTTCATCTTCCCGACTGACATCCGTCAGCCGCGTCGGAGCCGCCGGTGATGCGCCAATCGGCCGCCGCGCACGGCTTCTCGATTCTTGGATATGCGCTTTCATCGTGTCAAATTGGCGGCATTTTGGACAAATCTTGAAGCCTGCGGCACTGCGGTTGCCACAGTTGGAGCAGATATAGATGCTGTGTGTCTTTGCCATGCTGTCTTGGTTTTCTGCTTCGATGAACCCGCATCCGTGCGATTATAACACAAATCGCGTAGGGCAAGCGTAGGATTTCTGCTCTTTTCGCAGCGCCGATATGTGCTATACTAAGTACAGTCTTGGTTTAGTGTCCCCCCGCTAAACCGGACAGCGAAAGGCCACCCCAATTATTTATCAAGCGCCCTTTGATTTGGTAGGGCGCTTGGTATTTATGGCACCACGACCTGTTCGCAGTCCGACAGATCCTGGCTGATTTGAAAGTTTGCCAGACAGTCGCTTAACAGCGCACCAACTTTCTGATGCCCAGCGCGGCAAGCAGCGCAAGGCCCGCATTCAATGCGACTGACCGCCACTGCATGCGGCAAGTCCTTTCGGTTCAATCAACAGGATTGCGGTGTTCCTCCCAAGCCGTTCACAGGATATAATAATTTGAGATGGTTATCAACAGCCCTTGAGTTCAGTTTTCATCAGGCAGCACAAGTGATTTATTTAACTTCTCATCAAAAGATAATTTTTTAGCAAAGGACGGCATCGCATGCAAAACATGCTCAAACTCTTATCGGCACTCTTGTTCACTCTGGCGGCTTGGCTGATGCCGATTCAGGTACAGGCGCAGCTTACCTGTGATAATCCGCCCGCCCCGTTTGACAATCCCAATGTGCTGGCAAGTTGGCAAAGGGTCTGGGATTTGACGGACTTCTGCCAGCAGCGGGAAGACATCTTCTTCGAGATTATTTCGGGAGGCGTCGGACGCGATGGCATTCCACCGATTGACCACCCCGACTTCGAGAATCAGACAGACGCTGATTTATGGCTGCATCCAAGTTCACCCGTGATTGCCCTGGAAGTCGAGGGTTTGGCGCGCGCCTATCCACTTGCCATCCTGACGCGCCACGAAATTGTCAATGATGTCATCGGGGAAACCCCCGTCGCCGTCACATTCTGCCCCTTGTGCAACAGCGCGATTGTCTTCCATCGTCAGGTTGGCGATGCCGTCCTGCGCTTTGGCGTGAGCGGCCTCCTGCGCAACAGCGACCTGATTATGTGGGATGACCAAACGCAGTCGCTGTGGCAGCAGTTCACCGGCGAAGGGCTAGTCGGCAGCTACACCAACGCGCTGCTGGACATTTTGCCCTCCCAGTTGGTTGGCTACGCCGCTTTCAAGGCACAGTATCCGCAGGGCGAAGTGCTGTCGCGGCCGATGGGACGATACTATGGCAGCAATCCCTATGTCAATTACGACAGCAGTCCTCGCCCCTTCCTGTTTTCTGGCGCGCCCGACAGCCGACTGTTTGCGACCGAGCGGGTGCTGGCTGTGACCCTTGATGATGTCAGCATCGCCTATCCTTTTGAGAAGCTCGCCCAAGACATCGCCATCAACGACACCATTGCCGATGTCGATGTGGTGGCGCTGTGGCAGCCCGGCTCCTTGAGCGCCCTGGATGCGTCCAGCATCGACCAATCGCGCGATGTCGGCATGGCCGCCCTGTTCGACCGCAGCGTTCAGGGGCAGATATTGAGTTTCCGCGTCGAGGATAATGCGATTGTCGATGACCAGACAGGCAGCCGCTGGAATGTATTCGGCAGCGCGGTTGATGGCGAGCTTGCTGGCGCGCAGCTGCGGCAAATCAACGCTTTCCCGCATTTCTGGTTTGCCTGGGCCGCCTTCCATCCAGATACCGAAGTTTATGGCTGAACCCGCGGAGGCAGCTTGGCTTATCCAGCTGCCTCCATCATAAAATCTATAAAATCTGGTCGAGGAATTCCTGCGTGCGCGGGTGGTGTTCGATATCCGGGCTAAAGAAATTTTCTGGCGGACCCTGTTCGACGATGCGCCCCATATCAAAGAAAATCACGCGGTCAGCCACCTCACGCGCAAAGCCCATCTCGTGGGTGACAACCAGCATGGTCATACCGCTCTTTGCCAATTCTTTCATCACATCCAGCACTTCTTTAATCATCTCTGGATCCAGCGCCGAGGTCGGCTCATCAAAGAGCATGATTTTCGGCTCCATGGCCAGGGCGCGGGCAATCGCCACGCGCTGCTGCTGACCGCCCGACAGCTGCCCGGGATATTTGTAAGCCTGTTCGGGTATGCCCACCCGCTCAAGCAATTCCATCGCCCGCTGTTCGGCTTTGTCGCGCGCCCAATGGCGCACTTTCATCGGCGCCAGGGAGATATTGTCCATCACGGTCAAATGTGGGAAGAGATTAAACTGCTGGAAGACCATGCCTGTTTCGCGGCGAATCTCGGCTATATTTTTCACATCGTGGCTCAGTTCGATGCCGTCTACGACAATCTGCCCGTCCTGATGTTCTTCCAGCCGATTGATGCACCGAATAAAGGTGGACTTGCCCGAACCGGAGGGCCCGATAATGACCAGCACTTCCTGCGGCATCACCTCCAGCGATACATTGCGCAAGACATGAAAATCGCCAAACCACTTGTTCATATCGCGACAGATGATAATCGGCTCGTCGCCCGCCATCATTTGCCTGCTGCTGTCTTCCATCATCAACCTCCATAACCCAATTTATTGCGCCGGCTAAATCTGCTGGGCGCGGGCCGCCCCCGAACCTGTCTCTTCAACCCGACGGCTGATATAAGACATAATATAGCTGAATACGAAGTAGATAATCGCCACATACAAAAAGGTTTCCTGCCGCTTCTGCAAGAACTCTGGCTGGGCGACCACGCGCACGGCAATGCCCGTGATTTCCGCCAGCCCGACGATAAATACCAGCGATGTATCCTTGAAGAGCGAGATGAACTGCCCCACCAGCGCTGGAATAACCGCCCGCAGCGCCTGCGGCAGCAGAATATGCAGGGTCGTCTGCCAAGCTGACAGGCCAATCGCCTGCGCGGCTTCGGTTTGTCCCCTGTCAATGGATTGCAGGCCGCCGCGCACATTTTCCGCCAGATAGGCGGCGCTGAACAGGGTAATGCCGACCCAAGCGCGCACGGCATTTTCGATGGTCGCCAGCGTCGGGTCAATCAGCGGGACGAGCAGCGTCGCCATAAACAGCACCGTAATCAGCGGCACGCCGCGCACCGTTTCGATATACAGGACACAGGCATATCTGACCACCGGCAGGCGGCTGCGCCGCCCCAGCGCCAGCCCCAGACCAATCGGGAAGGACGCCACGATGCCCAGGATGGTCAACTGCATCGTCAGCATCAAGCCGCCCCAAAGCCGTTTATCCGACAAAGGCAGCAAATCGTCAGGCGATGTTTGCAGCACCCCCTGCGCTTCCAGCCCGAGTATCAAGGTCGGGATGGCAAACAGGACCAGCAGCCACGCCAGCGCCGTCACGAATATGCCCGGCATGGCCAAGCGATGAAGCCGGCTGCTTTCAGCTTTGCGCTGGTCGCCCTGCGCTTCTTCGCCGCGCTTGAAGACAAGCGCCCCGACGGCAAGCCAGACAACAAAGTAGATAATCGACCAAGGGTCAACGGCCGTCCAGGTCTGCATCCACAAAAACGTCAGCAAAAGCAAGCCGACCATCACGCGGTTGGTGCTCCAGTAGTGCGCTCCGCTAAAAAACATCCAGCCAAACCACAGGAAAAAGCCAAATCCCGCCAGCGCCAGCGTCATCGGGTCATCGGGCTGCTGAAGCAGGTTGGTGTTGACCAAGACAAACACAAATGCGCCGCAGGAAATCAGATAGCCCGTGCGCTTGGTGGCGGCATCCATTCTATCTTTGAGCGACAGGCCCAGCAGCCCCAGCCCCACGCCGATGACCGCCAGCAGCAGCCAGATAAAAATGGCGCCGACCGCATCATCCGTCCAGCTGTCCCAGACCATATCAAGGATAAATGCCTGAGCGATTTGCAGGAAGAAACCGGCAACCAGCAGCGCATAGCCCATCATGCCCTTGAAATTAAGCCCGATGAAGTACATCAGCAGCAGCCAGACCAAGCCGCCCGCCATACTGCCGACGGCCGCGCCCGACAAACCGCCGACGCCCGAGGTCAAAACAAACATGACAAGGGGATACATGCCCCAGCCATAAATGAGCAGTCGGGTGATCGAGGCTTGGGCATCTTCGCCCTGATTGGTTCGCTGGAGCCAGGCCTCAATGCGGCTCACCAGAACAGCCACCCCAACCGCAGCCGCGATTTTCAGAACCACCGCCACCATGCCAGTTATCGCTTGGTCGCCATCCAGCAAGGCGAAATAGGCCAGCAAGACAAGCAAGGGGGACATCGCCCAAGCCAAGACGATGGCGCGGCTGCGCGGGCTGTTAAAGAGCGTATTCGCGCCAAGCAGGTGCGCAAGGGCGCGGCCCAGAACAAAGCCCCAGGCCAGGGCGATAAAGAAGGGCAGCAGCAAAGCCTCGATTTGTTCAAAGAAGAGCGGGACAAAATGAACCAGATAGGTTTGCAAATCGCGCAGGCCGCGGAACTGATTGTCAATCAAAACCACAAAGGGCATATTCGAGCCGTCAATCTGCGGCCGCCCGCCAGTGATTTCCAGTTCGTTGTCGGTCAGACGGAGATACAGCGACTCGGTCGCGCTGAGCGTTCGTTCCACGATGGGGAAGATGCCATCCACCCGCAGAATCGCCGTTCCCGCGGCGCCTTCAACCGCATTTTTGGATAAAACATACCAGCCATCGGCAGGGATTTCGAGCGAGACCGTCTCTCCCGCCGCGCTCAAGACGCCCTCCGCCAGAACGGCCTGCGTTTGACCATCGCTGATTGTCACGCGCATCGGCGTTTGACCCAGTTCGTAGATGTCAAAGACCGATTGCGGCGACAGCAAACGCACAAACATATCACGCAGGAAATCAGCTTCGTCGGGCGAAGGCTGGATGAGATCTTCATCATCATCGCTCTGCCCGGCCTCGCCTATCAGGTCTTCGGACAAATTCAGGATCAGCAGTTCGCCCAGTTCTTCAAGCTGCTGGCTGGCAAGGACGGTCAGCGTCAGGCTGTCGATGGCCTGGCGGACATGGGCGGTCATACTGTCCTGAACCGAGAGACCGTCAGCCGCATCCTCGGCAGCTTCCAGCGCCGCGAGGATGGCTTCGTCCTCTGTCTCCAGCCCTTTGACAGCCTCTTCAAGGCGCTCCAGCCAGATTTTCATCTCTGCCAGCGATCCGTTTTCGGTCAGGGCTTCGCCCACATAGCCCACATAATCAGTCGTGGAGGCAAGCATATCGTTGGTGCGGGTGAAGGTGCGAATTTCCAGACGGATCCGTTCCTCCAGCGCCTCGGTCAATTCACGGCTGACCATGCGGTCAAAGGCTGCGCCGGTTGTCTCCTGCTGTTCAAGGCGATTGCGGGCGGCATTCGCCAGCGCATTGGAGGCGCGGTCAGAAAAGCCCGCCAGCCCGCTCAGGGTTTCGATGTCGGCAAGCTCGCCGGTCGCCAGGCTCAATGAGACTCTCTCCCCCGCTTGGGCAATGAAAGCCAGTTCTTCCTGCGGTTTCAGGGTAGAGGCGCGGTCAATAATATCGACGTTCCCTGCCGCCAGATAAGAGGGCGGCGGCGGCAGCGCCGCTTCGATGAGCGGCGGTAGCACCGCGATGACAGCCAGTATGCCCAGAGCCATCAAGGTCAAGCTGCGCAGCAGGCCCCTTGCCCAAGCCGCGAAACTCACCCCCGTGAGCAGCGCCGAAAGCAGAACTGTTATCGCAATCCGCCATTCGAAGGCGCGTTCAAAGGACTCCATCATAAACAAACGCTGATTGTTGATAATGGCGAACCAGTTTGCCGAACGGATTGCCCAGTTGAAAAAACTGGTCACCAGCGCAGCAATAAAAAGCAGTGCCACGATGGTAATGACAATATCCGCCGGCGAGCCAAACAGGTTTTGGCGCAGCCAAGCAGGCAGCCCGACTTCCAGCGTGGGCGGCGGGCGAGAGGGTTCGTCTTGATGGTGAATAATCGTTTTTGTGACATCAACCGGTTTGTTCTCTGACATCCGACACCTACCTTGTCACCAGTTGGAAACGTTGATTAATCAGGTTCATCAGCAGGGATATGGTCAGGCTGATGAACAGATAGGAAAGCATCACCATCACAATGCCGGTGACCGACTGCCCCGATTGATTGATAATGGTATTCGTCACCTGAAAAATATCGGTATAGGAGACCGCGATTGCCAGGCTGGAGTTCTTGGCAAGATTGAGATATTGATTGCCCAGCGGCGGGATAATCACGCGCAAGGCCTGCGGCAGGATAATCACGCGCAGCATCTCACCCTGCGAGATGCCCAGCGCCCGCGATGCCTCCAGCTGTCCTTTGGGCACCGCCTGAATGCCGGCCCGCACAATCTCGGCTATAAAGGCGGAGGTATAAATCACCAAGCCCAAAAAGACCGCCAGATACGAGGGCGAAATCTCGATGCCGGTTTCGATATTGCGCCCGCGCCTGTCGAGTGTCGGCGGGCGGAAGATAAGCGGCTGGCGGGTGAATTCCAGTTCCTGCTCGATGCTTAACATGCCGGATTGAAAGGCATCTTCATAAGACATCTCGATGATTCTGTCGGCCTCTTCGTCCAACACCGGAATCGCCGCCGGCGTGGGTCGCATGCCCATAATCAGCCAGCCCAAAAGCGTGAAGCCGATCAGCGACAGGCTGGCATAGCGCATACGCGGAATCGGCCGTCCAGTGGATTCGGTGATAAAACCGAAGTAGCGCCATAAGACAGCCGCCACAACGACGCCCATCACGACAAACACCATCCACATCCCAAATAGCGACGAGGGAATCAACTCGAAGATGGCGACGCCTTTGATGCTGATATACACGCCCGGTCGGAATTCAATCGGGCTGCCCGCCCCGACCACGACAACCCCCAGCAGGTTCACCAGGAGAACAAGGGCGATGCCCCCCTGACGGACTCGCGTGCGCCAAATCTGATTGCGGAGGCTCTCGCTGTACTGCCAGATAAAGCCAATAAGAATCAGCGACAGCGCATATTGCATCAGGGGCAGGCTGCGGATGCCCTCTTGCGGGAAGGCAATCGACTCCTGCTGGGAGGGCAGCGAAAAGATGACAATAAAAAACCAGGCATATATTTGCAGCAGAATGGGTGTGTTTCGCAGCACCTCGACATAAGCGCGCGCCAGTGTCCGCACCAGAAAATTGCGGCTCAGCAGAGCGATGCCCACCAGGATGCCGAGCACGGTTGTCGCCAGCAATCCGAGCAGAACCACCCGCAATGTATTGACAAAGCCGACCCGAAAGGCATCAATATAGCGGTCATCCGAGGAATATGAGCCAGAATCCGCAAGGGCGAAGCCGGCTCGATTCTCCAGAAATTCAAAATTGGGCGATTGGTTGGTCGATTCCAGCGCCAAATTAATTCGGCTGCCCAAATCATTCAAGACCAAAACCACAATAAAAACAAAGATGAGTTGGGCAAGCCCCTGCAAAATACGCTCATCCCTAAAAACCGCAGGTAATAAATTCTCTTGCTGTATGCCAGTTTGCACCCTCATAGGCTGCCTCGATGATTCTTGGACGACGACAATTATAGTTTATCCGCATTATCGATAAAATCCAAACGCAAAACGGGCTGCGCACCTTGTAGATGACGCAGCCCGCGTGAATGTCAGGTTAGGATGACCTTCGGTTTAACGGAATGGCGGCGAGTAAAGCAGACCGCCATCGTTCCACAGCGCGTTGAAGCCGCGCGACAGACCGAAAATCGTATCCGGACCGAGGTTGCGGTCGAAGATTTCAGCATAGTTGCCGACCTGGGTGATGACATCAACCATAAATTCATCGTTGATGCCCAGATATTCGCCAGAGATGCTGTCGCCAAGGCCCAGCAGGCGGGCGATGCCGGCATCTTCGCTGCCCATAAAGTCACCGATATTCATGCTATCGATGCCAAATTCTTCCGCCGTCATCAAACCCCAGACCGTCCAGCGAATGACATCGGCAAATTGCGCATCGCTTTGCGGGCTCAAAGGACCGAGGGGTTCTTTACTGATGGTGCCGGGCAGGATGAGGTGGGCGGCTGGGTCGGCAGAGGTTGCCTTGCGCGAAAGCAGGCCGCTCATATCGGTGGTGACTGAATCACAGGCATCCGCTTCATAAGCATCCATTACCGCATCAAAATCCTGGAAGGTGTTCAATTCCCAGTCCGCGCCCATGCTGTCAGAAAGGTCGGTGATGTTCAATTCGGTGGTGGTGCCGGCGTTGGTGCAGATGGTGATGCTTTCTTCGGCAAGCTCGCTAATGGTGCTGACGCCGAACTCAACCTTGACCATGACGCCTTGACCATCGTAGAAGGTTGTCGGGCCGAAGGTCGCGCCCCATTCGGTATCGCGGCTGAGCGTCCAGGTGGTGTTGCGGCTGATCATATCGACTTCGCCACCTGCCAGCGCCGTTGGGCGTTCTGCTGCCGTCAGAGGACGGAATGCGACCGCATCGGCATCGCCCAGAATCGCCGCGGCAACCGCGCGGCAGACATCCACATCAAAACCGACGAAATCGCCGGCGTCGTTTTGCGTGCCGAAACCGGGCAGCGCCACATTGACGCCGCAAATCAGTTCGCCGCGTTCCTGAATGCGCGCCAGAATGCTGCCATCGTCCTGAGCAGCCGTCAGGCCGGCGCCAACGGCAAGTACAGTTACCAGAAGTAACGAGATTACAACGAGACGTTTCATGTTAAACTATGCTCCTTTATAGATATTCGATAGTTCGAAGACGTAATGTCTTGCAACTTACCAGTCTACAGGAATATCCGCATCTGGCAAGGGTGAATCCAGCCTGTTAATGAGGCTGAAAGACACAATCAAATCCAAACCCTGCCTGTGTGGGGCTTGTTACATAAACGAATGCGAAACCCAGATAAGCTGCGGGGAAGGCTGGCTCCCCCGCGCCCCTTTGGTTAATCGCCAGCCAGAGCAACGTCGGCCGGGCGCAATGTATCCAGCACCTTCATAATGCCGGCGCGGATTTCTCCAGCTTCGGCATGGCGATTGACTTGCTTCTTGGAAAAAATGAGCTCATCATTGACCCAGACATCAAATACCCCGCCGGTACTTGGAATCATGTGCCAACTTTTGACAAAGACTTCGATTTCGCGCTCTTTGAGAATTTCGTCCGTCAAACTGACGGCAATCGGTGTGTGGTTTCAAGTCGCGCAGTATTCAATGACAATATCCATCAATCCCTGCTGCATGGGTCTCTCCTTTATTCAACTATTCGATATACAACATACGACAATACAAGCATAGCCTATCCGGGCGCAAAAATCAAATCCATTTTTAGGTCAATGCCCGCCCGCCGCATTAAATCACGATATTGACTTTGGGGTCAGCGCCATTCCGTCCGGGAATAAAGACCAGACGCGTTGGTGATTTGCCAGCCAAGAATCGCTGCGCCGTTTCGCTCGCCAATGCTATCGCCTGCGCCTGCCCGGCCTCAATATCGACAGCGACCGACAGCGTTCCGCGCGGCTTGCCGTTGACCATGACCACCAGTTCAACCATCTCCTCGCGCGCCAGTTCGGCATCATATCGGGGCCAAGGCTGGGTATGAACACTGTATGCCTGCCCCAGCCGCGCCCACAATTCCTCCGCCAGATGCGGGGCAAAGGGCGCTATCAAACGCAGAGCCTGATTCATCGTCCTGTTCCACATCTCGGCGCCAATTTTGCCGGCGCGCAGGGCGGCTTTGAAGGCATTCTTGAACTTCATCTGTTCGGCTATTGCCGTATTAAAGTGGAACTCCTGCAAGCCGCGATTGACAACGGCTATGGTCTGATGCAATTTGCGTTCGATATCGCGCTCGGCCTTTTCATCGCCGCTGACGGCGGGCGCGCCTCGCAGCGCCATCTCCCAGATGTCATTCAGCCAGCCCTGCGGCCCTTTGATGTTGTTCTCATTCCAGGGGCCGCCCTTTTGCCAGTCAAAATTGAACATCAGATAACAGCGCACCACATCCGCGCCATATTTCGCCACCAGTTCATCGGGATTGACCACATTGCCCTTGCTCTTGGACATGCGCTGAATCTCCAGATGATGCTTGAGTTGATTGACGCTGTTTTTTCCTTGGATGTCGGGGATGACAATCTCGGCATCCGGCAAAATCTCGACCAGCTGCGTGACCCCCGCCATATTGATGCGCATGACATTTTCGGTGCGCTGCATGATTTCGCCAAATACGCCCTCAAAGCCGGCTGGCACCTGGTTGTAATCGGCGACTTCGACGCGGCCTGCCAGCATTCGCCCGCCCGCCAGCCGGCCGCTGCACAAGACAAAATCGCCCTGCCGCTCACCGCCCAGCACCTGACCCTGATTGCGCAGGACCATCATCGGCTCATCAAAAGCTGTCGCGGGGTCGCGCCCTTTGGCGCGCATCAGCGAGGCGGCATCCTCGAAGAGCTTCATATCGCGCAGCGCCTTGGTGAAAAAACGGGTGTACAGCAGGTGCATCACCGCATGTTCGGCGCCGCCGGTGTAGACATCCACTGGCAGCCAGTAAGCCGCTTCTTCGGGGTCGAAGGGCGCGGCATCATTGTCCGGCGACAGATAGCGCAGCTGATACCAGGACGAACACATAAAGGTATCCAGCGTATCGGTCTCGCGGCGGGCCGTCTCACTCGCCTTGAAAAAAGGTTCGTGGTAGGTCAGGGGACTGCGCCCGGTCGGCATAAAATCCACATCTTCGGGCAAGACCACCGGCAAGTCCTCATCGGGGACGGCCTGAATATCCCCATTCTCGTAGACAATCGGAATCGGGCTGCCCCAATAGCGCTGGCGGCTAATCAGCCAATCGCGCAGGCGATAGTTGACCGCCTCTTTCCCCTTGCCTTCAGCCTCCAGCCAATCCAGCACCTTGGCAATGGCCGGATTCCTGCGCCCCTTGTCTTGGGTGCTGATGCTGCCGCTCATCGCGTCGGAGTTGACCATCACACCGGGCCCATCATAGGCTGCGGTCACCGCGTCGGCGGCGGCATCGTCCTTATCGAGCGGCTGAATCACCGTCTGGATATTCAAATCGTGCTTCTTCGCAAATTCAAAGTCGCGCTGGTCATGCGCCGGCACCGCCATAATCGCGCCCGTGCCATAATTAATCATCACATAATCCGCAATCCAAATCGGAATCTTCTGGTCGTTGACCGGATTGATGGCATGGCCGCCGGTGAAGACGCCGGTCTTTTCCCGCTCGGCAGACAGGCGCTCCAGTTCGGTCGCTCTGGATGCCGCCTGGATGTAAGCCGCCACCGATTCCCTTTGCGCCTCGCTTGTGATTTGCTCGACCAGAGGATGTTCTGGCGCCAGGACCATGAAGGTCGCCCCCCACAAGGTATCCGGCCGCGTGGTGTAAATCTCAATCGGATGATGGCCTTGGAGGGTGTGAAAGGTCACGCGCGCGCCTTCGCTGCGTCCAATCCAGTTGGTCTGCATAATTTTGATGGACTCGGGCCAATCCAGGCTGTCGAAGTTCAGCAGTTCATCGGCATAGCGGGTGATGGCGAAGAACCACTGCTCCATCAGCTTTTGCACCACCGGCTGGCCGGTGCGCTCATCCTTGCCGTCGATGACCTGCTCATTGGCAAGCACCGTCTGCAGGGACTCCGACCAGTTGACCCGCGCCGAACCGCGGTAAGCCAACTGGTTCTCATAAAATTTCTTGAAGAACCATTCCGACCATTTGTAATAGGCTGGCGTGCAGGAGATGGCTTCGCGCTCCCAATCGAACATGGCGCCCATGCTGCGCATCTGGGCCCGCATCCGCTCGATATTGCTGTAGGTCCACTTCCAGGGGTGGATATTGCGGGAAATGGCGGCTTGCTCGGCCGGCAGGCCAAAGGCATCAAAGCCCATCGGAAACAAGACATTATAGCCCCGCATCCGCATCCAGCGGGCGCGCGCATCGGAGGGCGTCATAGCGAACCAGTGTCCGATGTGCAAGTCGCCCGATGGATAGGGCAGCATGGTCAGGGCGTAATGCTTGGGCCTGTCCCAATCGACTTGGGAGCGATAGAGTTGGGTCTCGTCCCATTTCTTTTGCCATTTGCTCTCAATTTTTTGTGGCTGATAGGTTTCATTCATGCTGTTTGTCTATTCTCCAGTTGGATGCTGTGGATAAGAGGGCATAGCCATCACTGCCGCCGGGCGCAATGACTGGACGTTCTGAAATCGAATCAAATGGAAAAGAAGCGGGGGTGCGCGGTAAGAGCAGGGGCTGTCAGCTACATAAGGAAAGAGCGGGCTACCCCGAAACCCAAAGACATCTTGACTTTCATCTCTCGACTGCTTTCATCAACTGTTCTTGCTGCGACCTGCCCAGCATAAACCAACATCTCTTTTTTTGTCAACAGGCATTTTATCTCAAATGCGAGAGATACAGGTTGCAGGAATCCCAATCCTGTGTTAGCTTACAGGTAAGGTCTTCCATGGCCTACTTAATAGGGATTCCGATGGCGGATGTTTGGTTGGCGCCTACTCCGCCACCGGAATGCTCAAAAGCACGAAGACTCGAAAGTCTTCGCTGCGAGTGTACCTCTTTTCGGGGTGTCATGGAATGCTGACCTGTTCGCTTGCCTGCGGGGCTGCTATCTATGAACCGAATCCTGTACGCTGCTGACTGTCTGGACATCCTCAACGATGAGGCTGAACTGCCGAGCGAATCCATCGACCTGATTTATCTCGACCCGCCTTTCAATTCCAACAGCAATTATAATCTGCCCTTCAGGGGGCGCGACAAGAGCCTCAAACCGGTCGAGGCCTTCAAGGATACCTGGGAATGGACGTCCGATGACAACGCGCATCTGGCGGATATGGAGCGCGACCCGCGCACCCGTTCGCTGGCGACTATTGTCAAGTTCGCCCAGGAAGTAGAGCAGGTTCGCACACGCGGGCGGGCAAAGTCAAGTTTGGCAGCCTATCTCATCAATATGTCGCTGCGACTCCGTGCCATGCGCCGCGTGTTGAAAAAGACGGGCAGCATTTACCTGCACTGTGATCCGACCGCCAGCCATTATCTCAAGCTGGTGATGGATGGGATTTTTGGCAAAAAGAACTTTCGCAATGAGATTGTGTGGCACTACGGCAAAATGTCTAACCCCTCCAAGAATTTTCCCGCAAACCACGACATCATTTTGAGATATAGCAAATCGGATGACTTTACATTTAACTTGATTAAAGGCGGGGATTCTGAATACAAGGAGCGATACAAGCGATTTCTCACGGGCAATCAAGTTTTATATGGGTCAGTAAAGCACAAGACGGATAAACTTGTTATCGGGCGCATCAACAAAAGGGAGAAAGAGTTAAATCGTCCATTGGTGGATGATGATGTGATGTTTGATTTCGATGTCGAGTTCAAAGTCCAGTCAGATGTTATCTACGTCCCTATCCTTAAAGGAAATTCTAAAGAACGCACCGGCTACAAGACCCAAAAGCCCGTCGCCCTTTTGGAGCGCATCATCAAGGCATCCAGCAACCCCGACGACATCGTGCTTGACCCCTTCTGCGGCTGCGGCACAACCGTTCACGCCGCCGAAGCGCTGGGGCGCCGGTGGGTTGGCATCGACATCTCGCCCTTTTCAACCGGACTGATACGCGAGCGCTTGGTCGATAATTTTCCGCTCTTGTCCAAGCAGGACATCCTGATACGCGGCATCCCCCATACGATTGATGAGGCCCGCGCCCTCGCCAAGCGCGACAAATTCGAGTTCGAAAAGTGGGTCTGCGGCTTTATCGGCGCCGAAGGCATGTTCCGCGAACCCGGCGCCCGCGGCGCCGATGGCGGCGTCGATGGCTTATTAAAGTTCTATCGCTTCGCCCCCAAGAAAGTCGCCAAAGCCGAATACGCGGTGGTGCAGGTCAAGGGCGGCCGCGTCAGCCCGGATGCGGTGCGCGCCCTGCGCGAAACAGTCGACCGACTGGGCGTGACGGCCGGCGTGATGGTCTGCTTTGAGCAGTATATGCGAACTGTGGAAAGCCAGCGCAGCCGCGACACCTTTGCCGATGTCTTTGGCAGCTACCCGGTCATTCAGGGCTACAGTGTCGAGAACCTGCTGGCGAATGCACCGCTTGACCTGCCTACTTACGGCCGGCGGCGCCAAGGCGGCCTGCTCGATTTGTAGCTCCCCTCCGCCTGTTCCAATCATCTGAAGCGCACCCGCTTGAAAACCGGGCAGATAACCATGCCGATAGCCCGATTCCGTTATACAATAGTAAAAATTGGGCAAGTCATTGGTAGCATCCCAATCAGAGGACTTGATATGCTGGTACGACAGGCAACACTCGATGATGCCCGCCAGATTGTCGAACTCTTTACCGCGCGGATTCCAATCTGGCAGCGGCTCAATGCGCGCGGCCAGGTTGAAGACCTGCCTTATGATGCCTTGACGATTTACGAACGCTGGCTGCACGGCGGCGCCTGGATGACGCTTGAAACCGGCGCCATCTGGCTGAGCCATCTTCTCAATGGCAGCGGATACGCTTACGTGCTGGAGATTGACGGCGGCATCCTGGCTTATGCCGAAGCCTTCGACAACCAAGAGCCGGCTCCAATGAGAAGCCATTTGCACCTTTCGCAAATGCTGGTGCATGATGCTTGCGATGATGAGGTTCATCATCGGCTGGCTGATGCAATTTTGCAAGACGCCCGCCGCTTCGGGCGGCTGTCGGTGGCCTATCCGGAATATGACAGACAGCAGGCGACCTATTATCGCAAATACTTTGGCACCAATGAAACCCTGCGCCTGACGCGCTATATGCTTTCCGCCCAAATCGGGCAGGGCTTTTACAAGCGCTACGATTATGATAAAACCGCCGCCAGCGCGATTGGAGGCTGGCAGATGTCGGTGGGGCGCTGGACAAGCCCGCGTGCGCTGTGGGAAAGCCAATGGGTCGAGCACTGGAAAGCGATTCCACAAATCATCGAACGCAGCAAAAAGCGACAATACATCAATGCCTCCGGTCACGAAGCGATTGTCTGCTATCATCAGCAGCTATACAATGTCCGCAATGCGGATGTCTACTGCTGGTCGCCCAGGAGCCTCAGCGCACAGTTGGTTGTGGCCCTACGCGATATGGGGCATCGCGCTGGCTATCGCACGCTGATATTTGCCGTGTCGGAAGCCGCCGCCAAACAGCTGCCCCCCGAAGCCACTGCCGAACCCCACCAGCAGATTATTGCCAGCGTGGATGTTTAGGCCATCGCTGGCATCAGCGCCGGGTTCGGGTTATCATCGTGTCGACACATTGACTGAATCAGAAGGATGAACCCATGCGACCCAAAGCGGACATTGCCGATTGGCTGGACGAGCATCAGATTCGCTTCACCGCCATGTCAGACGAAATCTGGGATAACCCCGAACTTCAATTCATGGAGTTCAAAGCCTCCAAGTTGCAGGCGGATTTTTTGGCGGCGGAAGGCTTCGACATCACTTGGGATGTGGGCGGCATCAGCACCGCGTTTATGGCCGAATGGGGCGCAGGCAAGCCGATTATCGCCTTTGCCGGCGAATATGACGCCCTGCCCGGTCTATCCCAAAAAAACCAGCATAAGCCCGAACCCGTCGCTGTCGGCGCTGCCGGCCATGGCTGTGGACATAATCTGCTGGGAACTGGCTGTCTGGCAGCCGCAGTCGCCTTGAAAGAATGGCTGCAAGGCAGTGGACAGACCGCAACAGTCAGATATTTCGGCTGCCCGGCTGAAGAAGGCGGCAGCGGCAAGGTCTTCATGGGGCGCGCTGGCGCCTTTGATGATCTTGATGTGACCTTCAACTGGCATCCCTGGTACATCAACTCGGCCATGAAAGGCAGTATGTTAGGCGTCAACCGCTATTTCTTCCGCTTCAAGGGTGCGACCGCGCACGCGGCAGCCGACCCCTATTCGGGACGGTCTGCTCTGGATGCCCTGGAGTTAATGAATATAGGCGTCAACTATCTGCGCGAACACGTTACCGATGATGTCCGCTTGCATTACGTCATTCTCAGCGGCGGACTTGCCCCCAATGTCGTCCCGGATTATGCCGAAAGCTATTATTATGTCCGTGCCTATGACCCCCAAAATCTGCAAGATGTCAGCCAGCGCGTCATTCGGATTGCCAAAGGGGCGGCGATGATGACGGATACCGATGTCGAGATTGTCTACAAATCCGGCTCTACCCGCGTCTTGTCCAACCAAACCCTGGCTGATTTGCAATATGAGGTCATGCAGGAATTGGGCGGCATCGACTTCACCGATGAAGAGCGGGCTTATGCCGAAAAAATCAACGCCGGCTTCAGCGACGCCAATATGCGCACGCTGGTCAATCGTTACGGCATCGACCCGCAAAAGGCGCAACAGTCGCTGATTGGCGATGTCATGCCAAGCCGAGACGAAGGTTATGTTTCGCCAGGGTCATCGGATATGGGGGATATGAGTTGGTACGCGCCCTGCAGCATGCTCCAGACCGCCACCTGGGCGAGCCGCGCCGCCGCGCATTCATGGGGGGTTGTCGCCACTGGCAAAACATCCATCGGACACAAAGGCATGATGTACGCCGCCAAAGTGATGGCGTTGTCCGCCGCCGAGTTAATCCTGTCGCCGCCAAAGCTGGCGCTGGCGCAGGCGGAGTTTCAGGCAGCCATCCAGCGCACACCCTATCAATGCCCGATACCCGATGACATACCGGCGCCCCGACATCAGCATCCACTGCGCTAATTCTTCAGGCGCGGACAAGTCGCTGGTCATAACCCAGCGCCACTAGCCGCTCAAAGGCCTCCCAAGCCGCACGCGGAATCTCCTGCGGCGCCTGGAAGCCATTGTCGCCATAAATTTTGATGCGCTGGAAATCACCCACGATATAGTGAATCAGGGCGTCCCGCGGCAGGTCGCCATTCAGATAGTCGCTGCATGAGATGGGCGGCGATGTAACCACAAAATCTTTGTCAGCCCAAAGCCGAAGCGCGGTCGCCAGCACCCGCCGCTCCATGAAGGGTTTCTGCACCAGCACGAAGGATTTGAAATCCCGCCCAAGTCTTTCCAGCAGCGTTTGCGCGCAGGTGAAGTTCTCGCCGGTGTTCATCGCCCGATTTTCAACCAAAATGCGGTCGGCAGGCACCCCCTTTTCGCTGGCATAATGGGCGAAATACTCGGCTTCGGGCTGATCCCAATGGATGTTCAGCGACTTATTTTTCTGAATCACGCCGCCAGAGAACAGCAAATAAGGCGCGTAACCCTGCTGATAAAGCTCAATCGCGTAATCTGCCACGCGGATGTCATAGCTGCCGAGCATAAAGATGCAATCTGCCCAACGCAGGGAATGCCCCACGCGCATATAATCCCAAAGCACCTGCACCAGCGCATTGACATCAGCCATTGCCCGCTCCGCCGCACCCATTTTTACACGGGGAAAATATCCGCCACCCGAACTTCAAATCCGGGCAGGACGGCGCCGCCTGATAAGATGTCTGTTTCTTCGTGGGTGACAGCGCCGGCGGGGGTATGAACAACTACCGTGCGCGTTTCTGCATAAACAATCCAAATCAATGTCGTTCCAACCTTGAGCAGTTCGCGGACTTTCTTGTGAAGGCCGCTCTCCAGATTTTCGGGCGAAACGACCTCTACTGCCAAATCGGGGGCAATCTCAACCAACTTGCGCGATAGTGGTTTTGGCGCTTTGGCTTTACTGATGAAGGCGATGTCCAAGCCGCGCACTGTATCCCTGCCATCCGGATTGCGCTCAAGGATAAAACCAGTCTCCGCGGCGGTCACTCGGCCGAGATTGTTATTAAATACATGGCTGGCGATTTTGAAGCTCAGCCACATCGTAATCTCGCCATGTTCTCCTGTTGGCTTCGACATCTCAACAATTTCTCCTGCGACAAGCTCAATCAGGCGGTCTTCATATTGTGG
>DAOUKA010000461.1:0-12617 GCA_034421915.1 Anaerolineae bacterium
CTATGGAACGCAAAAGGCATAACAAACGTCTGCCCCTTATCCTCAACCAGAATATCAAAGTTGGCAACAGCTTAATCGGCTTGCGCCCCGATGACCCCCGCTTGGCAGACCATGCCGATTCCCTGGCGACCATCCGGCGCTTGCGGGCGGAACTCATTGACACATCCAACCGCGAACCGCGCCACAGTGTTATTCTGACTGAACTCAAGACCGCGACCGAGCTTCTTTACAGGCGCTTTCATCAAGATTATGCCAGACGCTTCAGTGACCTTGAGCGCGTCCGCCCCTTCCATTGGGCGATTGAATTTCCTGAAGCCTTTGTTAATGAACAGGGAAAACGACTCGATAATCCGGGCTTTCACTTTATCTTCGGCAACCCGCCCTATGGCGCAAAGCTGAGCCAGGAAGAAAGAAAGTATTACAGGCGCGAATTTGGTATCGGTACGACCAACACAGCCGCCCTGTTTATGATGCAGTCATTGAATCTTTTAAGAACAGATGTTCGGGGGGGGGGGGCGGAATTCATGGCTTCATTGTGCCTAAGTCTTTTCTTTATGCTTCGACCTGGCGCATCCCGCGCGGCCGCCTGCTGGATGGACTTGAAATCCTGGTTGATTGCGGAAGGGCATGGGATGAAGTTTTGCTGGAGCAGGTGATATATCTACATCGCAGCGGCGCAAAAACTCCAGCTTACCGCAACTTGAAGCGCGAAGACCTGCAATTCAAACTTGTCGGCAGTATTGACAAATCGGAATGCCGCCGATTTGGACTTTACGTGAATGGGCTGAATCAAGCTGAGTTGCAGATAGCCCATCAAATGCTTAAAGGTCAGGATTTGCTGGGCAATCATATAACCAATACTCGTGGGGCGGGTTTGCAACGTGAGCTCAATGAAATCGAGATGGGCAGTATGGTCATTGGTGGCACAAACGTGAAAAAATATCATCTGTCGAGCAGCAAGGGACATTGTAATTTAGAACTTATTCCTGACAATGCCGTCACCAAAGCGGGGAATTTGCTGGCTCAAAACATTATCACCCGTCTTAAAAAACCAGTGCCACATATCAGGATAGTCGCACATTTGATTCAAGAGTCTGAAAGTGGTTTGTTGATTCTTGATACAGTCAACCAAATTGAAATAATATCCGATGAACTGTCACCGTATTTTGTGTTGGCGCTGTTGAATAGCAAGTTAATTAACTGGTATGTTTATCGCTTCATTTATGCCAAAGCGGTAATGACCATGCACTTTGACAGTCCGGTTACCAGCCGAATCCCCTTGCCAAACTATGCAGCATATCCCGATTTAATCTCAAGCATTGTGGCAGAAGTGAAGAAGATTTATATGAATAGACGCGCCAATGAAAAGCTGTCTCAAAGCCGAATTGATAAATACATCTTCCAGCTGTATGGTCTGTCGCCGCAGCAAACCGCGCTTGTAGAAGAGAATATGCCCTAACCCCGCAGCCTGCGCCCCAAAATCCTCGAATCCTCATGCAGGCTCGTCACCCAATCCCCGACGGCGCTCACCGCGCGGTGCATCCCATAGGTCGGGCGAGCCTGACCTACAGCCGTCATTTGGACGATGTACTCCCCGCCAGCATCACGCGGCGACAGGCGAATCATCGTGTGCTGCTCGATGCTCGGCTCTTCAACGCGGACTTCAAACAGGACAATATCTCGTTTCGGGTTGGCGTATGCCTGCAAGATAGCGATATGAACATCCCCGAATTGGCTTCGCGCCGTTTCAAACCGCTCGACAATGGCGGCGGCATGGAGTGGCGAATGCAGGAATAAATGGGGCATGTCCATCTCCTTGATAACTGCTGGATGCGCTGTGGGGTTCTCGTTGCGCTGATAAATGAAATAATGCCCAGCCCGCCCTTCGCGATACCCCTTGATTTCGTATTTGGTGCGGAAGCGACCCGCAAGCTCATTCACCCAAGGTCGGGTGAATCGGTTCGTCAGCCCGGCGGTTTGCGACAAAATCTCGTCTGACATGTCGGCATATTCAGCGATGTCGGTCGCCAGCAGCAGGATGCCGCCCGTTACCAGACGGCTCGTCAGCAAATCCACCGTCCCGCGTTGGATGAGCCGCCGCCGACTGTGCTTCTTCTTGAACCAGGGATCGGGATAATTGATATGAAATTCATAAACGGATTCGGGAGCCAGCAGATGCGCCAGGGCGGTTTCCGCCGTCGAATGAATCGGACGAACGTTGTTGAGTCGCCGCTTCTCGATTTTATCCTCAGCCTTCGCCATCGACTGGCTGGAAATCTCGAAACCGATGATGTTGTATGCTGGTCGCGTCTCTGCCAGATGAATCAGATAATCGGCATTGCCAAAACCGATTTCCACGATGACAGGACGGACTTTTGAGAACAGGCGGGCCTCATCCAGCGGCCAATCGACAGTCAGATAATTGAGCTTGCCTAGTGAGAGGTGTCCTTCATCCATATCCATACAGCCAAGCTCGTCTGCCTCAAGAGCCGGCCACTGCCAGCTGCTTGCGTTTTAAGGTTTCGGGGACAAAGAACAGGAAAATGCTTGATGCCGCCAAACCCGAAGCGGCAATGACCCAGACCGCCGAGCTAAGCACCAGTATGTCGGCGACCGCGCCCACCACCAAAGGCCCGCCAGTAAAGCCGACATCGCTAATCAGCCGCCAGACACCGAGAAACTCCCCGCGCGCTTCATCCGGCGACAAGTCGGCGCCAAGCGTCATCATCGAGCCAGCGCCCAGCCCATTGCCAAAACCAATCAAGACCGCCGCGAACAGCAAGCCGCCAAAAGCAGCGGTCAAGGGGACGAGCGCCATGCCCAAAGCCTGAATGGCGAAGCAGGGGACGATGGCAAATTTGCGCCCGTATTGATCCATCAGCCAGCCCGCGACCAGGAACAGACTGAAATCGACAGCCGCCGCCAGACTCACAATCAAGCCTATCTGGTCAACGCCAAGCCCAAGCGCATCCGCCCCGAAAAGGGGAATGATGACGGTTCGCCCCGCCCGAATCATTTGCCCGAAAACCTGGGCAATGCCCGCCGAAGCCAATACGCGGTGATGCGACCGCAGCACCTCCAGTATATGCGGTTGATGACGCTGGCTTCTGTGTGTTTCTCGCGCTTCCTGCTGGCTGCTGCGGGTGAAGAGCGCAACCAGGACAAGCCCGATTCCCGTTGCCAGCGCAAACGCAATAAAGACAGCGCGAAGCCCAACAATTCCAGCAATCAGGCCGCCCACCGCCGGCCCGATAAATCCGCCCAGACGATGCGTGCCGCCAAACAGCGAGATGGCTTTGCCGCGCTGGGACAATTCGACATGGTTGGTGACATAGATGTGCATCGAGACGCTCATCATTGCCCGCCCGAAGCCGGCTATCAGCCTCAGCAGCAGGACAATCCAGACCGATTCGGCAAAGAACAGCAGCGCCACCGAGAGGGTCATCACCGCAAAGCCCATCATCAGCACTTGTTTGTTGCCAAACCGCTTCTGAATCATGCCAGTAGGCACATCGGCAATCAGCGTCCCCAAACCCTCGCCCGCCAGTATCAAGCCAATCAAGCCATAGCTGATTTCAAATCCAGCCGCATACAATGGCAGAATCGGAATCAGCAGGCCGCCGCCCAATGTCGCCATCAGCGCCGGCAGATAAAAGGGCAGCGCCAGTGAGCCGAGTCCGGAAAATGATTTTGTCACGTTAAGGCTTTCCAAGTGGTTTCGCTGCCATCATGCCAGTTTAGCGCGAATGTCAGGCCGTGTCATCCATGACCTGCCCCAATGTTTTGATGGCGCGTTCAATCGCGTCTTCGTCAATCCGCGTGAAGTTCAAGCGCATGGTCGCCAGACCCTCGCCTGGCTGAATGTAGAAGTATTTGCCGGGGACAAAGGCGACCTTCCGCGCGACAGCCCGCCAGTAAATTTGCTCGGCATCCACGCCCTCCGGGCCTTCAGCCCAGATAAACATGCCGCCTTCAGGTTTTATCCAGCGCCAGTCATCCGGCAGATAACGCGCCATCGCATCCAGCATCGCCTCTTGACGCGGACGATAGAGGTCAAGAATCCGCGGTATTTGTCGGTCGATATAGCCGCCGCGGATGTATTCCGCCGCGAGGGCCTGGGCGTAGGTGTTGGTGTGCAGGTCGGCGGCTTGCTTGGCAATAATCAGCCAGTGATGAATATCGGGCGGCGCAGCGCAAAAGCCCAGACGCAGACCAGGCGCGAATATCTTCGATACCGTACTCAGATAGACCGTGTTTTGCGGGGCAAAGGTATAAAAGGGCGCGACCTCCTCGCCACGATAGCGCAAGGCGCTGTAAGGATCATCCTCAATCACGAGCGCCCCATGATATTTGACAATTTCCGCGATTTGCTGCCGCCGCGCCATGCTAAGGGTGCGCCCGGTCGGGTTCTGAAAGGTCGGCACGAGATAGATGAACTTAATCGAATGCTGACCGAGCAGCCTGTCAAGCGACTGTGGCAGTATCCCGCCGTCATCGGTCGCAATACTCATATAAGTTGGCTCATAGGCATTAAAGGCAGAAATCGCGCCCAGATAACTCGGTGATTCCAGCGCGACCGCATCGCCGGGCGTTATCAGGATTTTGGCAATCATATCCAGCGCACTCTGCGAGCCATTAAAGACGACAATCTCGTCCGCGCCCACGCGGATGTCTTTGGCGAGCAGATAATCAGCAAGCGCTTCCCGCAAGGGGGTGAAGCCTTCGGTCAGGTCATACTGAAGGGCAGCGGCGCCGTAGCGGTCAAGCACCGCCTCATTGATGCGATACATCTCTTCCAGCGGGAAACTCTGCGGCGCGGGAATGCCGCCAGCCAATGAAATCATGCCCGGCTGAGACACAACTTTCAGGATTTGACGAATCGCATTATGCTGCATGCTGCGGGTTCGCTGACTAAGCAGATTTTGAAAATGATTTGACATAAGACCTTCACTTTTACAGCAAAAAAGGGCGGCTCAACTTGAAGTGTATCGCCCGCGCCCGTGATTTGACAGATGATTGCTTTGGCTAACCAAGATAATCGCGTAAATTGTGTGACAGCTGTGGATGCCGCAAGCAGCGCAGAGCCTCTTTTTCCAGTTGGCGGATTCGCTCGCGGCTTAGACCAAACTTGTTGGCGATTTCTTCCAGGGTATGAGGTTCGCCGCCGCCCAGTCCAAAGCGCAGCCTCAAGATGCGCCCTTGGCGCGGGGTCAACTCCGCCAGAATTTCTTCTATCGTCTCTTGCAGCAGGTTTTGCGTTGCCGAATCCACCGGGCTGGGGGTGTCCTGATCTTCGATAAAATCGCCAAACTCGCTGTCCCCATCCTCGCCAACCGGCCGTTCAAGGGCGATAGCGTGCTGACTGGCATCCATCATCGCGCGGACCTTGGCCGCCGCGATTTTCATAACGCCAGCAATCTCTTCGTCTGTGGCGCGCCGCCCAAGCATTTGTTCGAGGTCTTGCGCCGTGCGGTACATTTGTCGGATTCTCTCGGTCATGTGCAGGGGAATGCGAATGGTGCGGGTCTTTTGCGCCAGGGCGCGGGTAATGGACTGCCGAATCCACCAGGTGGCATAGGTACTAAATCGATTTCCGCGCGAGTAATCGTATTTGTCAACGGCGCGCATCAAGCCGACATTGCCCTCTTGAATCAAATCGGGGAAGGGCAGACCTTGCCCCATATAGCGCTTGGCGATGCTGACCACCAGGCGCGTATTGGCGCGTCCGAGATGCTCCCGTGCGCATTGTCCATCCATCACCAGACGCCGCAGATGACGCCGCCAGCGGGCGCTTGTTTCCATAATATCTGGCTGTTCCAGCCGATACCGCGCTTTCAGCCCGCGTTCAATGCGCTTTGCCAACTCAATCTCATCGCTGGCGGTTAAGAGGGGCTCCTGCGCCATCTGCCGAAAATACAATCCAACCGGGTCATCGGAAGAGACGCCGCTAATATCCGCCACAGCCGGGTCGCTGGCCGCTTCCCGTTTTTCATCATTCTGTCTAATGATTTCATCAATCAATTTGGAATGGGGATGGTCGCTGTCGGTACGCAGTTCAATGCCCAGTTCTTTCAAGGTGTACAAGAGATGCTGGACGGCTGTCTGGTCGTCGCAGTCATCGTCGAGTATTTCAACAATCTGCTCATAAGTCACATAACCGCGTTTGCCAGCCAAATCAACCAATGCTTGTATCACGATGCAACCTCTGCTTGATTACTCGGCGAATTAAGATGATGATGTATTTTGATGATGGGTGAATGATGCGAATTCATAAATCTTGCTTTATTTTCAGTGTGATGACAGCTGCTAAAACCTATTAACATTAATCATATATCAAATGTCAGATTGCACAAGCCATTGATAAACTTTTTTTCAGGAAAAAATCCTGATACATTTTGATTCGAGGATGCCGTGGGTTTGTTTTATGGGGGGATAAAGACGGTTCGGCAGGCAGGCTGTCTATCGTGGAATAATCCTGTTGACGATATTGAACCAAAAGGGTGCGCCCTGCCCAGCCGCAATCACGGTAGCGGCAATGCCCAGCATCTTCGCCAGCAGCAATCCCAGCCAGCCTTCGGGATTGTTGTCGGGGATATAATTCCAAAGGTTGTTCGGGTTGCTCCGCGCCCAGTGGCCTGCTGGCGTGTCGCTGACATCCACCAGCGCCCATCCTATCGGCAGACGCAAATCATGGAGGTCTTGCAGTTGATTGGCAGCCGCGGCGCCAGACTGAACAACATCGGCAACAGCGCTGTCCATGCCCTGATGGGTCGGCTCTTCATCGATGGCGGTCGTCAGCTGCCCGCTTTGCAGGGCGTCGGCTGCCTCGCCGCTTAGTTGCTGACGTATGACGGGTTCTTCCCATAAGGTGCGGGCAATATGCAAGGTATCAATGTTCACCGCCACAGCAATAAACAGGGCAACAACCAGCGACAGGTTCTTCATTTTGGCGGAAAAGGCTGTGCTGGCGCGGGTCATGGCGCTGTTGAACCAGGTTTCAAGATTCGCCTTGGCCTCGTCCATGCTGCTGGCGCTCACCATCAGCGTCGAAAGGGCATTGCGAAAGTAGAGGCTGTCAATCTGTCGAACACCTGCCATGACCGAAACGATGCTGTTTGGCTCTAATCCAAGCTGGCTGACATCCTCGTCGATTTGGTTCAGAGCGTCATTCAGGGCATATCGAAGCCGGCGATCCTGAACATAGTTGACCGCGCCCCGAAGCTCCCCCATTCCCGCGCCGGACGCAATGACCCGATTCACCATCAAACGCAAACCGCGCCGCTCGGGCCCAGGTGGCATCCCGTCGATCACATTCAGCAGTGCGCCAAAAAGCTGCTGGTCAGATTCGACCTTGATAATATCCAGCACCACCTCGACAAAGGTCTGGGGCTGGATCCATTCTATTTTGGCAATCGAGCCGTTGGCTATTTTGGCGGCGTCCTGCCTGGAAATCCGCTGTGTTGGCGATACGGTCGGCTCCTTGACCAACTGAATGAGCGGGTGCGTATAGATTTTCGCCCGCATCACCGGGTCTTCAACCAGTTCATTCAGGACATTGCGGAGGTTTTTTGAACGCAGGTGCGTCATCTTGGAAATCAGCGAATTGACTTCTGTAACCAGAATGCTCAGCAGGATGAAAACAAACATGATGCCAATAATGACTTCGACAATTGCAGCCAAGTCGGCTCCTTTTCGCTGCGGCAGGTCTCCATTTCAAGGCATTGGCAGGCTGAAATCAGTATAGCGCAAGCCAATCCATCCGCAAACTAAAGATTAACGCTGGGCGCGGTTTCGCTGGGCGTGACCGTGGCCGTGCGAGAGGGCGGCGCGGCGGTTTTGGAAGCTGTGGCTGGCGCTCTCGCGGGTGTATCCGATGGCGTGAAGCTGGCTGTGGGCGTAATCGTGGGCGCAGGCGTGAAGGTTTTGGATGGCGTGAGCGTCGGGTTCAGGGCGCGGATAATGCTTTGGTGCATATACACCGGCTCCAGACGCCGCGTCAGCGGGTTCTTGTCCACCACCAGCCAATCCGATGCCGGGTGTCTGGCGATGACGCAAACCGTCTCGCCTTGCGACAGGGATTCCACAACACTGCTGCGGGTGGTGGGCTGGGAGCGCACAATGGCGCTGGCGACGACCACTTCAAAGTCCTGGCAGGGCGGCACTGGCGTTTGGGTTGGCAGGGGCGAGGGCGCATAAGTTTCCAGTTCCAAAACCCTTTCGGCAGTGGCGGTGACCCCTTCAATCGCCTGGCGGGTCGATTCAACGACCGTCATGCCTGTAGACATAAAATCGCGCACCCCCTGCCATGTGTAATAGATGCCGAATACGATAGCTATTCCAAGCAGGATAACAAACCACGACGGTGGCCCCGCAGGTTGACCGTAACCCATACTTCCTCTCAATTCTATCCTACTCTAACATAGCCGCCAAACACTGACAAGCAAGCGTTGAGCAGTCGTCAGATTGACGCTGGCAGCTTGGCGATTGCCCGTAAAATGCCCGTTTGATTTTGCGGGACGCAGTGCATAATAAAACGGAATATCAAGGAGAACGATATGCTCGGTCACTGTTCTGCACGGCTTTTGCTGGTGATTAATCTTTTCGTTATGGCCGCCCTGGGGGTTGAAGGCCAGTCCGCGCAAAGTTTGACCATCTATGCGGCTTCGTCCCTGACAGATGCTTTCGAGCAGCTTGGCGATGCCTTCAGCCAGCATTATCCCCAAGCCGAGATTGCCATCAACTTCGCCAGTTCTTCCACGCTCGCCGCACAGCTTGTCGCTGGCGCCCCGGCGGATATTTTCGCCAGCGCCGCCGAAACGCAGATGACGAAGGTCATCGACAGCGGGCGCATGGCCGCCGCAGCGGTGAAAGTGTTTGCCAGAAATCAATTAGTCCTTATCCTGCCGGCCGATAATCCGGCTGATATTCATTCGCCGCGAGATTTGGCGAATGAGAAAGTTTGGCTGGTGCTGGCGGTGGAAGGCACGCCGATACGAGCCTATACCGATGCGATGCTGGATGCGCTCAATCAGCAGTATGGCGCGGATTTCAGCCAGCGCGTCATGGGCAACCTGGTCTCGGAGGAGAGTAATGTGCGGCAGGTGGTGGCGCGGGTGGCGCTGGGCGAAGCGGATGCCGGGATTGTCTATCAGACCGATGCTGCGGGCGAAATTGCCAACGCGCTCATCACCATTCCCATCGACCCCGCTTTCAATCAAATCGCCTCTTATCCGATTGCCGTCCTGGCGGATTCGCCTGACCCAGCTTTTGCCGAGATGTTTATCGCCTTCGTCCTGTCGGATGAGGGCCAGATGATATTGCGCGCTTACGGTTTCTGTTCACCTGATATAATAGACAGCGAGACGCCGACGCAAGCTCCAGCCGAGCCGACAAGTGAAGCAGCGGATGAACCCCAAGCGAAAATCGCGCCCTGCGACTGACAGAAACTTCAAATCCGACAAGCTGCTGCTGTTTTCAGTCAGCGGGTTCACTTTCCTGCTGATGGTGATGCCGATTCTGGTTTTGATAGGACATGGCATTGAATCGCGCGCCTGGGAGGGCCTGCCGGATTCCACAACCATCCTGAACGCCATCCTCCTCAGCTTCACATCGACCCTGACGGTCGCCTGCCTGACGGCTTTGCTGGGTACGCCACTGGCTTATGTGCTTTCGCGCTATCAGTTTGCCGGCAAGCACATCATCAGCCTGTTTATCGAACTGCCGATTGTCATGCCGCCCGCCGTCGCTGGCTTGGCGCTGCTGCTGACATTTGGTCGGCGCGGCGTGCTGGGTTCGCTGCTGTCCGAAGCGGGCATTATTGTCACCTTTTCGATAATTGCCGTGATGATTGCCCAGTTTTTCATCTCGGCGCCTTTCTACATCCGTTCGGCACAGGTAGGCTTCTCCAGCATACCGCCAGAAATCGAAGACGCTGCCCGCGTGGACGGCGCATCGGGATGGCTGATGTTCTGGCATATCATCCTGCCGATTGCCTGGCGGGCGCTCGTATCAGGCTTGATTTTGAGTTGGGCGCGCGCCTTGGGAGAATTTGGCGCCACCATTCTCTTCGCCGGCAACCTGTCGGGCAGAACGCAAACCATGCCCCTGCTGGTCTACAGTGTCTTCGAGCGGGACATCCATGCGGCAATCTGGACGGGTCTGATTTTGATTGTGCTGGCGCTGGTCGCCTTGTCCCTGTCGCAATGGCTGGCAAGGGCGCAGGACAGGCTCACCCGATGAAAGTCATCACCTTGAATCTGCGTTATACCGCCAATCGCTGGCAGGAACGTTTCCCGATGATTGTTGATTTGCTCCATCGGGAACAGCCTGATTTTGTCGGTCTGCAAGAGGTCGCCCTGAAAGTTCAACAGGCGCATCTGGTTCAGGGGGCGCTGAATTATCTCAATCCCGATAAATCCTACCGGCTGCGCGTGGCTGATGATGCCTTCGAACCCGCCATTCTTGCCAATGCGCTGCTTTCGCGCTATCCGATTCAAGCTCACGAGCGCCTAAGCCTGCCCGAAAACTTCCGCGTGGCGCAGCGCATCGTAGTGGATGTGCAGGGCAAACGGCTGAACATTGCCAATACCCATCTGCATCACAAGCCCTACCGCGACGAGTCCGTTCGACTCCTGCAAATGCAGGCTGTGGTTGGCTGGCTAAAAGCTCAATCATGTGATGGCATCATCCTGATGGGTGATTTTAATGCGCCGCCGGAATCGCATACCATCCAATATGCCCGTCAATCCTTTCAGTCCGCCTATATGCGCGTTCATCGCCGTGAACCCGATAAAACCTTCCCGTCACCCCTCGCAGACCGCGATTTCAAACCGCGAGTCGTTGATTATATCTTCTACCGCGCGGCTAAATTAAAAGCGACCCGCGCCAAACTTGTTGGCGACCAGCCCCATCCGGCTGATGCCCGCCTTTATCCCTCCGATCATTTTGGCGTCTGTGCCGAATTCGATTTTTAACTTGACACATTGACCATCATCAATATAGTTAGAGCATGAATGTTGACCTTGTGGGTTTTGCCAAAGCGATGTCCGATGACACCCGCCAGCAGATGTGTCAGCACCTCTGCTGTGTCTGGCTGAGCGTCAACGACCTGGTGGATGCGCTCGGTGGCAAAGTCAAGCAGCCCACCGTCAGCCATCACCTCAAGTGCCTGGAAGAAGCCAGGCTGGTGCTGGTCCGCCGAGCGGGACGGCAGCGCTTTTATACCCTGAATCAAGAACAGATGACCTTGTGCTGCGGCTCGCTGGTCAGCAAATTTGCGCCCGATTATGTCGAGCGGTTTGCCAAAGCCGAGTCGATAATAACATTGGAATAGCGATGAAGTTCGGGAGGCAAAAGCATTGCGTGATAAATTGCGGGTTTTGATTCTCTGTACCGCCAATTCGGCCCGTTCACAGATGGCCGAGGGCTTGCTGCGCAGTCTTGCTGGCGAGAGCGTGGATGTGTTTAGCGCCGGCGCCCGACCCTCTAGGGTCAATCCCTTTGCCATCGAAGCGATGCGCGAGCGCGGCATCGACATTTCGGCGCATACATCGGATGACCTGAAACAATACCTGACAAAAGAATTCGATTATGTCATCACTGTCTGTGACCGGGCGGCCGAAACCTGCCCCGCGTTTCCGGGTGCGGCCGAACGGATTCACTGGGGATTTCCCGACCCTGGGGCGGCGGATGGCGATGAGCGCGACATCCTGCAATCTTTCATCGCTGTGCGGGATGGCATGGAAGACAAGCTCAGCGAATGGCTCAAAACGCTGGGTTAGCTCATTGGCAGGCAGGCACAGAACCAGAGGGCAGAGCCGAAGCCCCGACCCTCTTGGGTGTTCGTCTTAAACAGAATCCATGTTGTCGATGATGCGGGTTGCGAATTCGCTGGTGGCGACTTTGGTCGCGTTTTCCATTTGGCGGGCAAAGTCATAGGTGACATAGCGCTGTTCGATGGTTTTTTCGTAGGCCCTGGTGATTAAGGCGGCCGCTTCAAACCAGTTGAGATGTTCGAGCATCATTACGCCGCTAAAGAGCAGCGAGCCCGGGTTGACCATATCCTTGTTGGTGTATTTGGGCGCGGTACCATGGGTGGCTTCAAAGAGGGCGATTTCGTCGCCGATGTTGGCTCCGGGCGCAATGCCAACCCCGCCAACTTCTGCTGCCAGCGCATCGCTAAGATAATCGCCATTGAGGTTGGTGGTCGCAATCACATCGTGTTCGCGCGGGCGCAAGAGCATCTTTTGGAACATGATGTCCGCAATCGTATCCTGAATCAGGATTTTCCCTGCGGGCACCTTGCCGTTATGGCTGGCGGCGACCTCATCCCAGGAAATGGTTTCCTGCGGGAATTCGTCCCGCGCCAGTTCATAACCCCACTTTTGGAAAGCGCCCTCGGTGAACTTCTGAATGTTGCCTTTGTGTACCAGTGTCACACTGCTGCGCCCGCGTTCAATGGCGTACTGAATTGCCGCCCGAATCAGCCGTTTGCTGCCGAAGGGGCTAATCGGTTTGATTCCCAGGCCGGCATCGGGGAAGAAGTTGCTGGCATTCAACTCGTTTTTCAAAAATGCCGCCAGCTTCCTGTTTTCATCCGTGCCGGATTCAAACTCGAT
>DAOUKA010000462.1:0-19270 GCA_034421915.1 Anaerolineae bacterium
CTTGAATCCTTTCACGCTCCTGGATCACATCATCCCCTTCAGCCAAGAGTCGCGGAAACATACGGGCGCTCTTGTCAGTGGACAGTTGGAGCGGCCCGACACCGTAGGCTTTCAGGCTGACAAGCATTTCCTTCTGAGTCATATCATTTCTAATACTTATGTCTTCTTCTTTTGATTTGGCGCGGTATAGATCTTTGCCAACATGAGTCGAAGTGAAGTCATACATATACTGATTAACAAACTCGGATATGGCAATCTCGGCAAGGTCACCATGTGTCTTGTTCCCAATCAAGCGCATGGTGAAAATATTACTCAAAGTCATTGTGATGAGGGCTGGATGCTTGCGAATCAACAGTTTGAGACGCCGAGTGAAGTCTCTATAGGGATTTGATTCAGCCATTTATTATTTCCTTTTCGGTCTCAAGAGCCGATACATAAAAACGCTTTCGTCCTATTCGATTTGTTACTCTAGCACATCTGTTTTATATGAGCAACGCCAACTTCGACGAAGCGCTCCCCGAGCCGCTGATGGACATCCTGCGGCAGCAAAATTTCATCCGTCATGTACATCAGCTGAAAATCTAAGGGGGTGATATATCCTAGCAAACAGAAAGCCCACTCATTAGGAGCGGGCTTTTCGATGGCGGGGCTCGCTTTCGATACCACCACGCGAGCCCCGCCCTAATTGACTTGTTTTATCGACGGCGACTGAAATAGTGGATAACTACAACAACAATCGCACCAACCGCTATCCAAAATCCCAAAATAAGCAGCATATTCACAAGTCCGGCGAGACCTATACTTACATTAGACAGAGGATTCATATCCATCTTAGACCGCCTTCCCATTAGTGCTTATCAATATACCGGCAAGATAAACTCTCACTGTACCATATAGTGTAGCGGCTTTAATGAAGATATGTCAATCTGATTCGTATATTTTGCACAAATTTGTGCATACTGCCCTAGAGTAGCCCCCTTGTCAATCAAGATGACTCTTAATCGCCAAAGCGACTTCCTTGCCGATGCCATGGACCGCCGACAATTCGGCAATGCTGGCGCTTTTGATGGCATCCACCGAGTTTTCAAAGTGCTTGAGCAGGAGCTTGCGCCGCTTGGGCCCAATGCCGGGGATGGTTTCGAGCCGACTTGCCAGGCTCATCTTGCGGCGGCGCTGACGATGGCTGGTCAGGGCAAAACGATGCGCCTCGTCCCGCGCCCTTTGCACCAGATAGAGCGCCTCGCTGCGGCGCGGCAGCAGAATGGAATGGGCTTTGCCCGGCAGGTAAATTTCTTCAATGCGCTTCGCCAGCGATGCCAAAGGCACGCGGTCGCCCAATCCAAATTCATCCAGCACCGCTTTGGCGACATTCAGCTGTCCCTTGCCGCCATCAATCAAAAGCAAATCCGGCAGCCGCCGCCAGGTTTCTG
Source organism: Anaerolineae bacterium (assembly GCA_034421915.1). Taxonomy (GTDB): domain Bacteria; phylum Chloroflexota; class Anaerolineae; order Aggregatilineales; family Phototrophicaceae; genus UBA6055. Next base: position 1,431 of record DAOUKA010000462.1, read on the forward strand.
CCCTGTCTTTGCCATCGGGGTTCAAAGCAGCTTCGTCTTCGACCGCATTTTTCCAGCGCATGAAGCGCCGCGTCAAGGCCTCGCGCATGGACTGATAATCATCTGCCCCATTATGCGACACCGAGCGGATGTTAAAGCGGCGATATTCACTCTTTCGCGCCGTCCCGCGCACAAACACAACGCGGCTGGCGACAATCGCCGTGCCTTGGGTGGTGCTGATGTCATAACATTCGATGCGGTTGGGAATCCGCGGCAATTCCAGCGCCCGCTGCAATTCGCTCATCGCCTGTTCGTGTTTGGTGGCATCGGCCTCATACTGCGCCCGCATCATTTGCAGGCTTTCGACCGCATTTTCCTGCGCCAGCCGAATCAGCCGGCGCTTGTCGCCGCGCTGGGGAACATGAATCGAGACCTTGGCGCCAGCGCGTTTGTCGCTCAGCCAACGTTCGAGGATGCGCGCCTCCTCGACTTCGTTCGGCAGGATAAGCTCGCGCGGGATACTGCTGGCATGGGCATAGAATTGGCTGATAAACTGCTCCAGGACAGCTTCGTCGGATTCATCCTCGGTATTGTCAATCATGCGCGAATCGCTGCCGATGAGCTTGCCGTTGCGCACAAACATAATCTGCACCGTCGCATCCCGCTCATCCCGCGCCAGCGCAATCACGTCATGGTCGGTCATATTCTTGCCGACCGCCTTGTGTTTATCCGTGATGTAATCAATCGCCTGAAGCTGGTCGCGGATGGCGGCGGCTCTTTCAAAATGGAGCTTCTCCGCCGCTTGCATCATCTCGCCCGTCAGACGCTTCTGCACCGCCTCGGCGCGGCCATCGAGGACATTCATCAACTCCTGAATCATAGCGCGGTACTGCTCGCGGTTGACCGCCCCGATGCAAGGCGCGCTGCATAATTTGATGTCATGGAACAGGCAGGCGCGTTCATCCTGCCCGTCAATGTCACGGTCACAGGTCAAATAGGGGAAGGCCCGCCGCAAGACGCGCAAGGTATTCTGCACCGCCCACATGGCCGAATAGGGTCCAAAATAACGCGCCCCGCCGCCTTCAATCTGGCGCGTGGTCTCGACTTTGGGGAAGGCATCCTGCCAGCTGACGCGGATATAAGGATAGCGCTTGTCATCCTTGAGCGCGATGTTATAGCGCGGCCGGTGCTTTTTGATGAGCGTCTCTTCAAGGATAAGCGCCTTGAGCTCGTTCTCGGTGACGATAAAGTCGATGTCATCCACTTCCCCGCGCAGGCGCAGGGTCTTGCTGCTGCCATCTGCATTTGCCGTAAAGTAGCTGCGCACGCGGTGGCGCAGACGTTTCGCCTTGCCCACATAGATAATTTTGCCGTCCCGATTCTTCAGCAGATACACGCCAGGCTTCAGCGGCAGGTGCTTGAGGATGGTTTCAATATGTCGGGGTTTTTGGTATTCCATAACACATTAACACATTGCAGTCAGTCTGACGGTCTTCGGAAATGGATTTTATTGTAGCACGAATCTGTTTTTTCCATAAAGCATTCCTCATCATCCAACGCCCGCCCGCAGCAAAATGCGCTTTTCTCTGTGTCCTCCGCGTCCTCTGTGGTAAAGTCTTTTCAATCGAAAAGGATACGCGCCTCGTGAGAACCCACATTCCCGTCTTGTCGGACTCCCTTGTGGATATGCTCCTGCCAGACGGCCGCCGCATCCATCGGCTTATCGATGGCACAGTCGGCGGCGGCGGTCATACCCGCGCCCTGCTTGAAGCCGGCCTGCAAGAAGCATTGGCCTTCGACCTTGACCCCGAAGCCCTCGCCCTCGCGCGGCATAATCTGGCGGCTTATCGCGGCCGCGTCACCTTCTGCCATGCCAGTTATCTGCACATGCGCGAAAAAGCGCTAGAGCGAGGCTGGGATGCGGTCGATGCGATTGTCCTGGATTTGGGACTGTCGTCGATTCAGTTGGACAGCCCGCAGCGCGGCTTCGCTTTTCAGCATGATGCGCGGCTGGATATGCGCTTTGATGCGGCTGGCAAGCACGCGACCGCGCATGAATTGGTCAATTCGCTTTCGGAACAAGACCTTGCCGACCTGTTTTTTCGCTATGGCGAAGAAAGGCGCGCGCGCCAAATCGCCAGGCTCATCATCCAGCAGCGCCCCATCGATACCACCCGACAACTGGCTGAAATCGCCGCCCAGGCCCTGCCGAGACCGCGCGGCAAATCAAGGAAAACGCATCCGGCAACCCGGATGTTTCAGGCATTGCGCATCGCTGTCAATCAGGAATTGGAGAACATCGAGAACGTCCTGCCCATCGCGGTTGACCTGCTCCGTCCTGGCGGACGGCTGGCGGTGATGGCTTTCCACAGCCTGGAAGACCGCATCGTCAAGCGGGCATTCAAAGAGATGGCGACGGCTGTCGTCCCCCCGCCCGGCATGGCATCCATCCAGGCGAAAAGAGCCAAGGTCAAGCTCGTCAATCGCAAACCGCTCACCGCCAGCGCGAAAGAAATCAGGGACAATCCGCGCAGCCGCAGCGCAAAATTGCGCGTTATCGAAAAGCTCGAAACGGATTAAAGCTGCAGGCCGTGTCTGATTTTGTGGATATGTGAAACCGCAATGCCTTGCCATCACCGCATTTTCCGCCACCCCCAGAAAACTTGTCATCCGAAGGGCGCTGCGTTAAGATGTTCCTGTATCCATCGACCATAAGAGGCTTGCCATGAAAAAATTGAACCCTTTCTCTGCATTGATGTCCATCCTGTTCGGTTTATTGCTGCTGCCGTCGGCTTATGCGGCAGAGATCACCCTGAATTCGCGCTGTAGCCTGGCAGACGCCATCCTGGCCGCCAACAGCGACCGCGCCCAAGGCGGCTGCCCGGCCGGCCATGGCGCGGACACGATTACCTTGAGCCGCGACATCACGCTTGATGGCGGGCTTCCCAAAATCACCTCCGATATTACCATCCAAGGCGGCGGCTATACGATTAGCGGGGAGGATCGCTATCGGATTTTTTACAACGATGGCGGCACCTTGACCATCCGCGATTTGGCGATGATCAGGGGCAGCGCTGAAAATGAAGGTGGCATCATCACCAACGAAGATGGAACGCTCAAAGCGGACATGGCCAATCCCATTGGCGGCGCGATCGTCAACTTGGGAGAGCTCAGCATCAGTAACAGCAGCTTCAGCGATAACTCGGCAGACACCTTTGGCGGCGCGATCTACAACGTAGGAAAGCTGAGCATCAGCGAAAGCACTTTCAGCGACAACTCGGCTGATGAGAGTGGTGGTGCGATCATCAACAGGGAGGGCGGAAAGCTAAGCATCAGCGAAAGCAGCTTCAGTGGCAACTCGGCTGATGCGGGTGGTGGTGCGATCGTCAACGGGGAGAGCGGCGAGCTAAGCGTCAGTAACAGCACTTTCAGCGACAACTCGGCTGGTGAGGATGGTGGTGCGATCGTCAATAGGAAAGGCGGAGAGATAAGCATCAGCGACAGCAGTTTCAGTGGCAACTCGGCACACACTAATGGTGGCGCGATTGACAACGAGGGAACGCTAGTCATCACCAGCAGCAGTTTCAGCGGCAACTCGGCACGCAGTGGTGCGATCTACAACAGGGAGGGCGGGGAGCTTAGCATCATCAACAGCAGTTTCAGCGACAACTCGGCACGCAGTGGTAGTGGTGCGATCGGCAACAGGGGAGAGCTAAGCATCAGCGGCAGCAGTTTCAGCGATAACTTGGCTAATTGGGGTGGCGCGATCGGCAACGAGTCCACCGGAGAGCTAAGCATCATCAACAGCAGTTTCAGCGATAACTCGGCACGCAGTGGTGGTGGTGCGATCGGCAACGAGTTCACCGGAGAGCTAAGCATCAGTAACAGCACTTTCACTGACAACTCAGCTGATAAGAGGGGTGGCGCGATCGTCAACAACCGGTACGGAAAGCTGAGCATCAGTGACAGCAGTTTCAGCGACAACTCGGCTGGTGAGGCTGGCGCGATCTTCAACTTGGGGGAGCTTAGCATCAGCAACAGCAGTTTCAGTGGCAACTCGGCACGCGTTGGTGCGATCTACAACAGGGAGGGCGGGGAGCTTAGCATCAGCAACAGCAGTTTCAGTGGCAACTCGGCTGATGAGGCTGGCGCGATCTTCAACTTGGGGGAGCTTAGCATCAGCAACAGCAGTTTCAGTGGCAACTCGGCTAGTGAGGATAGTGGCGCGATCTACAACGGGGAGGATGGACAGCTAAGCATCAGTAACAGCAGTTTCAGTGGCAACTCGGCTGGTGAGGCTGGCGGCGTGATCTACAACAGGGGAGAGCTCGACATCAGTAACAGTAGTTTCAGCGACAACATGGCAGACAGCGGACTTGGTGGCGCGATCTACAACCGGGAGGACGGACAGCTAAGCATCATCAACAGCATCATTGCTGGCAGCGGCAGAGGCTTGTGTTACTCTGCTGTTGGATTGAAGCAGAATATCAACAATCTCATTGAGGATGGCTCTTGCTCGCCGGCATTCCAAGGGGATCCCGGGCTGGGCGAACTGGTTGTGCCGGTGGATGGCTCGCCGGCCTATTATCCGCTTCTGGCAGGCAGCCGCGCTATTGATGCGGCTGATGATGCTTACTGCTCGGAGACTGACCAGACAGGCACAGCCAGACCGCAAGGGGCTGCCTGTGATATTGGAGCTTATGAATACGTGGCGCCATAACCGCATTTTTCGTCACTCCCAAGCTGCATTTGCGAAAAGTTCTGTTTCTGATACAGTTATGATGAGATAAATTGGCGACTGGCGGATGATGGCGCAAAACTGGTTTCAGCACACCTTTAGTCAGCGGCGATTCCAAACACGGAATCAGGCGGCCACCCTTGCGCTTCTGGGGGCTGCCATCCTTTTGATTCTGGGCACCTTGTACTTGTCACAGGTGGCGGCTTTTGCGACGACCAATCGCATCATTGAAGATTTGATTAGCCAGCGCGACCGACTCCGCCGCACCAATGAGCAGCTGATTGGCGAAATCGCCAGTTTGCGCACGGTGCCGCGCCTGTTCGCGCGGGCGCAGGAAATCGGCTTCCGACCAGCGACCAATGCCGACATCGACTATCTGGTGATTGCCGGCTACAATCCCGACCGCACGACAGCCCTTGTCGATTCGGCAAATACCGACAGCGCGGCCGAAATCGCGGCTGTCTATGACGAAACATTCAGCGGCTGGCTCGAACAGCAGCTGGCGCTGCTGCAAGACCAATTTGAAGCATTTGGCGGCTAGCGAGATAATTCAAACCATGCAGGGACTTTCGCCACAGCAGGCAACCATCCAGGCGCGATTGCCTTTTGTGATTATCTTCCTGGCGCTGATGGCTGGCTTCCTGCTGTTAAATCTGGCGAATTTCCAGTTTTATCCGCGCACCGTCCGACAGGAATTGGAAAGGCGCGGCAGCGCCAGCGTCAATTCCATCCGCCGCATTCCGGCTGAACGCGGTCTGATTTATGACCGCGATGGCGAGCCATTCGCATTTAATGCGCCGCAATACCGCATTGGCGTCAGCCCGAGTCTGGTCGCCGACCCAGCGGGGCTGGCGAGCGAATTGGCGTCGATACTTGGGGCGGACGAGTATGATGTGCTTCAAACCCTGAACAGCGATGAATTATGGAAAATGGTGGCGGGCCCCGTGCCAGCCCAGCAGGGACAGGCCATCGCTGACCTTGGCAAGACCGCCATCACCATTGAGGCGATTCCCAAGCGCTTTTACCCGCAGGGCACCCTGGCCGGTCATGTGATTGGCTTTGTCGTTGATGAGGCGCTGCAAGGCGTGATGGGCGTCGAGGGGGCCTATAACGATATTCTGGCGGGCCGCGTGCTTGACCTGTCGGTCAGCAACATTCCCCTCAACCTGCCAGAAGACATCCCCACCCAGCAGCGCGGCCAGGATATTATCCTGACGCTCGACCGCGACATTCAGTTTTGGGTCGAGTCCGAATTGGGGCAGGCCATCCGGGAAAGCGGCGCCTCGCGCGGCAGCATCATCGTGATGGATCCGCGCGACGGCGACATCCTGGCAATGGCAAGCTACCCCGAATTTGACCCCAATCATTTTATTGAGATTGAAGACCCCGATTTGCTCAGGAATCCGGCCATCAACGATGCCTATGAACCAGGGACGCTGATGCAGATCCTGACGGTTGCCAGCGCTCTCGAAAGAGACGTCATCACGCCTTACTGGACTTACGAGGACCGAGGTCGTCTGGAAATAGGCGGGGTCGTCGTCAGAAACAGAAACTCGGAGGCCTACGGTGCGGTGGATGCCGCCGAGATATTAATTCGCTCTTTCACGGTCGGCTCGGCGCAAGTCAGCCTCGAGATGGGTTCGGATAATTTTTACAGCATGATGCAGGCATTCGGGCTGGGACAGAACACCGGCATTGATTTGTTTGCCGAAGCGCCCGGCAGCCTCAACATCCCCGGCGACAGCGAGTGGAGCGAAAGCGACCTGGGCATTAACAGTTTTGGTCAGGGGCTTACGGTCACGCCCATTCAGATGATTACGGCTTTCGCCGCCATCGCCAACGATGGCATCATGCGCCAGCCGCGGATTGTGCGCCAAATCATCACCCAGGATGGCATACAGGAAGCGCAGCCGATTACCACAAGGCGCGTCATTTCTGCCGAAACAGCCGCGATTGTAACCGATATGATGATCCGCGCCGTCAACGAAGGCTCACCGCAAGCGACTCTGCCGGGTTACACCATCGCCGGCAAAGCCGGCACCGCCAAAATCTCAACGGCAGTTGATTATGAAACGGGCCCCAATTCGTCTATCGTCAGCTTTGTCGGTTTCCTGCCGGCAGAAGACCCGCAGGCTGTGGTGATGATTAAGCTCGACCGGCCGGATAACTATCGGGAAAGCTGGCTTGCGGCGCCATTCTTCAGGCGGCTGGCAGACCGCCTGGTGATTCTGCTGGAAATACCGGCGAATCAGCAATCAGTCAGTGGCTAGGATGCTATGAACGGACAACTACCGCTTGCGCTGAGCATTGGCGGCGCGACTTTCCTGCTTGGGGTCATCTGGGGAGGACCCTTTGTCGAGATACTGCGCCGACTCAATCTCGGCAAGCAGATTCGCAGCGAGTTGATGGACAGCGACCACAGTAAAAAAATCGGCACGCCAACGATGGGCGGCATTATGATTATCCTGCCCACCCTTGCCATCACCCTCGCGCTCAATATCTCGCGGATTGTCCAGGAAGGCGTGGGACGCAGCATCATCTTGCCCCTCTTGGTGCTGATTGGCTTTGCTTTGCTGGGGCTGATTGACGATTGGGAAGGGATCCAGACCTCACGCGGCAGCATAGGCGAAGGGCTGTCCGGCCGCCTGAAATTCGCGGCGCAGATTATCCTGGCGCTGCTGGCATCCATTGCCATGTCGCAATTCAGCTTTTCTTATGCCAACCAGGTGCTGCTGCCCCTGGTTCAGATTATCATCCCACTGCATCCGATTGTCTTTGTGCTTGCCAGCACATTTATCATCGTCGGCACATCCAACGCCACCAACTTTACCGATGGCCTGGATGGGCTCGCCGGGATTATCACCGCCAGCGCCTTTGGGGCTTATGGCGTGATTGCGTTTTTGCAGGATCAGGTCTTTCTGATCGAACTGTGTTTTATTGTTGTGGGCGCCTGTTTCGCCTTTTTGTGGTACAACGCGCACCCCGCCCAGCTGTTTATGGGGGACACCGGCTCGCTGGCTTTGGGCGCAACCTTGGGCACAGTCGCCATGATGACCGGGCAATGGCTGCTGCTGCCCGTTATCGCTATTGTGCCAGTGATGGAAATGATGAGCGTCATCTTGCAGGTGGCATCCGCCAAGCTGAGCCGCCGCTTTTATGGCGTGGATATTCGCCCTTTCCGCCGCACGCCCATCCACCATCATTTTGAACTCGGCGGCTGGAGCGAAACGCAGGTTGTTCAGCGCTTTTGGCTGATTGGCATGTTAAGCGCTTTTATTGGCGTCGCCTTGGCGGTTATCAGCGCCAGCAGCTAACATCAGGGAGGCATATCCGCAGACGATGACAGGGCGCGATGATTTGGCTGGCAAACGCATCGTCATCTTCGGCTTCGGGCGACAGGGCAAGGCCCTGGCTCGCTGGCTGCCGACCGTTGGCGCCGAAGTAGTCGTCACCGACCAGCGCACGGCGCTGGAACTGGGGCTGCGGCGGCGCGATTATCCCCATGTCCGTTTTTACCTCGGCGGGCATCCCGAAGATGTCCTGATTGGCGCGCGGGCTGTCTGCCTGTCGGGTGGCGTCCCGCCCGACTTGCCCGTGCTGGAATGGGCGCGCAGGCGCCATATCCCCCTGACAAACGATGCCCAGCTGTTTGTCGAACGCTGCCCGGCGCCCATCATCGGCATCACTGGCAGCGCCGGCAAAACCACCACCACCGCCCTGGTGGCGCAGATTATCAAGCAAGCGGGCTACAAGGTCTGGATGGGCGGCAATATCGGCAACCCCCTGATTGCCGACCTGCCAAAAATCAAAGCCGACGATATGGTCGTCATGGAGCTTTCCAGCTTCCAGCTTGAACTGATGACCAGCAGCCCGCAGGTCGCCGCCATCCTGAATCTCACACCGAATCATCTCGACCGACATGGCAGCATCGAAGCCTACGCCGCCGCCAAGGCACATATCATCCGCTACCAGAATGCGACCGATGTGGCTGTTTTGGGCTGGGATGACCCCGGCAGCAAGGCGATGGAAGGGCTTGTCGCGGGCGAATTGCTCGCCTTCAGTCGCTATGATATGATACCCGATGGAGCTTTTATGCTCGGCAGCCGCATCCTGGTCGCCGGCTCCGCCAGCTATAACATGAGCCCGCATGTGGTTTGCGAACGCGAAGATATTCCCTTGCGCGGCGAACACAATGTCCTGAATGTGCTGGCAGCCTGTGCGATAACCGGTTCGATGGGCCTGGCGATTGACCGGCCGGGGGTGATGCCAGCGACCATGCGCGCGGCGATTCGCGCCTTCAAACCCGTCGAGCACCGTCTGGAAATCGTGCGCGAGGTGGCTGGCGTGACCTATGTCAACGACAGCATCGCTACCGCGCCGGAACGTCTGCTGGCGGCTTTGACCAGCTATGAAGAGCCCCTGATTTTGCTGGTGGGCGGCGCCGACAAAGACCTGCCCTGGGAAACAGCCCTCCAGCTTGCGCGGCAAAAAGCGCGGCATATTGTCGTCTTTGGCAGGGACGGCGACAGGCAGGTCTCGACCAAGGTGATGAAACTGCTGGCATGGATGCGGGTCGGCAGCGAGCGAGTTTCGCGGGTTCATTCGCTGGATGAAGCTGTCAAACAGGCGGCCAAGGTGGCTCGCAGGGGCGATGTCGTGTTATTATCACCGGGGGGCACCAGTTATGATGCCTATCAGGATTTTGCCGAACGCGGTGAACACTTTCGCCAACTGGTATCTCAATTATAAGTGCAGGCATAAAGAGAGATGGCATGACTGACCAGACTTTTGATGACGCCAGACGCCGCCGCATGCGCCGCCGAACGAGGCGAAATCCGCCCCGCAGCTTGATGACAAGCGAGGAAAACACCCGCGCTGCCGCGCGGCAAAAGCAGAATTTTTTTGCATCGCTCGATAAACCCCTTCTCGGCTGTGTGCTTCTGCTGCTGATTATCGGATCTTTGATGGTTTTCAGCACCACTTTTGACTGGAGTCATGCCGACCGCGGCAGCCCGACCGCCTTCTTTATCGAAGAACATCTGCGGAATGTCGCGCTGGGGGTGGTGGGTCTGTTAGTGTCTGCCGCTGTCGATTATCGTTTTTGGAAGCGCTTTGCGATTTGGCTGCTTCTGCTGACGATTGTCGCGCTTGTTGCCGTGCTGGTCATAGGCGATGACAAATTCGGCGCCCGGCGCGCATTGATTGGCGGCCGCTTTCAACCGGGCGAGCTGGCAGAATTTACCATCGTGCTTTATATGGCCGCCTGGCTGGGCTCCAAAAACACCCAGGTGGACAGTTTCTTCTTTGGGTTTGTCCCTTTCCTGACCATCGTCGGTCTCATCGCCTTTCTGATTACCCGCCAGCCTGACCTAAGTTCGGCGGCAGTCACCGCGCTGACGGCCATCATCATGTTTTTTCTGGCGGGAGCGAATTTCCTGCATCTGGGCGCAACCATCGGTCTGGGCGCCGCTGTCGGCTGGCTGCTGATCCAAGGCTTCGGTTATGCCCAGAACCGCATTGCGGAGTTCACCGCCGGTCTGCTCGACCCCACCCAAGCCAGCTATCACACCCAGCAGGCCGTCACCGCCTTTATGAAGGGGGGCTGGACGGGCGTCGGCTTAGGCCGTTCGGAGCAGAAATTCGGGGCGCTGCCAGCGCCGCATACAGACAGCATCTTTGCGATTATTGGCGAGGAGCTTGGCGTGCTGGGGGCGGTGTTTGTGCTGGTCTTGTTTGCCGCCTTCGCCTTTCGCGGCTTCCAGATAGCCCGCCGCGCACGGGATACCTTTGGCGCTTTGCTGTGCATCGGCTTCACCTCCTGGGTGATTATCCAGGCCCTGTTGAACATTGCGGTGATGACCGCGCTCATTCCGTCCACAGGTGTGCCGCTGCCCTTCATCAGTTTTGGCGGCTCATCGCTGATCGTGGTGATGGTTGGCGTCGGCTTGATGCTGAGTGTTCAGCGGGTGGCGGCGCGGCGACAGACGACATCCGAACGGAGAAACGAACTTGCGAATTATGATCGGGGCTGGGGGAACCGGCGGGCACGTCTATCCCGCACTAGCAACCGCCCAAGCGCTGTCGAAATGCGATAAAGGCGGGCATCGGCTCTATTTTATCGGCGCGGTGGGGGGTATGGAGCGGGCGCTCGTGTCAAAATCAGACGTCCCTTTCTCGGATTATCACCAAGTCTACGCCGGCCCCATTCACGGGGTCAATCCGCTCCGAATCCTGATGAGCATGGCGAAGCTGGCGCTTGGCAGCCTGCAATCCCTGATCAAGCTGGCATCCATTCGTCCACAGATTATCCTCCTGACCGGCGGCTGGGCCAACCTGCCAGTGGCGCTCGGCGGCTGGCTGCTAAGGATTCCGATTGTGGTTTATCTGCCCGATATCGAGCCCGGCCTGACCATCAAGGTCTTGCAGCGCTTCGCAGCCAGAGTCGCCATCACGGTCGAACCATCGGCGCGTTATTTCCCGCCAGCCAAAACCGTGCTGACAGGTTATCCCTTGCAGGAGAACCGACTGCAAGCAGCGCGGGGGCCGGCGATGACCCACTTTGGACTGGATCCATCGCGCAAGACCCTGATGGTGTTCGGCGGCAGCCGCGGCGCCCGCAGCATCAACATCGCGCTGGGCGACAGCCTGCCAAAACTGCTGGATGACGGCCTGCAAATCATCCACATCACCGGCGAACTCGATTGGGAACGCACGCTGCAGCAGGTGGGGAAGCTCAAAAATCATCCCCGCTACCACCCCTTCGCCTATCTGCACAAGGATATGGGCTTGGCATTTGCCGCCGCGGATTTGGCGGTCTGTCGGTCGGGCGCCAGCGCTTTGGCGGAACTGCCCCTGTTTGGCTTGGCGGCCATCCTGGTGCCTTATCCTTATGCCTGGCACTATCAAAAAGTCAATGCCGATTATTTGAGCGACCGCGGCGCTGGCATCCGCCTCAATGATGAAGACCTGCCATCATCGCTTTATGCTGCTATTAAAGCGCTCATCACCGATGACGGGCGGCTGGCAGACATGCAGGCGCGGGCCAAAGCGCTGGCGAATCCCGGCGGCGCCAGCCGTCTGGCGGACGTATTGATTGAAATAGGCGGGGCATAAGATGCTATCCTTGTCCTGCTGGCGATTGTCATTATGATTGTCTGATGGTTTTGGGTTCAGAAAGTGAAAGCTCTATGCAGCGGCTGCCACCCGGTCAGCAGGTTCATTTTATTGGCATCGGCGGCGCCGGTTTATCCGCCATCGCCCGCGTGCTGCTGGCGCGGGGCTTCACGGTTAGCGGTTCGGATCTGAACGCCAGCGAAGTCACAGCGGCTTTGGCAGCCGATGGCGCTCGCATTTACCGCGGGCATAAGGCCGCTTATCTTGATGGCGCAGACTGGGTGGTGGCATCATCAGCGATACCCCCCAAAAATGTCGAAGTGCTGGCGGCCAGGGCGCGCGGCATCCCCGTCTATACGCGTCGGGATATGATGGGAGCGGTCATGCGCGGACATGACAATATCGCTGTGGCCGGCACACACGGCAAAACCACCACCACGTCCATGATTGTCCATATCTTACAGCAGGCCGATAAGGATCCCAGTTTCATCGTAGGCGGCAAAATGGGCAATACAGGCCAGAATGCCGCTATCGGCAGCGGCGCCGCCTTTGTCATTGAAGCCGATGAATATGATAATATGTTTCATGGTCTGCATCCCGATATGGCCGTGATTACCAATATCGAACACGACCACCCCGACTTCTTCACGAGCATGCGGCAGGTCATGGATGCCTACGGGGCATTTGTCGCTTTGCTGCCGCCGACGGGGGTACTGGTGGCTTGCGCCGACGACAGCGCGGCATCCGCCCTGCTGCGCGACGGCATCCGCGCCAGCCTGTCGGTGGTCACTTATGGAATCGCGAATGTCCAGGCGAATTGGCGGGCGACCCATCTTCACTATGCCGACAGCCAGACGACCTTCACTGTGCTGCGCGATGGCGCCCGCCTTGGCCAGGTAAAGCTGACCGTGCCGGGCGCTCATAATATCTTGAATGCGCTGGCGGCGCTGGCCGTGGCGGAACAGCGCGGCATCTCTTTTGATGTCAGCGCGAAAGCGCTGGGCAGCTTCAGGAATACGGCGCGGCGCTTTGACATACGCGGCCGCCGCGGTGATGTCATCGTCGTCGATGACTATGCTCATCATCCAACCGAAATTCGGGCAAACCTCCGCGCCGCCCGCCTGCACTATCTCCAGCGGCAAATCTGGGCGGTCTGGCAGCCCCATACTTATACCCGCGTCCAACGATTGATGCCCGGTTTCCTGACCGCTTTTGCCGAAGCCGACCATGTACTGATTACGCCTGTTTTCGCCGCCCGCGAAGAACCCATCGCCGGAGTCTCGAGCCGTGACCTAGCGATGGCTATGCAGCACCCCAGCGTCCGCTATGCCCCTTCCCTGCAAGATGCCGTCTCGATGCTGCGTGAAAGCATCATCCCGCCCGCCCTGCTGCTCATTTTCAGCGCGGGCGATGCCAGCCGCATTGCCGATGATTTCCTGAACTGGAGCGAGCCGGCCCCATGAACCCGCTTGAGTTGCCATTTATGGAAAAGGCGCAAAGGCAGCAGGCACTGGCGCGCTATACAGCCGCCCGGCTGGGAGGCAGGGCGGATTATCTGTATATCGCCAAAGACCCCAGCTTCGACGAAACTAGGACTGTCCTCCAGCAGGCCTGGCATCACGATATGCCCGTGACGATTATCGGCGGCGGCGCCAACATCCTGGTATCGGACAAGGGCATCCGCGGGCTGACCATCATCAACCGCGCCAGCCAGCTTGCGGCCGGTCAGGGCGGCGGCTGCCTTGAGGTGTCCGCGGCCAGTGGCACAAACCTGATTCGGCTGGCGCGTTACTGTCAGGAACTCGGCTGTACCGGCATGGAATGGGCGATTGCCGTGCCGGGTACTGTCGGCGGCGCGGTCGTCAGCAATGCCGGCGCACATGGCGCTGACATATCCGCTTCGCTTCAGCATATTCTGGTCTGTGAACCCGGCGGCACGCGTCGGTATCATGTGGAGGAATTGGATTATGATTATCGTTATTCTCGGCTGAAAGCGCGGAAAGATCGGCGCTTTATGGTCTTGCAAGCCAGCTTCAGGCTGGAAAAAGATGACCCGAAATCCATACAGGCGCGGATGGATGAATACAATATCTGGCGCAAACAAACCCAGCCGCCCGGCGCCAGCCTTGGCAGCATCTTCAAGAATCCGCCAGGGGATTATGCCGGCCGCCTTATCGAAGCCGCCAATCTCAAAGGGCACCGCATCGGTGATGTGCAGGTTTCGCCCATTCATGCCAATTTCTTTGTCAATATGGGCGAAAACGCCACCGCGCAGGATTACCTGCGGCTGATTCGCAAGGTGCAGCAGCGCGTCAGACAGGCTTTTGGCGTTCAGCTTGAGTTGGAAATACAAACTCTTGGCGATTGGAATTAATTTTGCAGAATTGCACGGAATCCCTACTAATAGTACACTTATCGGTGAAGCGACTGAACGATACCATAAACAAGTTGTCGGAAGATTATTAGTGGCAAGTCACGTTCAAAGTCAAAAACGGCAGTCAGACCGCTCGCCTGGCATCTTGCATCCTTCCGGTGCGGGCGCGATGCTGGAACGGCAAGCTGACGAGCGCGGCGAAAACGTACAGTACGATGCGCGCTGGCGTGTGATTAGCGCCTTTGCCCTGGTGATATTTGGCCTGCTGCTGGTGCTGATTTTTACCAATGATTTGTTTTATGTGCAGTCGATAGAGGTGCGCGGGAACCTTTTTCTGACGCGCGAGGAGATTTTTGCCTTTTCGGACATGGCGGATTATCATATATTCTGGCTTGACCCGGCATTGATCCGCGCCAATATCCTGCGTTCGCCTTCGGTTGCCAATGCGTCGGTCGCGCTTGGCTGGCCGCCGAATATCATCGCGATACAGGTCGAGGAGCGGCAGCCCGCCCTCATCTGGTCAGCAGCCAGCCATGAGGTTTGGATTGATTTGCAGGGGCGCGTGATGCCCGTTCGCGCCGATATGCCCGAACTGCTGCGGGTGACAGCGGCGGCTGGCGCATCTGGCGGACAAGTCATGGATATGAAGGAATTGGAAAAAGAGACCGTGCTGGGTGCGCTCCAAATGCAGGAATTTTTGCCCGGCGGCACGCATCTGGATTATCATCCAGTCCATGGCTTGGGCTGGACAAACAGCAAGGGCTGGCAAATATGGGTGGGGGGCGGCGCTGGCATGAGCGAGAAAATCAGAATCTATGAGTTTCTGTTGGATAATCTCGCTTCGCGCGGCATCGAAATCGAAGAATTGAACATTGCCAATCCTGATGCGCCATTTTACAGGATATTGTGGGGGCCTTAAATCCGTATGGGTGATTTAGTAGTGGGTGTAGATGTAGGTACACACAAGATTTGCACACTGGTGGGCGAAGTTCGACCCAATGATATTTTTGTCGTCGGTTTGGGCATTGAAGGCAGCGCCGGGATGAAAAAGGGCGTGGTCAGCGATGTGGGCGCCCTGTCCAAAGCGATTGCCAATTCAATCCGCAAAGCCGAAAAATCGAGCGGCTATGACATCAACCGCGCCTTTGTCAGCGTCGCCGGCAGCCATATTTCCTCATTGACCAGCCGCGGGATTACCACCATCGTCGGGCATCACAGCGTACAGGAAGAAGACCTGAACAAGGCAATGGGAGTGGCGCGGGTGATTGCCATCCCGCATAACCGCGAGGTCTTGCATGTCGTGCCGCGCAGCTATACGCTGGACGGGCAGGATGGCATCCGCAGTCCGATTGGGATGCACTGTTTTCGGCTGGAGGTTGACGCGCACATCATTACCGCCTCCACAACCAGTCTGGCGAATCTTGAAGATGCCGTCGAATCGGCTGGCGTGCTGGTCGACCGCTTCATTCTGAATCCATTGGCGGCGGGCGATGCGGTGCTGACAAGCCAGGAGCGCGAAATGGGCGCTGTGGTCATCGACATCGGCGGCGGCACCACCGACCTGGCCATATTTATCGCTGGCACGGTCTGGCATACCGCCATTATTCCGGTGGGCGGCAACCACGTTACCGATGACATCACCTACTGGATGCGCGTTCCCTTCAGCCTGGCAGAAAATGTCAAGATACAGCAGGGACACGCCGACAGGCTGGCCGTCAGCGAAACGGAGGAGTTTTCAGTCGAGCCTTTTGGCGGCGAGAGTCTGCAAGTTTCGCAGCGTGATTTGGCGATGGTTATCGAAGCGCGGTTCGAGGAGATTTTTGATTTGGCGCAAAAGGAAATCCAGCGCTCCGGTTATGCCGGCCTCCTGCGTGCCGGCGCCGTGATTACCGGCGGCAGTTCACAAATATCGGGCTGTCAGGAGCTTGCCGCGCGGGTTCTGGATATGCCGATACGGCTGGCGCAGCCCGAAAAGCTCAGCGGCATTGCCGATGCGCTGAAGAGCCCGGCCTACAGCACCAGCGTCGGGCTGCTGCGGGTGGGCTTGGATATGGACACCATCGTCGAATCAGAACCCAGCAGCAAAGCCGAATCGCCAGGGGCGGGGCTGGTGCAGCGCATAAACGACTTTTTGCGCCGCTTCCTGCCGGAAAATGATTGGCGCAAAACGAAGTTGTAAAATTGCCTGCTCTACCATTTTGCATTTGTCGGAAATGTGTGTACAATAACTAGACGGATTTTATCAAGGCACGTTAAATGAGCGTGTTGATTCAAAAAGGGACACATTATGGTCAATGAACTGCTTCCAGGAGATAATTTCGCGCAGATTAAAGTCGTTGGCGTCGGCGGCGGCGGCGGCAACGCGGTCAATCGCATGATTAACGAGGGTTTGGGGGGAGTCGAATTCATCGCCGTTAATACTGACAACCAGGCGCTGATACTCTCCAAAGCCAAGACTCGAGTTCGCATCGGGGATAAACTAACCCGCGGCCTTGGCGCTGGCGGCAACCCTGAAATCGGAAGAAAGGCCGCCGAAGAAAGTTCGGAAGACCTGCTTGAGGTGCTTCGCGGCTCGGATATGATTTTTGTCGCCTGTGGGATGGGCGGTGGCACCGGCACGGGCGCTTCGCCCATTATTGCCCAGATTGCCAAGGAACTGGGCGCATTGACGATTGGGGTCGTGACCCGTCCCTTCGCCTTCGAGGGGACGCGCCGCTCGCAGCTGGCGAAGACCGGCATCGAAGCGCTCAAGAGCCAGGTTGATACGCTCATCGTGATTCCGAATGACCGTTTGCTGCAAATGGCGGACAAGCGTTCGACATTGCAGCAGGCATTTTCGCTCGCCGATGATGTGCTGCGTCAGGGGATTCAGGGCATTTCCGAATTGATTACCGTACCCGGTCTGATTAACCTTGACTTTGCCGATGTTCGCACCATCATGTCCGAGGGCGGCGCGGCGCTGATGGCTGTCGGCCGCGCGGCTGGCGATGACCGCGCCCGTCAGGCAGCCGACCAAGCTATCACCAGCGGCTTGCTTGATGTCACCATTGACGGCGCCCGCGGCATCCTCTTCTCGATTACCGGCGGCTCAGATTTGACCCTGTTTGAGGTCAATGAGGCGGCGGCGATTATCAAAGACAGCGCCCATCCCGAATGCAATTTGATTTTCGGTGCGCATATTGACGAGAGCCTGGGCGACGAAGTCAACATTACCGTGATCGCGACCGGCTTTGAGCGCAGTCGGCTGGAAACGAGTATGAAGGAAGGGGGTAAATTGCCACCCCTGCCACATCAGCAGCCACGGAAGCGGCAGTATGAAGATGTGGAAGTACAGTCTCCAAGGCAAGGCGGCAGCATATCAAGCGGCGGTTCACCCTATCAGCGGCGCTCCGGGCCGACATCCGCTCCGCAGGAAGACCCGCGCACGTATGAAAATATCGACCCGCAGAATACTGATTTGCCGGCTTTCCTGCGCAAACGGAATCGCGGTCAATAATTTTCTGTTTGATAATTGATGTGAAAAACAAGGGCGAGTGGGATTTTTCAGCCCACCCGTCTTTTCGCCTTTCAAATTTGGATTGCCTGACTTGATAAGCAGATGAATCTGATTTCGCTCGATCCAATAATCCTCTAATT
>DAOUKA010000463.1:0-12040 GCA_034421915.1 Anaerolineae bacterium
GGCTCGCGCATGACGCTGAACTCGACAAAGGTGCCCAGCTTGCGAATCATGTGCAAACCCTGTTCGACGGCGGCGGGATAACCAGTGGCTTCGATATAAACATCACAGCCATAGCCATCGCTCAGCTTCAGCACTTCGTCGACCACATCCACCTGGCGCGGGTTCAATGCCAAATCGGCGCCGCAGAGTTTGGCAATATTCAGTCTATCCTCATTCAAGTCGATAGCAATCAGCAAGCGGGGGTTCTTGAGCCGCGCGGCCGCCATCATGCCTAATCCGAGCGGGCCGCAGCCAGCAATCACGACCACATCATCCAGCCGGATTTCACCACGCTGCACTGCATGAATAGAGCAGCCTAGGGGTTCGATAAAGGGGGCGTGATGCAGTGGGATGGATTTGGGAACTTTGTAATTCAGAGCGCCCACCGGGAACTTCATATATTCTGCCATCGCGCCAAAGGTCGCTTGACGGAAGCCGTAGACATCGTGCTTGTCCTGACACATCCAGTATTGGCCGCGGCGGCAAAAGCGGCAATTCCAGCAGGGCACAATCTGCTCGGAGACGGCGGTATCACCTAATGCCAATCCATATTTTTCGGCAGCGCCCGCGCCCAATGCCACCACTTCGCCCACGAACTCGTGCCCAGGGATGACCGGTGACTGACAATATCCTTCGCGCTGTTTATCGCCCCAGAAAAGCGGCGCCCCCTGATAACACTTCAGGTCGCTGGCACAGATGCCAACCGATTGCACCCGAATGACTACTTCGTTCGCGGCTGGCTCTGGCACATCCCATTCCTGCAAGCGGTAGTCTTCGGGTCCATGACAAACAATCGCGGGCATGGTCTTGGGCAATGCTTGGTTGGCATGATAGCTCATCACGATTTCCTTTGATATTTGCTAATGATACGACAGCCTCTATTTTAAGTCTTAGCTAAAACGAATTTCATCTTGGGATAATGAGCGACTCGATTCGCGGATAACGAGTTGGGTCGGCATAACAATGCTGATTGGCACAAGCGCAGGGTCATTGATAAACTGATGAAGCCTTTGCATCGCAATATGACCCATCGCCAGCCGCTCGCTGGTCACAGTGGTCAGAGTCGGGGCGGGGTAGGCGTAGGGTGGCATATCATCAAAACCAACGATGCTCATATCATCTGGCACCGTGATGCCCGCTTCCCTTAGCGCCTGTATCGCCCCCAATGCGGTTCGGTCACTGACGGCAAACACCGCAGTCGGTGGCCCATCAATCAAGAGCAGTGCCTTCATTTCCAGGTATCCCTTATTGGGCAATCCGCTTGACAGAGGTTCTTGCACCAGATTTCGGTCGATTTCCATTCCGGCATCCACGAGCGCATTGAGATAACCATGAAAACGTTCCGTCAGGCTTTTGTATTTTTGGGGTCCGCGGATGATGGCAATCCGTTGATGCCCCAATTCAATCAGATGCCGGGTTGCAAGCCAGGCGCCGCGATAATTGTCCACGGTAACATTGTTCAGAGCTTGCAGATTGCTCTGATTATCTACCGTCACCACGGGCATATTGTTATTGACGATAAGTTGCAGCAAAGCATCGGTAATATCTCCGCCGCCAATGGCAATCAGACCGGCGACAGAATCTTCATCTACCAAGCGCGGCAAACTCTTGATGGGTTCGTTGATGACGCTGACGGCAATGCTATACCCCAAGCTTTCCGCTTCTTTTTGGATGCCGGAAGCCACATCCGCATAGAACATATCACTGGCTAGGGCTGTGGGGAGTTTTTCTACCAGCAGTCCAATAAATCCCTTGGATTTGTTCTTGGAGTCATTGGATCGCGGCACATATCCCAATTCGTCAATTGCATTGGCAATCCTGACTTGTGTTGCTTTGCTAATCCCCGGACGATTGTTGAGGTACATGGATACGGCTGAAGGGGAGACCCCAGCCAGTTTGGCGACATCGGTGATTGTGGGCTTCATAGCATTTTACTTGACCACTTTTACTAAATGTCTGACAATTTTACTAAAAATTTAACATCTGTCAATATCAGATTTAGCAGCATTTCTGCGAGTTTTACTAAAAACAGCCAGTAAATCGGGTAAATTATACTAAAATTCCGAACTAATAACTTGACTAATTTAGTAAATGACATATAATTTAGATGATGTTCGAATCAATTTTTTATTTTAGGAGAGTGACTAATGTCTAATAAAATAACGCGCCGCGATTTTTTGAAGTACACCGGCATGGGTGGGGCCGCTGCATTGGCTGCCGCCTATGGTCTGCCACTGAGTTCTGTGCTTGCTCAGGCTGTGCCGACTGATATTACCGATCATCTTGTTGTCTACAACTTCGGTGGCGCACAGCACCAAGAAGTATTCGCCAACGCCATCGCCCGTTTCAACGAAACCTATCCCAACGTCACTGTTGAAGACCTCTACATTCCATCGACCGAAGGCTGGGGCGGTTTCGCCACCAATCTGCTCCTACGCATTCGGAGCGGCTTGCAGACTGATGTCATTGCCATCGCCATTGAAGGCGCGCACGAAGTCATTTCCGCTGGCATTCTGCTGCCGTTAGATGATGCCTTCGCGGCTGACCCCGTCTTGCAGGAGCTCGCTGATGATTCTCACCAGGCATTGGCAGATGGCTTGGCGGGCGCTGATGGCCAAACTTACTTCGTCACTCGTGAATGGAACAACATGATTTTCCATTACAATACCAACATGTTTGAGGCTGCAGGGTTGGGCATGCCCAATCCTGAATGGACTTGGGATGACTTCCTCGAAGCAGCCACGACCCTGACTACTGGCGAAGGTGCTGACAAAGTATTTGGCTATGTCATCCCCTTCTTCTTTTTCGGTTTGCAGCCTTGGTTCTTCACCAATGGCACTTCCGTATTGAATGACGACTGGACGCAATCTAATCTGGATGATCCTAAGGTGCTGGAGACCGTTCAGTTTCTGCATTCGCTAGTTCACGAACATGGCGTCGCGCCAAATGTCGAAGGCACGGATTCGCTTGGCTTGTTTACCTCTGAGAGGGCAGCTATGGTTTGCTTCGGACGCTGGACTTTCGCCAATTACATTGCTAACGGCTTCACCCAGGTTGATATTGTGCCTTGGCCGCGAAAGCAGGCTGCTACTACCGTCTTCGGTTCAGGCGGCTGGGCAATCACCCGGACAGCGCAAAATGTGCCGCTTGCCCTTGAACTGGTCAAAGAGTTTTCCAGCGCCGAAACCGATATCGATTCCATTCGATTCGGCACCTTCATCCCTTCACGCCGCTCTTCTGCTGAAAGCGAGCAGTTCCTCGCCTTCCCAGAACATGCCAATTACTTCTGGGAGAGTCTGAATGACATCAAGCCGGTGCCATCGCCAGCCAACTTTGCTGAAATGTCGGAGATTGTCATGCGGCATCTCAGTGAAATAATGGCGAATAACGTCACTGCCGAGCAAGGTCTGGAAGCCGCCCATATCGAACTGACCAGCGCCATGGATCGGCTAGCAGAGCGGATGTCTTCGTAAATCAGCTTTTCACCTCATATAATACGACACAGGTCTGTATAGAATACAGCGCAGGCCTGTGTCGGTCGGTATGAAACAGCTGTGCGGCCGCAACGTTTAAGGCAATTGCGCTCATGCTAAATAACAAGCCTTCTGCGCTTGCGCGAAACGCGGATTATTAGTAAAGAGGAAAGCAAATGCTCAAGCTGAAGCTGACACCCAAATGGAGCGAAGCCCTGGCCGGCTATCTGTTTATTCTGCCTACCTTCATCGGCTTTGCAATTTTTATATTGTATCCGTTGGTGGAATCGCTGCGAATCAGCTTTTATGAGTACAACATTCTGGGCGATTCTTTTTATGTCGAGTTGGACAACTATTCCAGGTTATTCAATGATAGTCGACTGCGTACCACTTACGGCAACACCATCGTTTTCACCGCATTCGCAGTTTTCTTTAATGCTGGCATTGGCTTGCTGCTGGCGGTCTTTCTCAATCGACGCATGCCCGCCTTAATGCGTAATTTTTATCGCTCGGTCTTTTTCTTTCCCATCTTGATTGCGCATACGTATATTGCCGTGATATGGCGCTATCTCTACCAGCAGGATACTGGTGTCATCAATTATTATCTCGGTACGCTCGGCATCGACCCCATACCCTGGCTGAGCAACCCGCAATGGGCGATGGCTGCCGTTATTATCATGGATGTCTGGAAGAACACGGGTTTTGCCATGCTGGTTTTCCTGGCAGGCTTGCAGTCGATCCCACATGAGTATTATGAGGCGGCGCAGTTGGATGGCGCCAACGAACGGCAGCTGTTTTTTCGAATCACCATTCCGCTGTTAAGCCCGACCATTTTCTTTATCCTTGTCATTTTCATGATAGGCGCACTGCAAGTTTTTGATTCCATTTTCGTGCTGACAGCCGGCGGGCCAGGCGATGCTACTCGTAGCGTCGTCATGTATATCTATCAGCAGGCATTCCAGCGGCTGGATTTTGGCTATGCCGCCGCCATTTCTTGGACACTCTTTATCGTGATTATGGCAGTCACCTTGATTCAGTTTCTGGTCAGTCGACGCTGGGTCCACTATGAATAAGCGAGCGAAAGACAGCGAACTATGATCGCACAGACGAAATTTCCAACTCCTACCGTCAAAGGTTTGGTCTGGCAGAGTAAAAAGCCGCTCAAGTGGCGAGATGTCCTCTCGTACATTGTGTTGACCATCGCTGCCATCTTGGTCTTGATGCCCCTGCTGTGGATGTTTTCGACATCGCTGCGCCCGCTTGCCGACAGTTATAAGCTGCCGCCGCAGTGGCTGCCTACTCAATGGCGGTTTGAAAATTACCTTGCGCCTTTTGAATCGAATGTGCCTTTTGAGCTTTTCTTCTTGAACAGCCTGAAAATTTCAGTGCTGACGACCTTGGGGCAGCTGACGACCTGTTCAATGGCAGGTTATGCCTTTGCCCGCTTGCGCTTCCCTGGACGCAGTTTCTTGTTTATGTTCCTGCTCGCATCTTTGATGGTGCCGGGGCAGGTGACAATTATTCCGATTTACCTGATGATGGCGGAGTTAAAGCTGGTCAACACCCACGCCTCGCTGATTCTCCCCGCTTTAATCAGTGTCTTTGGCGTTTTTTTGATGCGGCAGTTTTTTAAGCAGATGCCGCAGGAGCTCTTTGATGCAGCGCGGGTCGATGGTGCCGGGCATGTTCGCTCTTTTCTGCAGATTGCTTTGCCTTTGGCGGGCCCAGGATTGGCGACCTTGGGCATCATCACTTTTAATGCTACCTGGAATGCCTATTTTGCCGCCTTGATATTCCTTACGTCTTGGGATTTGATGACACTGCCGCAAGGCATCGCCCTCTTGACTGGCTACATGAATTCTGGCAACCCGTCAGTCGTGATGGCGGCCGTTACGCTGGCAATCCTGCCTGTCCTATTTGTATTTATCGTGGCGCAGCGCTGGATTATTGAAGCGTTGACTCGCTCTGGTTTGAAGGGTTAAACCCCTTCGCTTGAAACAAACTTGCAAACACAAAGCATATCCACCACCAAAGGGATAAACAAAATGACAGCATCAAATAATACATGGCCTGTTCTGACAAGATACGATCAGAATCACCTGCGGCAAATAGGCTTGCCGCTCGGTGGCATTGGTACGGGTACGGTATCACTGGGAGGACGCGGCAATCTGCATGATTGGGAAATTGTCAATCGACCTGCAAAAGGCTTTGAACTGCAACAAAGTTTTTTCTGTCTCTATACACGAACAAAAGAAGGACACGCCAGTACACGCGCTCTGGAAGGTGTTATCCCGCCGGAAGATTATGAAGGGGCGCGCGGCGCCATGATTCCGAATCACGGCTTGCCGCGTTTTCGTCATTGCACCTTCGAGGCAGCTTATCCTTTTGGGCAGGTTAATCTTGAGGATCCTGATGTGCCGCTGAAGGTGCAATTGCAAGCCTTTAACCCGCTTATTCCCGCCAATAGCGATGCCAGTGGCATCCCAGCCGCGGTTTTGCGCTTTGTACTCATCAATGAAACGGACCAAGATATTGATGCAGCTGTTTGCGGCAGCCTGCAAAATTTTATCGGCACCGACGGCACAAGCGGGCAATGCCAGCAAAACATCAACAGCTATCGCCAGCAGGACAATCTCTGCGGAATTTTTATGCAGTCTAAGGGTGTTGACCCTGACTCCTTCCAATGGGGCACGCTCGCGCTCGCAACTCCCGAACAAGGCAATATAACCCATCGCACCGCTTGGGCAAATTATAGCTGGGGCGATTCACTGCTTGATTTCTGGGATGACTTCAGCGAGGACGGGCGGCTCGAAGAGCGCGAACAAGAGGGAAAAGACTCACCCACCGCCTCTTTATCAGTCTCATTAAAAGCGCCTGCGAATAGTTCAAAATCAGTGACGTTCTTCCTGACTTGGCATTTTCCGAATCGGTCAACCTGGAAAGAAACCGGTTTGAGCCACCCGCAAAGCCCGATTCAAGCTGGCATACGGATTGGCAACTATTATACGACGCAGTATGGAGATGCTTGGGAAGTCGCTGCCTATATGGCGAATCGCTTACATGACTTGGAAGCAGAAACTCTGGCATTTGTCACGAGCTTGTGTGACAGTGATTTGCCAGATGTTGTCAAAGAAGCGGCACTATATAACTTGAGCACGCTCCGCTCACAAACTGTCTTCCGCACGCCGGACGGTTTTATGTTTGGCTGGGAAGGCTGCGATGATACCGCCGGGTGCTGTTTTGGGTCTTGTACGCATGTTTGGAATTATGAACAGGCAACGGCATTTCTGTTTGGTGAGCTTGCTTGGGGTATGCGCGAAGTTGAGTTTAATTATGCCACTCGTAAAGATGGCGGGATGAGCTTCCGTGTGGATCTGCCCTTGGAACATGCGTCATCATGGTCGCTGGCGGCGGCAGACGGGCAGATGGGCTGCATTATGAAATTATACCGAGATTGGCAGCTATCCGGCAACACCGATGATCTCCGTCAGATGTGGCCGAATGCCCGCAAGGCCATCGAATTCTGCTGGCGACCGGGTGGATGGGATGCTGATAAAGATGGCGTGATGGAAGGTTGTCAACACAATACCATGGATGTTGAATATTATGGTCCCAACCCGCAAATGGGCATTTGGTATCTGGGGGCGCTGCGGGCAATTGAAGAAATGGCGAGACATCTTGATGAAACAGCGTTCGCGGATGAGTGTCGGCAATTATACACCCAGGGACGGCAGTGGATTGACGAAAACCTGTTCAATGGCGAATACTATGAACATGAAATCCGTGCGGCTGCCAGCAGCGATTCTGTTTTTAGTATGCTAATACATTCTATGTCCCCCTCCCCAACTGAACCGGTGCTTCAGTTGGGAGCCGGTTGTCTCGTCGACCAGCTTGTCGGGCAATTCCTGGCGCATGTTTGTGGCTTGGGTTATATCGTTGATGAGAATCATGTCAAGCGCACACTAGATAGTATCATGCGCTACAATTTCAAAGAGAGCATGTACGGACATTTCAATCATATGCGCTCTTATGTGCTCAACGGCGAATCCGCATTGCTGATGGCCACCTATCCGCGCGGCAACCGCCCGGCACGTCCCTTTCCCTATTATAACGAGGTTATGACGGGCTTCGAGTATACAGCGGCTGTTGGCATGTTATATGAAGATGACCTCGAAAACGGATTGAAATGTATTCAGGCAATACGTGACCGTTATGATGGCTTCAAACGCAATCCGTTTGATGAGGCGGAATGCGGTCATCATTATGCCAGAGCCATGGCAAGCTGGGCGGCTGTTTTGGCACTTTCAGGTTTCCAATACTCTGCTATTGATAACAAACTCACATTTGCCGCAGCATCCCAAGCCTGTCAGCATTTCTGGTCAACGGGTTATGCCTGGGGAACTTGTCATCTGAACCCCCATCAAGATGGCAGCTGTACAGTCGAGTTCAAGGTTTTGTATGGCAAAATCCAATTCGATGTGCTGCAACTCGCCTCATTTGGCAGCTATAGCTTTGACCAGGTTCAAGTCTTGCAAGCGGGGGAGTCTCTGACTTGCAACATGACAAAGGCTTAGTGTCGAATCTCCCCCTGTAAGAAACAGGCGGCCCTCTATACCCCGCCTCTCATTTTGATGCGCTGATCCTGGCTTGTTGGCAAAAGTAGCTGACTCGTATATAATGCAAATACAGTCCATCGTTTGAGAGGCCTTAGTGATGACTATGCTGTACCCGGATGCGGTTACTCGCACAACCTGCCCCTATTGCGGCGTCGGCTGTCAAATGAACCTGCATATCAAAGACCAGCAAATCTATCGGGTAGAAGCCCCTTTTGACAGTGCCCCCAATTACGGTAATCTTTGTGTCAAAGGGCGCTTTGGTCTGGATTTCACCACGCATCCGCGCCGATTGAAAACACCTCTCATTCGTGAAGGTGAGCGTGGCAACTTTCGCCATGCAAGCTGGGATGAAGCGCTCGATTATGCTACGGAACGCTTGACAGGCATCATCAAGGCACACGGGGGCGACAGTGTCGCCAGCTATGCCTGTGCCAAAGCCACCAACGAGGATAATTATGTTTTTCAGAAGTGGATTCGGGCGGTGATGAAAACCAACAATGTCGATCACTGCGCTCGGCTCTGTCATGCCGGCAGTGTGACCGGCTTGCAGCTTGCGATTGGATCCAGTGCGATGAGCAACAGCATCGCTGAAATGGAACACCTGGATACCTTCATTGTGACTGGCAGCAATACCACCGAAACCCATCCGGTCATTAGTTTGTTCCTGAAAAAAGCGGTGCGCAAGAACGGCGCCAAGCTGATTGTGATTGACCCCCGTCAAATCGAGTTGACCGATTTTGCGACCCTCTGGCTGCGTCAGAAACCTGGTACCGATGTAGCGGTCTTTCAGGCAATGGCGAATGTGATTGTGACCGAAAAGCGCTTTGACTTGCAGTTTATTGAACAGCGCACCGAAGGTTTTGATGAATATGTCGAATCGCTTGAACACTGCACGCCAGAATGGGCGGAGGCGATTAGCGGCGTGCCGGCCGATGACATCCGACAGGCAGCGCGATTGTATGCCGATGCCGAGCGGGCGGCGTTTTACTGGGGCATGGGCATCAGCCAGAGTACGCATGGTACTGACAACACGTTGTCGATTACCAATATGGCTTTGATGTGTGGACATGCCGGCAAGCCTGGCACCGGACTCAACCCTTTGCGCGGTCAAAATAATGTGCAGGGCTGCTCCGACAGCGGCGGCTTGCCCAATGTCTATACCGCCTATCAGCCTGTCAGCGATGCGGCGGTCAAGCGCAAATTTGAAAACGCCTGGGGGACATGGCTGTCTGCTGAACCAGGCTTAACGGTCACAGAAATGGTGGATGGCGCCTTGACGGGTCAGATTAAAGCGATGGTTGTCATGGGCGAAAATCCGATGATGAGCGAACCCAATTTGTCCCATGCCCAACACGCTCTGGAGGCTTTGGATTTGCTGGTTTGCATCGACATTTTTATGAATGAGACTGGCGAAATGGCGGATGTCATTTTGCCCTCTGCCAGCTTTGCCGAAAAAGAAGGCACTTTTACCAACAGCGACCGGCGGGTGCAGCGGGTGCGGCAAGCGCTGCCCGCTGTCGGGGACGCATTGCCGGACTGGCAAATTGTGTGTCAACTGGCAAAACGCATGGAAGCCCAACTCGGCATCGAGCGCAGTGCTGGCTTTGATTATCAAGCGCCCGAAGAAATTTGGGAAGAAATGCGTCAGCTAACACCAGACTTTTACGGCATCACTTATCAACGGCTTGAAGCGGAAGGGGGCGTGCATTGGCCCTGTCCTGCCTTGGATCATCCGGGAACGCCCTATTTGTTTGCGGACGACTTCCCGCGCGGCCGAGGGAAATTTTGGGAACTCGAATATGGCAGTGAAAGCGAGCATCCCGATGATGAATATCCTTATCATCTGACAACGGGTCGGGTGCTGTTTCATTGGCATGGGGGAACGATGACGCGGCGGTCGAAACTGGACGAGGCTTTTCCGCTGCCGATTATCGAGATGCACCCCGATGATGCCGCAGAGTTGCGGCTCATTTCTGGCGATTGGGTCAAAATCACCTCCAGACGTGGGGAGGTAACGTGTCAGGTGATGGTTACAGGCAGGTCGCCGCAGGGGACGGTGTTTTTACCATTCCATTTTGTCGAAGCGGCGGCAAATATCCTGACCCTGGACAAAATCGACCCGCGCGCCAAGATACCTGATTTCAAGATGGCGGCCGTCAAGCTGGAAAAAGTTGAGGCGGGCCGAGCGGAGCTTTCACTGGAAGATCAAGGGGCTATCAAGGATCCGACGCAATTTGTACATTAGGATGGACTGATGCTGAAGTTGTCGGTGGCGATTGTGGCTGGGGGCAAAAGCACCCGCATGGGCAGGGACAAGGCATTTATCGAACTTGCGGGCAAACCCTTGATACAGCATGTCATTGAGCGCAGCCAAAATCTGGGGCAATCGGAGACGATTTTGATTACCAATCAACCTGAACGCTATCGACATCTCGGGTTGGCCATGTTTCGGGATGTCCGCCCGAATAAAGGTTCGCTGGGTGGCATTTATACGGCGCTGACCTGTGCCAATAATCCACATACGCTGGTCATTGCCTGTGATATGCCCTTCATTAAGACCAAACTACTGCGCTTTATGATTGCCCAAATCAGCGATGCCATTGACATTGTTGTGCCGCGTGTCGCTGGCTATCCACAGGGATTGCACGCCATCTACAGTCAAGCCTGCCTGATGCCGATACGGGAACAGCTTGATGCCAATCGCCTGAAGATTATCCGATTTTATGAGCGGGTGCGAGTGCGTTATCTGGATGAGGCGGATTATGCACCTTATGATGCGGCCTGTCAGTCCTTCACGAATTTGAATACGCCTGAAGAACTCCAGCAGGCGAGGCAGCAGCTTGAATAAATTATCAGGAAGTTGAGTGCGGTGATGCTTCCCCAATTTGACATAGATGTCTTGCTGGAATCGTATCAGGGTCACGGGCGCGAGGCACTGCTGCCTGTTCTGTGGGATGTTCAGGCTGCCTGTGGCAGCATCAATGCCGAGCAGGTGCATCGGATTTCGCATGTTCTGCGGGTGCCCGAAGCGGATATTTTTGGTGTCATCGGGTTTTATGCGCTGTTTTATGACCAACCCACCGGCGAGCGCATGATTCGGATTTGCACCGACCCAAGCTGCGCCTTGGCTGGCGCCGATGATGTTTTGGGAGCTTTATGCGCTCGACTGCGTATTTCCCCAGGCGAAACTACCGCTGATGGCGGTTATACGGTGGAGCATGCGCCCTGCTTGGGCATGTGTGATTATGCGCCAGCGGCTTTGGCGAGCGTCAGGGGTGAGTCGGATATGGCGCTGCCGTCGGTGACGGTGGATTCGCTGCTTGTGGATTGGGATGGTGACTATTTCAGCCCGGCAGGCGATGAAAGCTCAGTGATGCTTGATGCCGGGCTTACCGCCGCGCCGCAAACTCTGTCTGATTATGGCGATTATGCCGCCTTGCGCAAAGCACTGGCGGGTTTGTCGCCGGACGAAGTGATCAAAATAGTCGAAGCCTCTGGTCTCATCGGGCGTGGGGGTGCCGCTTTCCCGACCGGCCTCAAATGGAAGCTGACACGGCAGGCGGCCGGTGAATCCAAATATATGGTCTGTAATGCTGACGAAAGCGAACCCGGTACCTTCAAGGATCGGGTCTTGCTGGAACATCATCCTCATTTGGTGTTGGAGGGCATCGCGCTGGGCGCCTATGCGATTGGCGCAGACGAAGCCTATCTCTTTATCCGCGGGGAATATCCCAAAGCCACCGCAATTATGGGGCGGGCTATCCAGGAAGCGGAATCGCGGGGTTGGCTCGGTGGGGGAATCATGGATAGCGGTTTCTCGCTGAAAGTGCACCTGCGCCGCGGGGCTGGCGCTTATATCTGTGGCGAAGAAACCGCATTGTTCGAAGCGATTGAAGGCAAGCGCGGATTTCC
>DAOUKA010000464.1:0-1669 GCA_034421915.1 Anaerolineae bacterium
GGCATAACTTCCCAGATACTTCCGCTTCGGCTTCCGTCCTTTATGCAGAGTCCTGCAACCCCGCCTGACATAGCAGACGGTTTGGGCTCATCCGCTTTCGCTCGCCACTACTCGCAGAATCCTCTCTTTTCCTCGCCCTACTCAGATGTTTCACTTCGAGCGGTTCCCCTCCCTTAACGGGATGCTGCGGCTTGAACCGCAGCGGGTTTCCCCATTCGGACACCTGCGACTCTTACGGTCTTATGCACCTCATCGCAGCTCTTCGCAGCATAACACGTCCTTCTTCGGCACGACATGCCTAGGCATCCACTGTGCACCCTTCTTCGCTTTACGCCATATATCATGCGGAGACACCGACTTGCTTGAACTCGCGATACTTCGCTATTACCTTCGCATTGATCTATTATGTAACTGTCAAGATGCACCGAGCCGCCAATAAGGGCAACTCACTAACCATTATAGGGTGCGGTAACTGCCTTGTCAAGGGCTTTTTGTCAGGTTTTCGCAAGATTCTAGGCAAGGCGTACCGCCCGCAGGGATTATCCCAAACATTCATTTACCAGCGAAAGGCCGGCCTTCAATTTGCTCTGCCAGTTGGCTCGGGGATGGCGAATCGCATTCGTGCAAACCCTGAACAGACAGACTGCCTCACGAAGTGCGAGGCTGCGCTTGTTCCAGCGGAATCGCGCTATGGCGGCGTCTCGGAGCATGCTGTGATAGTCACGGCAGTTTGCGGCCCGGGCTTCTCGTGTAAAACGAGATGACCAGCGAAGATGAGCAAGGAAGTTGCCAACGTCAAGCATGGGATCGCCCGCAGCGATTTCCTCAAAGTCGACGAGGGCTATTCGCTCATCCCGAAGCACCAGCATTTGATCATCGTAAAAGTCGTTATGCGCCATGCAGGACGGACGCCATGAGCGGACAAAGGGGGCAAGCGACTCGGTGGCTGCGTTCAGGCTGCGCGAGGCTTCCCTATCATCGCGCAGATTGTGCTTAAAGCTCCGCGATGCTCGCCGATACGCTCTTGCGAGGTCAAATGGACGGACAGCATAATTTTCGGGAGGCAGGCGCCACAACACTTCGAGCCCATGAAGCAAGCGGTCAGGATTCGGCGCTTTGCCCTCTCTGACAAGTGGGCGCAGGTTTCGTCCCCTTACTTCGGTGAACCAAAAGACACCGCCTGCCGCCCAATATCCGCCCAGTCTGGGGACAGCGAAACCAGATTGTGCTGAAAGTCTGTAAGCCGCGAGAACAGGCTCAAATGCGGAAGGTCGGACTATGCGGGCATAGAGCTTAACCTTGCCTATCCTGTGCCGCAGCACAGCACGATATGCAGGTCTGTATCGAATCAGCTGGACACGTGCGCGGCGGGCTGGCACTGTCAGAACATGGTCATTTACCAAGCGGAGAGCAGTTTCGGGCTGGGCAGCGCCAGCGAGACCGGGAAGCCTCTGATCATCGGGGTATCGATGAATCTGTAGCTGCCCATCGCGGCGAAGCGCAGCCACATAGTATTCGGAAGGCAGATACTGGTCTTTCGGCCACTCTACCTCGTAACTGACGGTGGCGCTGCTGCCAATGCTGTGAATGAAATGATGAATGCGAATGCGATGAGGATCCCGACGCACCGCAGCTGCACAGCCACGCACCATCTGCCGAACCCAGTCCG